>JASGFP010000064.1:0-23522 GCA_047605445.1 Rhodoblastus sp.
CGACGACCGCCGCCGCGCCCGGCCGCCAGGCGTTGAAGGCGGCCGCCACGAGCCCGCCGGCCAGCAGCGCCGGCAGCATGTAGGGAATGCGCGGCAGATATTTTCGCGCGGCGACGCCCGCGCCGAGCGTGGAGAAGGCGACGACAGTCTCGACGGGCGAGATCGTCGGCAGGGCGTCTATCGTCTGCCGGATGGCGATCAGGAAATCGTGGCTCGAGGGGACGGTCAGGCCGAACAGATGCGGCGCCTGGGTGGCGATGATGAGCATGCCGACGCCGGCCGTATACGCGATGACGACGGAATGGGAGATGAAATTGACGATGATTCCGAGCTTGAACAGGCCGAGCGCCAGTTCGATCAGCCCGGTCATGATCGCCAGCGTCATGGCGAACTGCACGTAATCGGGCGTGCCGGGCGCGGCGAAGGCGGAGAGCGAGGCCGCCAGAACCAGCGAGGCGGTGGTGGAGGGGCCGGCGACCAGATGCCACGACGAGCCGAACAGGGCCGCCACGATCGTCGGTACGATCGAGGCGTAGAGGCCGTATTGCGGCGGCAACCCGGCGATGGTGGCGAAGGCGACGGCCTGCGGCAGCACGACGATGGCGCCGGTCAGCCCCGCCAGAAGATCGGCGCGCATCGTCCGCCCGTTGACCAGCGGCGCCCACCGCAGGAACGGGAAGATGGATGCAAGTTTCGCTTGCGCCGAATGCGTGGCGAACGACGGGGCCATGGGTCAGACCGGGAGTGACCGCCCTTTGGCCAAGCGCCGCCGGGCGTTCTCGCGAAGCGAGCGCGGCAGGCTAATCCGCCGTTCGCCGAATCGGAAGGTCAGTCGGTGACGACCTGCTTGAGCTTGGAAATGCCGAGCATGTTGAGCGCCGCCGTCTCGTAGAACGGCTCGCTTTCGCCCTTGCGCATCTTGTGGATGAAATATTTCTCGAAGGCGATCTTGGCCGCGTGCACCCACTTGCCGGAGGAAGCCCAGTTGACGTTGCGCGGCGGCAGTTGCGGCTGCGCGACGAAGGCGACGCCGGAATCGCCGAAATCGGCGAGGCAGACGGCGTTCCACGTTCCCTGATGGTTCGGCTGCTGGCCGCGCAGCAGCGCGCCGATGTTGAGCGCTGTCGCCGTCACCATGGATTCGATCATGAAGCCGGTCTTCGGCACGCCACAGGCGACCGGCGTCGGGCCCATCGGCGGAATGGCGACGCAGACGCCGACCGAGAACACGTTCCTGTAGGTCGGGTTCTGCTGGTGCTTGTCGACGATGACGAAGCCGCGCGGATTGACGAGGCCCTCGATCCCCATCAGCGGCTTGATGCCGCGGAACGCGGGAAGCATCATCGAGAAGCCGAACGGCAGTTCGCTCGCAGCCTTCACCGAGCCGTCGGGATTGATCTCCTCGACGTGCATCTTGCCGTCCTCGACCTTTTTGACGCGGGTCGAGGTCATCCACTTGATGTGATGCTGGCGCATCTCGCCTTCGAGCAGGCCCTTGGTGTCGCCCACGCCATCGAGGCCGAGATGGCCGATATAGGGTTCGGCTGTCACGAAGGTCATCGGCACGCGGTCGCGAATTTTGCGGCGGCGCAGTTCGGTGTCGAGGATGAAGGTGAATTCATAGGCCGGGCCGAAGCAACTCGCGCCCTGCGCCGCGCCGACGACGATGGGCTTCGGGTTCTTGCAGAATTCCTCGAAGGAGACGGAAGCCTTCAGCGCATGGTCGACGTGGCAGATCGAACTGGTGAAGCCGTCCGGTCCGAGGCCCTCGATTTCGTCGAAGGCGAGTTCGGGGCCGGTCGCGATGATGAGGTAGTCGTAGACGAGTTTCGAGCCGTCCTCGAGTTCGATCGTGCTGTCGTGCGGCGAGACCTTTGCAACCGGAACGGGTTTGAAAGCGATGCCGCGGCGCGCGAAGGTCGGGGCGAGATCGACCTGGATCGCCTCGCGCGTGCGCCAGCCGACCGCGACCCACGGGTTGGAGGGAACGAAGTGATAGACGGGATCCTTGGTGACGACCGTGAGATTGTCCTCCGGCCGCATCCGGTCCTTCATTTCATAAGCCATGATGGCGCCGGCGAGGCCCGCGCCCATGATGACGATGTCCGCCATGTCTTCCTCCCTGTCGTCGCCGCCCTGCGCGCCGTTCGATCACGCGCTTTTTATTCATATATTGCAATATGACTATATATTATGTCGACTTGCGGTCAAGCGAGCGTGGCGGGAGGCGGAATCGTCATCGAAACATGCGCTCATTGCGCGGAGCCTCGCTCGCAATGACGGCGATCGTTTCGAGGCGCGCTGTCGGCGCTTCCCGGCAAGAGGGGTGGCGGAAGCGATGAGCTTGCGAGAACGCGCCGCCTATCGCGCGTCCTCGATCACGAAGCCCGCGCCCTTTTCCGCGATCATCGCGGTCGGCGTATTGGTGTTGCCCGACGTAATCGTCGGCATGATCGAGGCGTCGATGACGCGAAGGCCTGCAACGCCGCGCAGGCGCAGGCGTTCGTCGACGACGGCCTGCGGGTCGCTGGCGAGGCCCATCCTGGCCGTGCCGACGGGATGGAAGATCGTCGTGCCGATATCGCCGGCGGCCGTTGCGAGCGCCGCGTCGTCGTCGCCGACGGCGGGGCCGGGCAGGTATTCTTCCGGACGGTAGGGTTGCAGCGCCGGCTGGCGCATCAGGCGGCGCGTCACGCGGATCGCGTCGGCGGCGACCTGGCGATCGTCGTCCGTCGCAAGATAATTCGGCGCGATATGCGGCGGCGCGCCGAGTTCGGCGGAGGCGATCCTCACCACGCCGCGCGAACTCGGCCTCAGGTTGCAGGCGGCGACCGTGATGGCGGGAAAGCGATGGAGCGGCTCGCCGAACTTGTCCAGCGACAAAGGCTGGACGTGGAATTCGATGTCGGCGCGCTCCTTGCCCGGACCCGAGCGCGTGAAAATGCCGAGCTGCGAGGGCGCCATGGTCAGGGGCCCGCGCCGCCGCAATGCGTAGTCGACCCCCATCCACGCGCGGCGCGGCAGCGACCAATAGGTTTCGTTGAGCGTGCGGATGCCCTGCACCTTGTAGATCGCGCGCTGCTGCAGATGATCCTGAAGGTTGCGGCCGACGCCCGGCAGATCGTGCGTCACGTCGATGCCCAGCGGCGCCAGCCATTCGCCGGGGCCGATCCCTGAGCGGTGCAAAACCTGGATCGAGCCGATGGAACCTGCGCACAGCAGTACCTCGCCGCGCGCCCGCGCCTCCACCATTTCGCCGTTTTGCCGGAAGCGGACGCCGATGGCGCGGCCGTTCTCCAGAATGAGGCTATCGACCTCGACGCCGGTCTCCAGTCGCAGGTTGGCGCGCGCAAGGGCGGGGTTCAGAAATCCGCGCGCGGAAGACCAGCGGCGGCCGGCTTTCTGGTTGACGTGGAAATAGCCGACGCCCTCGTTGTCGCCAGTGTTGAAGTCGGGTGTGCGCGGAACGCCCATTTCGACCGCAGCATCGGCGACCGCGTTCAGCACGGGCCACGAGATGCGCGGCGCCTCGATTCGCCAGCCGCCGCCGACGCCATGGTGCTCGCTTGCCCCCAGAAAATGATCCTCCAGCCGCTTGAACGCCGGCAGCACGTCGTCCCACCCCCATCCGGGCAGGCCGAGCTGGCGCCAGTGATCGTAATCGGCGGCCTGCCCGCGCATGGAGATCATGGCGTTGATGGCGGAGGAGCCGCCGACGACCTTGCCGCGCGGATAGCCGAGCGAACGGCCGTTGAGGCCGGGTTCGGCCTGCGTCTTGAACATCCAGTCCGAGCGCGGATTGCCGATGGCGAAGAGATAGCCGACGGGTATGTGAAACCAGATCCAGTTGTCGCGCCCGCCGGCCTCCAGCAGCAGCACGCGCTTTGCGGGATCGGCGGACAGGCGATTGGCGACGATGCAGCCCGCGGTGCCCGCGCCGACGACGATATAGTCGAAGTCCCCCTCGATCCGACGCGTCATTTTCCGTTTTCCTCCGCGCCGGTCCGGCGCCGTTGAGCGTTTGCGGCGATCTTAAGGGCTTTGCGGCGCTGGCCCTAGCCGGCGCGGAGCCGGCCGGAGGCCGGCGGTCCCGGCGCGGCGCGGCAATGTTCTTGCAGGCTCCACGCATTTCCGGGATACGTCGCCTTATGGAGCATCTGCCGATCTTCCTCTCGCTGCGGGGCAAACGGGCGGCCGTGATCGGCGGCGGGCTCGCGGCTGCGCGGCGCGCCGAAACGTTGCTGCGCGCCGGCGCCGACGTCACGGTTTTCGCGCCCGCCCTCTCGGATGAATTCACCGATGTCGCCGAAGCTTTCGCCTTCGCGCGGGAAGCGCGCTGGCCGCAGGCGGCGGAACTCGAAGGCCTGGCCGTCTGCGTGGTCGCGACCGACGACCGGGCGCAGGACGAGCGGGCGCACGGCCTCGCCCGGCAGGCGGGCGCGCTGGTGAATACCGCGACGCGGCCCGATCTCTGCGATTTCATCCTGCCGTCCATCGTCGACCGCAGCCCCGTCGTGGTGGCGATCTCGACCGGCGGCGCCTCGCCAATCCTCGGGCGGATACTCAAGGCGCGGCTGGAATCGACCATTCCCGCCGCTTTCGGCCGGCTCGCCGATTTCGTGCGCGATTGTCGCGCGACGGTGAACGGCAAGATTGCCGACGCCGCCGGGCGCCGGCGCTTCTGGGAGCGGATGCTGGACGGGCCGGTCGCCGAAATGGTGCTGGCGGGCGACGCCGACCGCGCGGCGCGCGCGCTTGCCGCGGATGTGGACGCGGCCGCCCGCGCAGCCGACGAGACGATGGGCGAGGTCTATCTCGTCGGCGCCGGGCCGGGCGATCCGGACCTACTCACGTTTCGCGCGCTGCGGCTGATGCAGCGGGCCGACGTCGTGCTTTACGACCGGCTCGTCGATCCCGCCATCGTCGCGCTGGCGCGGCGCGAGGCCGAGCGCATCTATGTGGGCAAAAGGCCAAAAGACCATCCCGTGCCGCAGGAGGAGATCAGCGACATGCTGGTGCGCCTCGCGCGCGCCGGCAAACGCGTGCTGCGGCTGAAGGGCGGCGATCCCTTCGTGTTCGGGCGCGGCGGCGAGGAGATCGAGCGGCTGGCCGAAAACCGCATTCCCTTCCAGGTCTGCCCGGGCGTGACGGCGGCCATCGGCTGCTCGGCCTATTCCGGCATCCCCCTCACGCACCGCGACCATGCGCAGGCCTGCATCTTCGTCACCGCGCACAGCAAGAGCGGGCCGGTCGATTTCGACTGGTCGAGCGTGATCCGGCCCGGCCAGACGGTGGCCGTCTACATGGGGCTGAACCATATAGAGGAGCTGACGGCGGCTTTCATCGCACATGGCGCCGCGCCCGACCTGCCGGCGGCGATCGTCGACAACGGCACGCGGCCCAACCAGCGCGTGGTGATCGGCACGGTGGCCGACATAGCGGCGCGGGCGCGGGCGGCGGGCTTGCGCGGGCCGACCATCGTCATCGTGGGCACGGTGGTGCGCCTGCGGGAAAAACTGGACTGGCATTGGCGCCCCGGCGCCGACGAGGAAACGAACGAGGACAAGACATGAGCGTCACGCAGCAGCAGGTTCTGGCGGCGATCGCCGATCTTCCGGGGCCCGACGCCTCGAAGACGCTGGCCAAATCGGGCGCGCTCGGCGGCGTCAACGTGCGCGACGGCAAGGTCTTCGTCTCGATCAATGTCGAGCCCGGCAAGGTGCAGGCGCTCGAGCCGATGCGCGGGCGTGTGGAATCGGTCATCAAGAAATTGCCTGGCGTGACCGCCGCCTATGTGACGCTGACCAGCGACGCCGAGCAGGGCGGCGGACAGCGCGCGCAGCCCGTGCGCTCTTCCGGAGCGGCCAAGCCCGCCGCCAAGGGCGGCGCGGCGGGGATCGGCAGGATCATCGCGGTCGCTTCCGGCAAGGGCGGGGTCGGCAAGTCGACCACGGCCTGCAACATCGCGCTCGCGCTGAAGCGGCAGGGGCTGAAGGTCGGCGTGCTCGACGCCGACGTCTATGGTCCGTCGATGCCGCGCCTGTTCGGAATCAAGGGCAAGCCCGAGATGGCGGCCGACGGCAAGCTGGCGCCGAAGGAGAGTTTCGGCGTCAAGGTGATGTCGATCGGCTTTCTGGTCGACGACGAGGCGCCGATCGTGTGGCGCGGGCCGATGGTGATGTCGGCTATCAAACAGCTTCTGGAAGATGTCGACTGGGGCGATCTCGACGTGCTCGTCGTCGACATGCCGCCCGGCACCGGCGATGCGCAATTGACGCTGGCGCAGAGCGTGCCGCTCGCCGGCGCGATCATCGTCTCGACGCCGCAGGATCTGGCGCTGATCGACGCCAGGCGCGGCATCGCCATGTTCCAGCAGGTGCATGTGCCGATCGTCGGCGTGGTCGAGAACATGAGCTATTTTCTCTGCCCGCATTGCGGCGGGCGGTCCGACCTGTTCGGCCATGGCGGGGCGCGGCACGAGGCGGAAAAGCTCGGCGCGCCGTTCCTCGGCGAAGCGCCTTTGCACATGTCGATCCGTGAGACGTCGGACGCGGGCGTTCCCATCGTCGCGGGATCGCCGGACAGCCCGCAGGCGCAGGCCTATGTCGCGATCGCGAAAAAGGCGTGGGACAGTCTGACGGGCGGGGCGACGGGCGCGCGACCCGCGCCGCGTATCGTGGTGAACTGAAAGCGCGAGCGCAGCGTCAGCGGCGCGCAGGTCCGGGCTTGCGCTCCGCTGAAGGCTTCGCCCTGGCCGGGGCCGCGGGCGCAGGCTCGCAGAACGCCTTGTGCAGCGCCTCGAGAATGGCGCGGACGTTGTCGTCGGCCAGCGAATAATAGATCGTCTTGCCGTCGCGGCGCGTCGTCACCAGACGGTCGAGGCGCAGGCGCGCGAGTTGCTGCGACACTGTCGACTGCCGTTCGCCCAGAATGGTCTCGAGCTCGCCGACCGAGCGTTCGCCCTCCGAGAGCGCGCAGAGCAGCAGCAGGCGCGATTCGTGCGAGAGCGCCTTGAGAAAGTCGCTCGCCTCGCGCGCTTTCTCCGCCATCATGGCGAAATCGCCAGCGGCGGCTTTCTGCGCGTCAGTCGAATTCGGTCGGTCCAGGGTCTTGAGCGCAGCTGCCATCGGTCAGTCGATCCGTTGAGGACATCGGCGGGCGCAGCGCGCGAGCCGCGCCGACCGCGCCGATCCATTGACCGACGGATATAGAATAAAATCATCATATTCGCAATCGTATGAGCTTTCGCGCGGCAGGACGATCGCGCGCTCGCGTCAGTCGAAAGCGCAGCCGGGCTGCATGCCGAGGCGCTTGAGGATTATCGCCAGCGGGCAGAAGCCGGTGAAGGAGGCCTGCAGCAGATTGGCGCCGACGAAAGCCGTGAACCACAGCCAGTTCGGGGAATGCCAATGGGCGAGCGCGAGCGAGGCGAGGATGAAGACGCCTGCGAAGCGCATGACGAAGGAATCGACGTTCATCTGGCTTTCCTTTTGGTCGTGAGGGGATCGGGCAGGGCGCATCCGGGCGCGCAGAACATGTCGTGCAGCAGGCCGATCATGCGTTCGACATCGGCGCCGGCGAGCGAATAGCAGACTTTCTGCGCGTCGCGCCGCGTGTGCACGAGGCCATCGGCGCGCAGCCGCGCGAGATGCTGCGACAGGGTGGGCTGGCTGAGATCGAGCGATGCGCACAATTCGCCGACCGAACGCTCGCGCCGGTAAAGGTCGCACAGGATCATCAGGCGGCTGCGGTTGGCCAGCGCCTTGAGCATGGTCTCGGCCTGCGAGGCCTGCGCCGCAAGATCATCGGCTTTCATATTGCAATATTCGCATATTAAGATATAAACGTCAAATCCAATCGGAGAGGACGCTGGATATGCGGGTCTGGAGTTTGGCCGCGTTGCTGATGACTGTCCTGGGGCATGGCGCGGCGGCAGGGGAATTCGCCGTGCATGCGCGCGAGATCGACGACCGCAAGGCGGTGATCGCGACCGTGGAGCCGGTGCGCCAACTGGTGGCGCGCGCGCGGATCGGCGGCGTGATCGCGCAACTCAAGATCCGCGAAGGCGATGTCGTCGCCGCGGGCCAGGAGATCGCGCGCGTCGTCGATCAGAAACTGTCTCTGCAGATGCAGGGACTCGAATCGCGCATCAAGGCGCAGCAGGCGGCGCGCGACAAGGCGCAGGCCGACTTCGACCGCATAGCCGAGCTCGTGCGGCGCGGCGTGAGCACGCAGGCGCAATATGATCAGGCGAAAGCCGCGCTCGACATGGGGGAACGCACCTTGCAGGCGATCAAGTCGGATCGCGACGTGGTGGTGCAGCAGAGCGCGGAAGGCGCCGTGCTCGCGCCGGGCGCAGGCCGGGTGCTGACCGTGCCGGTCTCGCCCGGCCGCGTGCTGCTGCCGGGCGAGACGGTCGCGACCATCGCGGAGGAGCAATACATCCTGCGTCTGCAACTGCCTGAGCGGCATGCGCGCTTCATGCGCGCCGGCGACAAGGTGCTGCTGGCCGCGCGCGGCGAGGCCGGCGGCCTGAAAGCCGCGCAGGAAGGCATCGTGCGCATCGTCTATCCCGAGATCGCCGGCGGACGTGTGATCGCCGACGTCGACGCGCCGGGAATCGGCGCCTATTTCGTCGGCGAGCGCACGCGCGTCTATGTTTCGACCGGCCAGCGCAGGACCATCGTCGCGCCGGCGGCATCCGTGTTCGAGCGCGCGGGCGTGAAATTCGTGCGGCTGAAGGGCGGCGGCGAGATCGTCGTGCAGACCGGCGAAGTCCTGCCCGACGGCGTCGAAATCCTGTCGGGCGTCGCCGACGGCGACGTGCTGCTGACGCCATGAGCGACCAGATCGTGACCGATCCCGGCGTTTCCGGCCGGCTGACGCGCGCCTTCATCGTCTCGCCGCTGACGCCGCTGCTGCTGCTCGCCGCCATCATCGTCGGCGCGATCGCGCTGATCGCGCTGCCGCGCGAGGAGGAGCCGCAGATCAGCGTGCCGATGGTCGACATCGTCGTGCCCGCCAACGGCTACAAGGCCGCCGACGCCGTCGA
Source organism: Rhodoblastus sp. (assembly GCA_047605445.1). GTDB lineage: Bacteria > Pseudomonadota > Alphaproteobacteria > Rhizobiales > Beijerinckiaceae > JAJXWB01. The sequence goes on from JASGFP010000064.1 coordinate 9,053, forward strand.
ACTCGTCACGCGCCCGCTCGAGGATATCGTCAAGGGCATTAATGGCGTCGAGCATGTCTATTCGCAATCGCAGGACGACAATGTTCTCGTCACCGCGCGCTTCCTGGTCGGCACGGATTCCGACGCCGCGATCCTGCGCGTGCACGAAAAAATCCGCGCGCATATTTCCGAACTGCCCAAGGGGTTGCCCGAGCCGCTGATCGTCGGGCGCGGCATCGACGATGTCGCGACCGTCGTGCTGACTCTGGCCGCAAGGCCCGAGGCCGCCGCACGCTGGACCGACAACGGTCTGCAGCGCGTCGCCGAGGAATTGCAGCACGACCTCGCCAAGGTCGACAATATCGGCGCGAGTTTCATCGTCGGCGGTTCGGCGAGCCAGATCCGGATCGAGCCCGATCCCGAGCGGCTCGCGCAATACGGCATGACGCTGGCGCAGGTCGTCGACAAGGCGGCGCAGGCCAACCGCAGTTTCGCGGCGGGCGCGCTGCGCCACGACAACAAATCTTTCCCGGTCGTCGCCGGCCAGACATTGCAGGGCATTGCCGACATCGGGCAATTGCTGCTGACCACGCGCGACGGGCGGCCCGTCTATCTCAAGGACGTCGCCGACGTGATCGTCGGCGCCGCGCAGAACGACCGCCGCGCCTGGACCATGACGCCGGACGGCAAGGGCGGCCTGGACACGCGCCCCGCCGTCAGTCTCGCCCTCGCCAAGCGCAAGGGCGCCAACGCCGTGACGGTGGCGCATGAAATATTGCAGCGGCTCGAGAATGCGCGCGGAACCATTCTGCCGGCGGACGTGACCGTGGATGTCACGCGCAACTACGGCGAGACGGCGACGGAGAAAGCCAACGAGCTTTTGTTCCACCTCGCCCTCGCCACCGTATCCATCGTCATTCTCATCACGCTGGCGATCGGCTGGCGCGAGGGCGTCGTCGTCGCCGTCATCATTCCGACCACCATCCTGCTGACGCTGTTCGCCTCGTGGCTGATGGGCTATACGATCAACCGCGTCAGCCTGTTCGCGCTCATCTTCTCGATCGGCATTCTCGTCGACGACGCCATCGTCGTGGTCGAGAACATCGTGCGCCACTGGAACCTGCGAGGAAGTCGAGGGCTGGTTGAAACTGCCGTCGAAGCGGTCGCGGAAGTCGGCAATCCCACCATCGTCGCCACGCTCACCATCGTCGCGGCGCTCCTGCCGATGATGTTCGTGAGCGGCATGATGGGGCCCTACATGAGCCCCATTCCGGCCAATGCCTCGATGGCCATGCTGTTCTCGTTCTTCGTGGCCGTGACGATCACGCCCTGGCTGCTGCTGAAGATCGCACGCCGCCATTTCGAGAGCGGCAAGGCGAAAGCGGACGATCACGACGATCCCGGCGCGATGGGCCGCGCCTATACGAGGATCGCAACATGGCTGCTCGCAGGCCGCAAGCGCTCGAAAATCTTCCTGTTCGTCGTCGGCGGCCTGACGCTCGCCTCGCTCGGCCTGTTCTACACCAAGAGCGTGCGCGTCAAACTGCTGCCGTTCGACAACAAGTCGGAAATTCAGGTCGTGGTCGATCTGCCGCGCGGCGCCTCGCTCGAACAGACCGAGCGCGTGCTGCGGGACGCCGCGCAAAAGCTGAGGGATCTTCCCGAACTCGTCTCGATCCAGGCCTATGCGGGCGCGTCAGCGCCGTTCAATTTCAACGGGCTCGTGCGGCACTATTATCTGCGCCAGACGCCGGAGCTCGGCGACCTCTCGATCAACCTGACGCCGAAGGACCATCGCAAGCGCGCGAGCCATGCGATCGCGCTCGACATTCGCCAGCGGCTCGCCGATCTGAAACTGCCGGATCATTCCTCGGTCAAGGTGGTGGAAGTGCCGCCGGGGCCGCCCGTCGTCTCGACGCTGCTCGCCGAAATCTACGGACCGACGCCGCAGGCGCGGCGCGAGATCGCGGCCAAGGTGAGGCAGGCGTTCGCCAGGGTCGATTTCGTCGTGGATACCGACGACAGTTTCGGCGTGCAACAGGAGCGGCTGCGTTATTCGATTGATCAGGAGGCGCTGGAATTCCACGGCGTGCAGGAGCAGGCGATCTACGACACGATCGCCGCCCTGTTCGGCGGCGTCAGGATCGGTTATTCGCAGCGCGGCGACGGTGAGAAGCCCGTCGACATTTCCGTCTCGCTGCCGCGCGCCTCGCTGGCGCCGGGCGAAAAACTTCTGACGACGCCGCTGCCTGCCGGCGGCACGGCGCGGCAGGGCGCCAATGTCGAACTTGGCGACGTCGTGAAAGTCACGCGCGAGCTCTCATCATTCCCGGTGTTCCGCCACAACGGGCGCTATGCGGAAATGGTGAGCGCGGAAGTCGCGGGCCGCTTCGAATCGCCTGTCTACGGCATGTTGGCGGTGGAGGACGAGATCGCGAAACTCGATTTCGGCGCGACTCCCAAGCCCGCGCTCAAATATCACGGCCAGCCGCTGGACGATTCCAGGCCCACGCTGCTGTGGGATGGCGAGTGGGAAGTCACCTACGTGACCTTCCGCGACATGGGCGCGGCCTTCATGGTGGCGATTGTCGGCATCTACCTGCTGGTCGTCGCGCAATTCGGCTCGTTCAAGTTGCCCCTGGTCATTCTGGTGCCGGTGCCCCTGACCTTCATCGGCATTCTCACGGGCCACTGGATGCTGAACGCGGCCTTTACCGCGACGTCGATGATCGGCTTCATCGCGCTTGCGGGGATCATCGTCCGCAATTCGATATTGCTGGTGGATTTCATCCGCCATCGGCGGGCGCAGGGCGTGACATTGCGTCGCGCGCTGATCGATGCGGGGGCGATCCGCTTCAAGCCGATTTTCCTCACCGCGGCGGCGGCGGTGATCGGCGCGGCCTTCATTCTCACCGACCCCATCTTTCAGGGGCTGGCGATCTCGATGGTGTTCGGCCTGATTTCCTCGACCGCGCTCACCATTCTCGTGATCCCGGCGATTTACGTTTTCCTGCGCGACGACGGCAAAGGTCTGTCCGCATGATTGACATGCCGGTGACGCATGTCGATTATCCGCCCAACCAAAATACAATGACCGGAGGGTGGAAATGCGTTATCTCACTTTGGGCGTCTGCGTCGCGGCCATGCTGGCCGCCGGAGCCGCCAGCGCTCAGGAAACCGTCAAGCTGGGCTATATCGATCCGCTGTCGGGCGGCGGCGCGTCGGTCGGCGAGGGCGGCCTGAAGACGTTCAACTGGCTCGCCGACGAGATCAACGGCCAGGGCGGGCTGCTCGGCAAGAAGATCGAGATCCTGCCGCTCGACGACAAGACCAATCCACAGGAAGCGGTCGTGCAGGCGCAGAAGGCGATCGACGCCGGCGCGCGCTATGTCACGCAGGGCAACGGTTCGTCGGTCGCCGCCGCGCTGTCGGATTTCGTGACCAAGTTCAACGACCGCAATCCCGGCAAGGAAGTGCTGTTCTTCAACTATGCGGCGGTCGACGATGCGCTCACCAACGAGAAATGCTCGTTCTGGCATTTCCGCTGGGACGCCAATTCCTCGATCAAGATGGCGGCGATCACCAGCTATCTGAAGACGCAGCCGGACGTGAAGAAAGTCTACCTGATCAATCAGGACTATTCGTTCGGCCAGGGCGTGCGCAAGATCGCAGCGGCCATGCTGAAGGAAAAGCGTCCCGACATTCAGATCGTCGGCGACGAACTGCATCCGCTGCTGAAGATCACCGATTTCGCGCCCTACATCGCGAAAATCAAGGCTTCGGGCGCGGATTCGGTCATCACCGGCAACTGGGGCCAGGACATCGCGCTGCTGCTGAAGGCCGCCGCCGACGCCGGCCTGCAGGCCAACTGGTACACCTATTACGCCGGCGGCGCCGGCGGCCCGACGGCTATCAAGCAGACCGGCCTTGCGGGCAAGGTGCACGACATCGTCGAGGGCGATCCGAACACGGCGACCGAAGCCGCGCAGAAGACGGAAACCGAGTTCCGCAAGAAGCTCGGCATCGGCATCTGGTATCCGCGCGCCTTCAACGAAATGCGCATGTTCGCGAAGGCCGTTAAGGAGGCCAATTCCCTCGATCCGAAGGCCGTGGCCCTCAAGCTCGAAGGCATGACCGCCGACGTTTTCGACGGCGGACAGGGCGTCATGCGCAAGGACGATCACCAGTTCTTCCAGGACATGTACCTCCGCTCGTTCGGTCCTCTCGTCTCGGGCCAGAAGTTCGACGAGGAGAACACCGGCTGGGGCTGGACCGTGAAGGGCAAGATCGCCGCCGCCGACACGATGGTGCCGACGACCTGCAAGATGGAGCGGCCGTAAGGCCGGCTGCGTCCTTCTCCCCGTTCACGGGGAGAAGGTGGCCGAAGGCCGGATGAGGGGCCGGGAGCGACGACGAGTCTCTCCACTCCCCCGGCCCCTCACCCTTTCCTTCTCCCCGCATACGGGGAGAGGGGACGGCCAGCGTCGGTGTCCATTCCATGCTCCAGCTCATCCTCTTCTCGACCCTGAACGGCGTGCTCTATGGCATGCTGCTGTTCATGATGGCGAGCGGGCTAACCCTCATCTTCTCGATGATGGGCGTGCTGAATTTCGCGCATGCGTCCTTCTACATGATCGGCGCCTATTTCGGCTTCGAGATTTCGCGCCGCATCGGCTTCTGGCCGGGCTTCATTCTCGCGCCGCTGCTCGTCGGCTTCGTCGGCGCGCTGATCGAGCGCTACGGATTGCGGCGCGTGCACAGGTTCGGCCACGTCGCCGAACTGCTGTTCACCTTCGGACTGGCCTTCGTGATCGAAGAGCTGGTCAACATGATCTGGGGCAAGCTGCCGGTCGATTATCGCGTGCCGCCGTCCCTCGACTTCGTCGCCTTCACATTGTTCGACACGACCTATCCGGCCTACCGCATGTTCATGCTGGCCACTGCGGTCGCCATGTTCGCCTTTCTGATCATCGTGCTCAAGCGCACGCGCGTCGGCCTCATCATTCAGGCCGCGCTCACCCATCCCAATATGGTGGCGATGCTCGGCCATGACGTGCCGACCGTGTTCATGGCGGTGTTCGGCGTCGGCGCGGCGCTCGCCGGGCTTGCAGGCGTGATCGCGGGGCCGGCGCTCGTTACGCAGCCCTCGATGGCCGCGCTGCTCGGGCCGATCCTGTTCGTGGTCATCGTCGTCGGCGGCCTCGGCTCACTCGGCGGCGCCTTCGCCGCTTCGCTGCTGATCGGCCTCGTGCAGACGTTCGCGGTCGCGATCAACGGCTCGCTCGCCGATGTGATCGGCGCATCGGCCGCCAGCGCCGTTCTGGGCGAACTCGGCACGGTCACGCTGGCGCAGATCGCGCCGCTTCTGCCCTATCTGATGCTGGTGCTTGTCTTGATCTTCAAGCCGACCGGCCTGTTCGGGAACCGCGAGTCGTGAGCGAGACAGTCCGCACTTTCCTCGCCTTCGCGCTGTTTGCGCTCGTGCTGGCGCTTGCGCCGCTCGTGTTCTCGTCCGGCCTCGCCCTCACCATGATGAGCCTGATGGGCGTGATGATCATCTTCGCGCTCTCCTACAACGTGCTGCTCGGGCAGACCGGCCTGCTGTCCTTCGGCCATGCTGTCTATTACGGGCTTGGCGGCTTCTGTGCGGCGCATGCGATGAATTATGTCGCGCGCAACAAGTTCGGCGTGCCGCTGCCGGCCATTCCGCTCGTCGGCGCGGCGGCGGGCCTGTTCTTCGGCGCGCTGTTCGGCGCGGTCTCGACGCGGCGCGCGGGCACGGTCTTCTCGATGATCTCGCTCGGCATTGGCGAGCTGGTCGCCGCGCTTGCGGGCATCCAGCGCTCCTTCTTCGGCGGCGAGGACGGCATCGCCACCAACCGCGTGAAGCTCGCGCCCTTCTTCGGCTACAAATTCGGGCCGCAGATCCAGGTCTATTATCTCATCGCCTTCTGGTGCCTCGTCTGCATCGTGCTGATGTATGCGCTCACCCGCACGCCGTTCGGGCGCATGGCCAACGCCGTGCGCGACAATCCCGAACGCGCGGAGTTCGTCGGCTATTCGACTCAGCGCATCCGCTTCCAGGCTTTCGTTCTCTCGGCGATGTTTGCGGGCGTGGCGGGCTCGCTGGCCGCGATCAATTTCGAGCTGATGAATTCGCAAGCCATAGGCGCGGGCGCGTCGGGGCAGGTGCTGCTCATGACCTTCGTCGGCGGCGTCGGCCATTTCTTCGGGCCGATCATCGGCGCCATCCTCATCACCTTCCTGCAGATATCGCTGTCCGACATCACCAAGGCGTGGATGCTCTATTTCGGCCTGCTGTTCATTCTTGTCGTCATGTTCGCGCCGGGCGGCATCGCCGGCTGGCTGGCGCTGCACCAGCCGCTGCTGCGCGGCGGCCGCATCTTCAAGCTCGTCCCGTCCTATCTCATGGCGGCGGTTCCGCTGGCCGCGCTCGTCCTTGGCGGGATCGCGCTGATCGAGATGGCGCATCACATGCTTGTCGAGGCAGCCAGCGAAGGCGGGCGGATGCAACTCTTCCGCATCGGTTTCGACGCTGCTTCGCCGGTCCCCTGGCTGGTCGCGCTCGTTCTGTTCTTCGGCGGCGCCTTGTGTCTCAAACTCGTCTGGCCGCGCATCGACGACGCCTGGGCCGCCGCGCAAGCCGAGGGGAAACAGGCATGAGCGCCGCTCTCGCCCTCAAGGACGTGCGCAAGAGTTTCGGGCCGACCGCGATCATCCGCGGCCTCGATCTGGAAGTGCGGTCCGGCGAACGTCACGCCATCATCGGCCCGAACGGCGCCGGCAAGTCGACCATGTTTCATCTCATCAGCGGACGCATTGGCGTGACGTCGGGCTCGATCGTGCTGAAGGGCGACGAGATCACCGGGCTCGCGCCTTACGAGATCAACCGGCGCGGCCTGTCGCGCTCGTTCCAGGTGACGAACATCTTTCCGAAACTGTCGGTGTTCGAGAACATCCGCTGCGGCGTGCTGTGGTCGCTCGGTTACAAATATTCGATCTGGCGCTTCGTCGACCGCCTGCGCGACGCCAACCAGCGCGCCGAAGAAGTGCTGGAGCTGATCGGCCTGACCGCGCGGCGCGACACGCCGGCCGGCATCCTCACCTATGCCGAGCAGCGCGCGCTGGAGATCGGCATCACCATCGCCGGCGGCGCCGACGTCATCATGCTGGACGAGCCGACAGCGGGCATGAGCAATACCGAGACCGAGCAGGCGGTGGAACTGATCCGCAAGGTGTCGGAGGGGCGCACGCTGATGATGGTGGAGCACGACATGAGCGTGGTGTTCGGCCTCGCCGACCGCATTTCCGTGCTTGTCTACGGGCAGATCATCGCCACGGGCGCGCCGGCCGAAATCCGCGCCAACAAGGCGGTGCGCGAGGCCTATCTCGGCGAGGAGGCGCATTGATGGGCGCGCTGCTCGAAGTCTCCGGCCTCAACGCCTATTACGGCAAGAGCCACATATTGCAGGGCGTCGATTTCCATGTCGACGAGGGCGAGATCGTCTCGTTGCTGGGCCGCAACGGCGTCGGACGTTCGACCACGATCAAGGCGATCATGGGAGACGTGCCGCCGCTGGGCTCGATCCGCTTCAAGGGCCGCGAGATCGCCGGCCTCAAGCCGCACCAGATCGCCCGCCTCGGCCTCGGCTATGTGCCTGAGAACCGCGACATATTCCCGAGCCTGACCGTGCGGCAGAATCTTCTGCTCGGCCAGAAATCGTCGCGCCAGACCGGCCGCTGGGCGATGAGCGACATGTTCGCTATTTTTCCGCGGCTGGAAGAACGCGCCGATACCCCGGCCGGCGTGCTGTCGGGCGGCGAACAGCAGATGCTGACCATGTGCCGCACGCTGATGGGCGACCCCGATTTGGTGATGATCGACGAACCGACCGAAGGCCTCGCGCCGATGATGGTCGAACTCGTCGGCAAGCTGCTCGGCGAGATCGCGGAGCGCGGCATTTCAATTTTGCTGGTCGAACAGAAGCTGACGATCGCGCTGAAGATCAGCCGGCGGCTCTACGTGATGGGCCACGGGCACATCGTGTTCGAGGGTACGCCGGCGGAGTTTGCGGCGAATACGCGCGTGCGCGAGGAGTGGCTGGAGGTTTAGGGGCGTCTCCCCTCCCCACAAGGGGGGAGGGAATTCCACTCACGATCTCGCCTCACCCCGCCAGCGCGAGATCGGCCGTCAGCACCGATTCCGCCGCGTCGGTGATCGTCGCTTCCAGCCCGTCGGCGCCGACCACGACATTTTCCGCAAAGAAACGCGCGGTCGCGATGCGGCCTGCATGCGCGGGATCGGCGTCGCCGCCCGCGCGCGCCTTGTGGGCGGCCAGCGCCATTGCGCCGAGCGTGGCGCCGCCGCGCATCATGCCGAAGAAACGCAGGTATGGCGTGGCGCCGGCCAGCGCGTCCTGCACGTTCGAGCCCAGCTTGCCGAGCAGCCAGTCGGTCGCGCGCTCGAAGGCGTCGAGACCTTCGCCGAGACGCTGCGCCATCGCGCCGAACGAAGGGTCGTTGGTCGCGCGCAATTGTTCCACCGTCGCGCGCATGTCGGCGATTTCCGCCTTCATCACGGCGCCGCCGTTCATCGGCAGCTTGCGCGTCACCAGGTCGATCGCCTGAATGCCGTTGGTGCCCTCGTAGATCGGCACGATGCGCGCGTCGCGCATGAACTGCGCCGCGCCCGTCTCTTCGATGAAGCCCATGCCGCCGTGCACCTGCACGCCCAGCGACGCGACCTCGCAGCCGATGTCGCTCGAATAGCCCTTGGCGATCGGCGTCATCAGCCCCGCGCGCTCCGCCGCCGCCTTGCGCGCCGCCGGGTCTTTCGCGCGGCGCGAACGGTCGATGACGCCGGCTGTGAGATAGGAGACGGCGCGCGCGCTCAGCGTCAGCGCCTTCATGGTCATCAACATGCGCTTGACGTCGGGGTGCGCGATGATCGGCGAGAGCGGCGTGGTCGCGCCCGCCGCCTTGCCCTGCTTGCGTTCGTTGGCGTAGGCCAGCGCATGCTGGTAGGAGGCCTCGCCGATGGCGACGCCCTGCAGGCCGGTGGCGAGGCGGGCGTCGTTCATCATGGTGAACATGCAGGCCAGCCCCTTGTTCTCCTCGCCGACGAGATAGCCGGTCGCCCCGCCCTCGTCGCCATAGACCATGATGCAGGTGGGCGAGCCGTGGATGCCGAGCTTGTGCTCGATGCCGGCGCAGCGCACGTCGTTGCGCGCGCCGAGCGACCCATCGGCGTTGACGAAGAATTTCGGCACGACGAACAGCGAGATGCCTTTCGTGCCGGCCGGCGCGTCGGGCAGGCGCGCGAGCACGAGATGAACGATGTTCTCGCTCATGTCGTGTTCGCCATAGGTGATGAAAATCTTCTGGCCGAAGATTTTGTAGGTTCCATCCGCCTGCCGCTCGGCGCGCGTGCGCAGCGGGTTGAGGTCGGAGCCCGCGCCCGGCTCGGTCAGGTTCATTGTCGCCGGCCAGACGCCGGAAATCATCTTCTCGAGATAGGTGTGCTTGATCGCGTCCGACGCATGCGCCTCCAGCGCGTCGATGGCGCCGAAGGTCAGCACCGGGCCGAGCATGAAGGCCATGTTGGCGGCGCTCCACATGTCCATGCAGCCGGCCAGCAGCACCTGCGGCAGGCCCATGCCGCCGTGATCGGCCGAAGCTGTCACGCTCTGCCAGCCGCCTTCGACGAATTGCTTGTATGCATCCACCCAGCCGGGCGGCGTCGTCACCACGCCGTCCTTCCACTTCGCGCCGACCTGATCGCCGACCCGATGCAGCGGCCCCAGAACGTTCTCGGCAAATTTGGCGGCTTCGTTCAGCGTGGCCTCCGCCATGCCGTCGGCGAGATCGGCGTAGGTTCCGTCGGCAATGCCGTCATGCAGGCCCGCCGCCGCATTCATCATGAAGACCATTTCGGAAACCGGCGCGCGATAGGCCATCAACTTCTCCCCTGGATCAAGACTTTCCGTCTTCATATTCCGCCATGCGGACGATGGCCAGCGGCGACGGTCTCATGTGCGCGAAATCGGCTTGAAACGGATGCGCGGCTGCGCAATGGTGGCGGCGCGTCATGCAAGATTGTTCGACATTTTGTCCGGCGAAAAGATGCGGAGCCCGGCCAACGGGCCCGACGAGGAAACGAGAACCGCTGTAGTCGCCCATCGCGCACGGCGGGCCCATGCGAGGTTTCATGTCTGCGACCTATTTCACGATCCTTTACGAGAGGCCGGCCGAGAGCGTCGCGCGGATCGTGATGAACCGGCCGGACGCGCGCAATGCGCAGAACCTCGACATGACCTACGAGCTCAACGACGCCTTCGACCGCGCGGTGGCGGACGATGCGGTGAAGGTGATTATTCTGGCCGGCGCCGATCCACATTTTTCGGCGGGCCACGATCTGCGCGACACGGGCGAGAAGAAACTCGGCCGTGATTTTCCCGTCGTCTCGACCTGGGGCGGCTTCGAGGATGCAGGCGCGGAAGGGCGCTATGCGCGCGAGCAGGAAATCTACCTGCAGAACACGCGGCGCTGGCGCAATCTCTCCAAGCCCACCATCGCGCAGGTGCAGGGCAAGTGCCTCGCCGGCGGGCTGATGCTGGCGTGGGCCTGCGACCTCATCGTCGCCAGCGACGACGCGACCTTCTGCGATCCCGTCGTCGCCATGGGCGTGTGCGGCGTCGAATGGTTCGTGCATCCGTGGGAACTCGGGCCGCGCAAGGCCAAGGAAATGCTGTGGACCGGGGATTCGTGGACGGCTGAGGAGGCGCGGTCGTTCGGCATGGTCAATCATGTCGTCGCGCGTGAAAAACTTGCGGATTTCACGCTCGCGCTCGCGAGCAAGATCGCATCGAAGCCGAGCTTCGCGGTCAAGACCGTGAAGGATGCGATCAACCGCACGCTCGACATTCAGGGCCAGAACAGCGCGATCGAACAGGCCTTCGCGCTGCATCACCTCTGCCACGCGCACAACATGATGAAGTTCGGCGTGATCGTCGATCCCTCGGGCCTCCACCCTTCCGTGCGCTCGCGCATGGATCCTTCGCTGAACAAGAAGAGCTGAAAATGGACCTCTCCTATTCCGACGAGCAGCGGTTGCTCGGCGAAAGCGCCAACAATCTTCTGGCCGCGCGCGCGCAGAAGCCGGGCGCGACAGATCTGTGGAAAGAAATGGCCGACATGGGCTGGCTCGCCCTGCCGCTGCCGGAGGCAGACGGCGGGCTGGGGCAGGGGATCGTCGACGTCGCCATCGTGACCGAAGCGATGGGCCGGCATCGCGCGCGCTCGAATTATGTCGCAAACGTCGTGCTCGCGGGCGGGCTCGTCGCGGCGACGGGCAATCAGGCGCAGCGCGCGGCGCTGCTGCCGGGACTGGCGGATGGCTCGCTGCGTCTCGCGCTCGCCCATGCGGAAGAGGGCGCGCGCTACAATCTCGCGCATGTCGCGACGACGGCGAAGAAGAGCAGCGCGGGCTTCGTTCTCGACGGCAGGAAGATCGCCGTGCTCGGCGGCGATGTCGCGGATCGCTTCATCGTATCCGCGCGCCTCTCCGGCGCGACACGCGATGAAACCGGCGTCGCGCTGTTCGTCGTCGCGCGCGACGCGAAGGGGGTGACGGTCGACGGCCATGCGACTGTCGATGGCGCGGGCGCGGCGCGCGTGACGCTTGCGGGCGTGGACGTCGGCGCGGAGGCGTTGCTGTCGGACAACGCCTTCGCGGCGATCCGGCACGCTTACGATCGCGCGACGGCGGCCTATTGCTCCGAACTTGTCGGCCTGATGGAAGCCGCCACCGCGGCGACCATCGAGTATACGAAAATCCGCGTCCAGTTCGGCAAGCCGCTCGCCGTCAACCAGACGCTGCGGCACCGCATGGCGGACATGTCGATCGCCTGCGAGGAGGCGCGCTCGATGGCCTTGCGCGCCGCCATGCACGCCGACGACGAGGATGCGCGTTCGCGCGGCCGCGCCGTCGCCGGCGCCTGGGCGAAGGTTTCGCGCGCCGCGCGCTTCGTGGCGGAGCAGGCGATCCAGCTGCATGGCGGCATGGGCGTCACCAACGAGCTCGAGATCGGCGGCTATCTCAAGCGCGTGGTCGCGCTCGACGCCATCGTCGGCGGCCCCGATCTTCATCTGCGCCGCCATGCGGCGCTCACCAATCTCGCAGCGTGAGGTAGCGCTATGGACCTGACATTCACGCCTGAAGAACGCGCGTTCCAGCAGGAGGTGCGGGCCTTCCTGAAAGAAAAGCTCACGCCCGATCTCGCGCGCGCGCATCATCTCACGCCTAGCGTCTTCTCCGATCCGCCGGTCGGTGTGCGCTGGCAGAAAATTCTCTACGCGCAAGGCTGGGCGGCGCCGCTGTGGCCGAAGGAATATGGCGGCACGGGCTGGAGCCTTGCGCAACGCTATATCTGGGAGATCGAATCGGCGGCCGCCGGCGCGCCCGCAGTGACGCCGATGGGCCTTCGCATGGTCGGTCCCGTCATTATGAAATTCGGCACGCAGACGCAGAAGGATTACTACCTGCCGCGCATGCTGAAGGCGGAAGACTATTGGTGCCAGGGCTATTCGGAGCCGGGGTCGGGCTCCGACCTCGCATCGCTGAAGACACGCGCCGTGCGCGACGGCGATCATTACGTCGTCAACGGTTCGAAAATCTGGACGACGCATGCGCATAACGCCAACATGATGTTCGCGCTGGTGCGCACGTCCGACGAACCGAAGAAGCAGGACGGCATCAGCTTCATTCTGATCGATATGAAATCGCCCGGCATATCCGTGCGCCCGATCCTCACCATCGGCGGCGATCACGAGACGAACCAGGTGTTCTTCGACGACGTGCGCGTGCCGGTCGAAAACCGCGTCGGCGCGGAAGGGCAGGGCTGGTCCTACGGCAAATATCTGCTCGAGTTCGAGCGCGGCGGCGGCATGACGTCGGGGCGGCTGCGCGCCATCCTCGCCGACATCGAGAAGCTCGCCTCGATCTATCGCGAGGGCGACAAGCCGCTGGCGCAGACCGAATCCTTCGCCCTGCGCCGCTCGCAGGCGGAGATCGACATCGACGCGCTGGAGATGACGGAACTGCGCATCATGTCGAGCCTGCAATCGGGACAGAATCCGGGATCGGTTTCCTCGTCGCTGGCGAAGCTGCGCAATTCCGAGATCAAGCAGGCGCTGACGGCGCTTGCGGTCGAGGCGCTCGGGCAGGACGGGATTTACTGGGAAGGCCACCGTCCGCTCTACGAGATGAACGCCGAGCCCGGCATTCCGGAAGAGGCGCTGACCGCGCTGCCGGAATATCTCAACAGCCGCGCCTACACGATCTTCGGCGGAACGTCGGAAGTGCAGCGGGACATCATCGCGAAGGTGGTGATCGGGATGTGATGTCCTGGTCTCCGTCATTGCGAGGAGTGAAACGACGAAGCAATCCATCCAAGATGCAGTCCCGGCGGATGGATTGCTTCGTCGCCTCCGGCTCCTCGCAATGACGGCTCGTTGGAGGCGCAAAGGAAGCAGCAAACCATGATCACCGAAGATTTCATCCCTGCCGTTCTCGGCGACATCGCCCGCAAGAACGCCGCGCTGCGTGGCGACGCCGTCGCCGTGCATTTCGAGGGGCGCGAGACGACGTTCGCCGATTTCGACCGCCGCACCAATCAGGTCGCCAACGGGCTGGAGGCGATGGGCGTGGCGCCGCAGTCGCATATCGCCTATCTCGGCAAGAACAGCGATTTCTATTTCGAGCTGTTCTACGGCGCGGCCAAGGCGCGCGTCATTCTGGCGCCGGTCAACTGGCGCCTCGCCCCGCCCGAGATCGCCTACATCGTCAACGATTGCCAGGCGCAGGTTTTGTTCGTCGGGCCGGAATTCGTCGATGCGGTGAAGAGCTTCGCCGATCAGCTGACGAGCGTGCGCGTCATCGTTTCCACGGAAGGCGCGACGCCCGACTATCTCGATTATTCGGCGTGGCGCAATTCGCAGAGCGATGCGGAGCCCGCGCGCAAGGCGCGCGAGGACGATGTCGCGATCCAGCTCTACACGTCCGGCACCACGGGACATCCCAAAGGCGCGATGCTGACCAACCACAATCTGCTCGGCACGCGCGAGCGCGATCCTGCCGATACGCGCGAGTGGAACAAGGCGACGCCGGACGACGTGTGGCTGGTGCCGATGCCGGTGTTCCACATCGGCGGCTCGGGCGTGCTGGTGTGGGCCTCTTACAATGGCGGCAAGATCATCATCACACGCGAATTCAACCCGATGGCGATCCTCGACGATTTCGTGAAGCATCGCGTGTCGAAATTGTTCCTCGTGCCGGCCGCGCTGCAATTCATCGTGCGCCTGCCGCAGGCGCGGCAGGTCGATTACTCGCGGTTGAAATTCATCATGTACGGCGCCTCGCCCATTCCGCTCGACCTGCTGCGCGAATGCATGGACGTGTTCAAATGCGGCT
>JASGFP010000065.1:0-23182 GCA_047605445.1 Rhodoblastus sp.
CCGCTTCGCCCGCCGCGCCAGCGCCCTCCGGCGCAACCAGCGCGAAACGGATGTTGCCGGTCGAGAACCAGGCCTGCCGCGCGCCCGCCGACGACAAAACGCCGTCAGCCGCGCGGCCGAACAGCAACGCATAGTCGCGGGTCGCCGCGTCGAGATCGGCCGTCGCCAGCGCGATGTGATGAATGGACGTGATCATGTCTGGCGGCGCGCTACTTCGCCTTGGCCTTGTCGCCAGCCGAGGCCGCGCCCTTGGTGAAGGCCGAGAAGAACGAGCCGAGCAATTCGCGGTTGGCGCTCATGAGCGGCATCCACGCCTCGAACAGCTTCTCGGGCGAATAGGTCTCCATCTCCTTCAGCATCCGCTTTTCCATCGCGCCCATCACCGCCGCCTGCATTGGCTGCACGTCGGGCAGACCGAAGAACTGGCGCGCCTCGAGCGGGGTGCAGTCGATGTCGATCGTCACCTTCATGCCCTATCCCCTTGTCACCATTGCCTGCCTCGGCGCCGACGATAGGCCCGCCACAGGGCGCGCGCAACGCGGCCGGGCCGGCGAGCATTGCGTGTGACGCTCCCTCATGCAAAGAATCGCATATATTCGAATAGGAGAATTCCATGAACACCGCCCCAGCGCGCCGCGGCTTCAAGCAGCTGCTGGCCGAGGCCAACGCGGTCATCGAAACGATCGACGTGCAGCACGCCCTGCGTCTCGTCGGCGACCCCGGCGTCCAGCTCGTCGACATCCGCGAAGCGCATGAAGTCGCCCAGAGCGGAATGGCGCAGGGCGCGGTTCATGCGCCGCGTGGATTCCTCGAATTCCTGGCGGATCCCGAAAGCCCGATGCACATGAAGGAACTCGCCGGGCGCAAGCTCGTCCTCTATTGCGCCTCGGGCGGCCGTTCGACATTGGCCGCAAAGACGCTGCGCGATATGGGTCTGGACGTCTGCCATGTCGCCGGCGGCATGTCGGCGTGGGCGGCGGCGGGCGGCCCGATCCAGAAGTAGCCGGCGCCGCGCCGTTTGACAGGCCGGCGCCTCTCTGGTTTGCATCGGTCCATGCTCGTTCGGCTGCGTCATGTTCGTATTTGCGCGTTTGCGCTCGCGCTCTACGCGCTGGCGACCCTCGCTGTGGGCTTCGCGCACAAGCCCTTCGCCATCGAAGTTCGCGGCGACCTGGCTGCGCTCGCCCTGAAGGCCGACGCCCCGCTGTCGCTATGCGACCACGTTGGCGGCGCGCCGAACCAGCCGCACGTAGATTCCCATGGCTGCGACGCCTGCGCGCTGACGTCTGCCCCGGGGCTTCCGCCTTCGAACCTTTGCGCCCTGCCCGCGCCCCCAACGCGCCGGCTCGCGCGGACCGCCCCCGAGGCCGGTCAATTCGCGCCCGCGGCCCGCCACGCGCCGCTGTCGCGCGGGCCTCCTTCCGCCTGAGCCGTCACACACGCGTTACTCAGGACAAGCCGCGCCTCCCGGGCGCAGGCGATACGACTTTTGGAGCCCATCATGAAAACCACGATCAAGATCGCTTTTGCCGCCGCCATGTCATTCGGCGTCCCCTGCCTAGCCCACGCGGGCGACATTTCGCTCGACCATCCCTGGTCGCGCGCCACGCCCGCCGGCGCGCCGGTCGGCGCGGGCTACGTCACGCTGAAGAATGTCGGCGGCGCCGCCGACAAGCTGCTCTCCGCGACGGCCGACGTCGCCGGCAAGGTCGAGATCCACGAAATGTCGATGGACGGCGGCGTGATGAAGATGCGGCCCATCGCCGGGCTGGAAATTCCCGCCGGCAAGAGTGTGGAACTGAAGCCCGGCGGCTACCACATCATGTTCATGGGCTTGAAGCAGCCGCTCAAGGCCGGCGACACGATCAAGGGAACGCTGACCTTCGAGAAGGCCGGCGCCATGCCCGTCGAATACAAGGTCGAGGCCATGGGCGCCGGCGGCAAGATGGACGGTCACAAGCACTGACGGACGGCCGAAACGTGAAAAATCTTCGCATCGCGCTCTGGGCCGCGGCGGTTCTCGCCGCCGTGGCTTTCGGCGCCCTCTACTTCCTCACCTCCACCCCGCGCGCAACGACGATTGGAGGCCCGTTCCGGCTGAAAGACCAGAATGGCGCGATCATCGACAGCGCCGCGCTGAAGGGCAGGCCCTACGCCATCTTCTTCGGATTTACGCATTGCCCGGAGATTTGCCCGACGACGATGGGCGACATGGCCGCGCTGATGGCGAAGCTCGGGCCGGAAGCGAAGGACTTCAAGGTCTATTTCGTCAGCGTCGATCCCGAACGCGACACGCCCGAGGTGCTGCGCAACTATCTCGCCTCGTTCGAGCCGCATGTCGTCGGCCTGACCGGGACGCCGGACGAAATCGCCGACATCGCTCGAAAATTCCGCGTCTATTATCGCAAGGTGCCGACCGAGGGCGGCGACTACACGATGGATCATTCCGCCTTCGTCTACCTCATGGGCAAGGACGGCGGTTTCAGGAACGTGATCGGCTATCAGGAAAAACCGGATCGCGCGCTGGAGAAACTGAAGACGCTGATCGAGCAGGGATAGCTCTTCGTTCCACGCCGACAGCCTTCATCCTGAGGAGCGATGCACGGCATCGCGTCGTGCGGCGCCTCGGGATGTTGATTGTCGGCGAGGCCCTACCTCTTCAATCGCGGCGCCGACTTCGGCCTCGGGCTCACCGGCGTTCCTCCGAATTTCGCAGGGTGGCGGGCGGTGCGCACGCGCCCGATGTCGGCGGCGTCGATCTCGACGAAATTGCCGTTCTCCAGCGATTGCGGATCGGTGAGCAGATCCTCGCGCAGATTGACGCGACCGCCCGGCGCATCCTCGCGCGCGAGCCGCGCATCGAGTTCGGCGGTCGTGAAGGACGCGATCTTCGCCTCCATGATGTCGCGGTAGGCGACGCGGTTGGCCATCCGCAGCGTCGGCGTCGCGAAGCGCGGGTCGTGATAGAGCTCCGGCGAATCCACGGCGCGGCATAGCGCCTCGAACTCAACCTGTTGCAGCGCCGACAGCGACACGTGCCCATCGCGCGTCGCCCACAGCCGGTAGGACGTCGAAACCTCTGGCGACGGCTCCGGCGCATCGTCCAGGAACGCATGGTTCCACATGCCTTCCGGCCAGTTGAAGGCAAGCGCGACATCGAACATCGCGACCTCGACATGCTGCCCCTTGCCGGTGTTGGTGCGCGCATACAGCGCGGCCGTGATCGCCTGCGACGCGATCAGCGCCGTCACCTTGTCGCAGACATAGGAGCGCACGAGTTCCGGTTCGCCCGATGGCCCAGCCTGGCAAGCGGCGAAGCCGGCGAGCGCCTGCACGACGGAATCATAGGCGCGCGCCTTTGCGCGCGGCCCGTGCGCGCCGAAGCCGGAGATCGAGCAATAGACGAGCCGCGGATTGCGCGCGGCGACCGCCTCATAACCGAAGCCGAGGCGCTCGGCGACGCCCGGACGAAAATTCTGCACGAGCACGTCGGCCTTCTCGATCTCCGCCCACACGCGAGCGCAGTCTTCCTTGTTCTTCAAATCTGCGACGAGGCCCTGCTTGCCGCGGTTGACCGCGAAATAAAGTGCGCTCATGTCGTCCTTGCGCGGCCCGATGAGCCGCGAGGGATCGCCCTTGGCGTCCTCCACCTTGATGACGTCGGCGCCCTGATCGGCGAGCCATGCAGCCGCCAGCGGCCCCGAGATCACCTGGCTCATGTCGACGACGCGAACGCCCTTCAGCGGTCCCATTGTGTGTCCTCATCTCTGCGTCGTCATTGCGGGGAGTGAAACGACGAAGCAATCCATCCCCGATTGGCGCCCGGAGATGGATTGCTTCGTCGCTGACGCTCCTCGCAATGACCGATACATTGTCATCATCGCAGCGGCCGGAAGAATTCCCGTATCTCGTGCGCCAGCGCTTCCGGCTGCTCAAGCGCGGCGAAATGCCCGCCCTTCGGCATCACGCTCCAGCGGCGGATGTCGTATTGCGCTTCGGCGAATGAGCGCGGCGGCCGCATGATTTCCTTCGGAAACTCCGCATAGCCGAAAGGAACCGGAATGCGCGCGTCGCGCGGTATCGGCCATTTGGCGTGGCGGCGATCGTAATAGGGCCAGAAGGACGATCCGATCGCGCCGGTCGTCCAGTAAATCATGATGTCCGTCAGCATCGCGTCGCGCGCGATCGCATTTTCGATCACGCCGTCGCAATCGCTCCATGTGCGGAATTTCTCTGCGATCCATGCCGCGAGTCCGACCGGCGAATCCGTCAGCCCGAAAGCCAACGTCTGCGGCTTGGTGCCCTGAATCGCCTGATAGGCGCTCTCGTCCTGCACCCATCGCGCCGCCGCCTTGAAATAGGCGGCCTGTTCGGGCGTCGGGTTTGGAAAGGCGGAAGGGTCTCGGCCAGCGAGCAGCATGTTGACGTGAAAGCCCGTCAGCAGATGCGGATTCCGGAACGCGAGCAGCGTCGTGATGACGGCGCCCCAATCGCCGCCCTGCGCGCCGAATGTCTCGTAGCCCAGCACATCGCGCATCAGCGCCGCGAACATGTCGGCTATGCTTTCGAGCCCGACGCGCTTCTGCCCCTCGCGGAACGAAAAACCGTATCCCGGCAGCGACGGCGCGACCACGGTGAAGGCGTCGGCGGGATCGCCGCCGAAAGACGCGGGATCGGTCAGCATCGGGATGATGCGCTGAAACTCGACGACCGAACCCGGCCAGCCGTGCGACAGCAGGAGCGGCCTCGGGTTCGGCCCCTTGCCCTGCACGTGAATGAAATGCACGCCGATGCCGTCGATCTCGACCTTGAATTGCGGCAGGGCGTTGAGCGCCGCCTCGTGCTTGCGCCAGTCGTATTCGTCACGCCAGTAGGCGACGAGATCGCGCATGTAGGCCAGACTCGTTCCGTAGGCCCAAGGCGCGTCCGGCGCCTCGTCCGGAAAGCGTGTGCGGGCGAGCCGCGCCTTGAGATCGTCGAGCGTCTCCTGCGGAACCGCTATGCGGAACGGCTCTGGCTTCGGCGCGGGCATGCCGCCTTCTCCCTGTCATTCGTTGACGCATAAAAGACCTATTGCACGGGACTTGCCAAGCTGTCCGACAAAATCCTCCGATGACAGCTCATTCCGAACTTTACCGGCGCGCTGCGCTCTGCCACCTTGCGCGCCACGAAATTTCAAAGGGAGAAACGTCATGGCCAAGAACGGCCTCCGCCGCGCCGCCATCGTCTCGCCGGTCCGCACTGCGGTCGGCAAATTCCAGGGCGCGCTGTCGTCCATCGCCGCCGGCGATCTCGGCGCCGTCGTGCTGAAGGAACTCGTCAAGCGCACCAAGATCGATCCGGAGAAGATCGACGACGTGATCTATGCGCAAGGCTACGGCAATGGCGAGGCGCCCTGCATCGCGCGCTGGTCGGCGCTCGCCGCCGATCTGCCGATCACCGTGCCCGGCTACCAGCTCGACCGCCGTTGCGGCTCGGGTCTGCAGGCGGTGGTGGACGCCGCCATGATGGTGCAGACGGGCGCGGCCGATGTCGTCGTCGCGGGCGGCGTCGAGAGCATGAGCAATGTCGAATATTATTCGACCGACATGCGCAACGGCGCGCGCTCGGGCTCGGTGACGATGCACGACCGCCTCACGCGCGGTCGCGTGATGAGTCAGCCGATTGCGCGCTTCGGCGTCATCTCCGGCATGATCGAAACGGCCGAAAATCTCGCGCGCGACTATCAGATCAGCCGCGAAGCCTGTGACGCCTATGCGGTGAAGAGCCACCAGCGCGCGACGCAGGCCTGGAAGGAGAATCGCTTCGCCGACGAGCTCGTGCCCGTCGCCGTGCCGCAGCGCAAGGGCGATCCGAAAATCTTCGCTCATGACGAAGGCTATCGCGCCGACGCCACGATGGAGACGCTGGGCGCGCTGCGCGCCATCGAGAAGGGCGGCGTGGTGACGGCGGGCAACGCCAGCCAGCAGAACGACGCCGCCTCCGCCTGCCTCGTCGTCGCCGAAGACCAGCTCGAAAAGCTCGGCCTCGAGCCGATGGGCTGGTTCGTCGGCTGGGCGGCGGCCGGCTGCGATCCCGCGCGCATGGGCATCGGTCCGGTGCCCGCGGTCGAGCGACTGTTTGCGCGCTCGGGACTGAAATGGAGCGACATCGATCTCGTCGAACTCAACGAGGCCTTCGCCTCGCAGGTGCTCGCCGTGCTGAAGGGCTGGGGCTGGAGCGACGACGATTCGCGCCGCGACATTCTCAACGTCAACGGCTCCGGCATTTCGCTCGGTCACCCCATCGGCGCGACCGGCGGGCGCATTCTTGCGAACCTGATGTACGAGATGAAGAAGCGCGACGCGAAATACGGCCTGGAGACCATGTGCATCGGCGGCGGCCAGGGCATCGCGGCGGTGTTCGAGCGGGCGGCGTAAGAAGCCGCATCACGCATCAAGTCCCCTCCCCCCTTGTGGGGGAGGGCTAGGGTGGGGGGTCGCGCAATCCCGCGAGAGTTTGCGGGCTTCAGCGTCGCGAGTGTCGCAGCATTCCGCGACCCCCTCCCCCGCCCCTCCCCACAAGGGGGAGGGGAGGCTCCCGCCACCAATGATTTCGCTTACGACTCCGCCTTCTCCACAAATTGCGGAAAAAACTTCTTCAACGCCGGCCCGTCGGACCGCCAAGACCAGCAGCCGTCGATGAAATAGGGCTTCTGCGTCGGAGTCTTGCGCGCGCCGCCTTCGCCCTCGAAAGATTTCGCCGACATCGACTGGAACAATGTCGTGATCGCCGGGCCGATCAGTTCCATCAGATGCGTGCAGGCCGAACGCTTCGAGATCCGCTCACGCACCGCATTGCGCCAGCCGCCGCCGAGCTTCATGCCGATGAGCGCCTCCACGCGCGGCGGCACGTCGTGGCAGGTCGGATAGGGCACGTCCTCCATCGAAGCCGCCGCGTCGCGCACCACCAGCGCATCGTCGACGGTCAGGCGGATCGACATTTTGTGCACGGGTTCGCCGGGCTGCCGGCGGCCCCGCTCGAAATCGTCATAGGCGTAGGGCTTGTCGTCGATCAGCGAGGCCTCGACATCCCACAGGCCATCCTCGCGCAGGAAACCTTCGACCTGCACCCTGCGGGTGTGCACGTGACGACGGGCGGCAGGCGGCGGCAGCGGCATGGGACCTCGCGGGATGAAGGAAGGTTCATCCTGCATCGCGCGTTGCGCGGCTGACGTCAAACCCCGCCGTTCACCACACCCAGAACAGCAAGACCCATTGTGCGACGCCGACCGCAACCGCAGCCGCCACGCCCGCGACCGCGCCGAGCCGGCGCGCGAGAACCGGCGTGTAGCGTCCGCTGATCCGCCAGGCGAGCCACACGCACCACGCAGCCGCGCCGGCAAGCAGCGCGACGCGCATGGGGCCGATGAAGGCGAGCCTGACGCCCTCCGCGCGCAGCATCGTCACGGTCAGCGCGGACAGGCCGAGAAAAACGCCGCAGCCCGCGACGGGAATGAGGCTCTGCGCGAGGTGGTGCAGCCGGCGCGTCTCGAACTTTCCGAGCGCGCGCACGCCGAGCGCCAGCACGGCGATGACGAGACAGCCAATGACAGCGGCGGCGGCGAGAACGTAGAAAATCATCAGACCGCCGTCGAGCGGCGACATCATGTCGTTCTGGTCCGGATAATTGGTGAGGATCCACCACGGCAGCAGCGGTTCGAGAAGCGCGGTTGCGCCATGGTCGATCATCCAGCCGGCGAGCCATTGACGCGCGGCGACGAACCATGGACTCGACGCCCATTGAAAGGCGCCGGCGGCAATGCCCATGAGGCCGAACGTGATGAGCGCCGTCTCCCAGGCGCTCGGCGCCGGCCCCCAGGCTTCCACGATCTCCTGATTGGGCGAGCGCAATTCGAGCGCCACCGCCTCCTTGTAGCCGGCGCAACGCCCGCACATGTGGCAGGTCGCGGAACCCTCCATGACCTTGATCGGCACGAGCGCGGCGCAATTGACCATCTCGCCGTGCTTGCCTGTTTCCGGGTTCCACGCATTCCACGCCGCGCGGTCGGTGCGGTAGCGCAGCGGCGCGAGTTTCGACAGCAGGCGGAACACGCCGTTCACGGGGCACAGGAAGCGGCACCACACACGCTTGTCGCGTCCGTACATCAGGCCGACGGCGATCGCCGCGACCGTCGAGCCGCCGAGCACGATCACCACGGGCTTGGGATATTGGTAGACGCTGACCATCTGCCCGTAGATCGTCGTGCAGGCGAAAGCGACGAAGGGCCAGCCGGCCCATTTCATCCAGCGCGGCGTCGCGCGCGCGCGGCCGTAGCGGCTGGCGATTTCCGTCAATGCGCCTTCCGGGCAGAACAGCCCGCACCACGAGCGCCCGACCAGCACCATGCTGAGAAGCACGAACGGCCACCAGATTCCCCAGAAGGCGAACTGGGCGAATAGCGTCACATGCGTCCAGATATGTGCGGCGCGCCCGGGAAGCGGCGCCATCGCCGGCACGATCAGCAGCGCCGCGTAGATGAACACCACGACCCATTGCGTGCGGCGGATCACGCCTTGATGGTCGCGCAGCCATTCGCCGAAACGCGCGACGCGCGCCTGCATGGCGCTCGAGGGCGTGTCGAAGCCAGCGATCGTGCGCACGTCTCTCATCGCGTCAGGGCTTCTCGCGCGCAACGACGACAGCCGGCGGCGCGTCGGGATGGAAATCGTCGAAGAACGGATATTCGCCGGGATCGAGCGTGCGGATCACCAGCACCGACTGCGAATGCGGCGCGAGCACTTTTTCCAGTCGCAACGGCTTGCTCTCGAACTCGGCGGGTGTGTCGCCCTTGTTGATCAGTTCGAGCCGCAGCCGCGTCTTGGCCGGCACCTCGATCCGCAGCGGTTCGATCTTGCCGTTCTCGAACGTCACCTGAAACGTCGGGTCGTCGGCATGCGCCAGCGGCGCGGACAGCGCCAGAAGCGCCGCCGCGACCCACCAACGCCTCATCGCCTCAATAGGCGCCCTTCTTGCCCGCGCCGGCATAGGGGAATTCGAATTCGACCGTGATCGGCTTGAACCATTCGCCAACGCCCGTCTCCTTGTCGACATGCCGCCCGAAATGCGCATGGTGGTTGGCCGACGGCGGCGAGATTAGCAGCTTCAGCTTGTATTTGCCCGGTCCCGACAGCTTGATGTTGTCGCCGTAGTGCGGCCCGTCGTTGGCGACCATCGGCATGAAATCGCCCTTCTGCGTCTCGCCGCCCTCGCGCGTCAGTTCGTATTTCACGACGAGATAGGGAATCCAGTCGCCTTCCGCGAAGCCGTTCGTATTGCCCTTGGCGGCCTTGATGTCGGCCTCCATGTGCACATCCGAATCCTTGGCCGGGCGCATCATGCCTTCCGGCTCCATCTCGATCGGCTGGAGATAGACGGCGGCGATGTTCATACCGGCCTGCGCCTGCGGCGCGCCGATCGGAATTTCCTTGGCGGTGGCCGCGGTTGCGACAAGGGCGAGAGCGCAAGCAAAGGCATATTTACGCATGAAATTCTCCACTGCGTTCGAGGGTGAATCTAGTCGTCGCCGCGCGTCGGCGGGAGAGCGGACGCACAGTTTATAGCCGCTCTAAAAGATCAGTAGCGGATGGTGGAACGCAGTCCCGCCACCAGAGCATTGCCGGCGCGCTGGAGGCCGAGCGGATCGCGCGCGTCGGGAATGCCGCCGCCGGGGCGGATCACGTACTGGACGTTGGGTTGCAACGTCCAGCCGTCGATCACCTTGAAGAGGTAGGTCGCCTCGATCGTCGTTTCGGACGCCCGCACGGGGGCGAAGCTCCCGTTGAAGAAATTCGTGTCGTAGTCGAAGGCGCGCGCCGCGCCCGAAATCCGCGCATAGCCGACCGCGACGCCGAACGAATCGTCGGGCCGCCCGGCGATCATGCCAGTGAAATTGACGCCGCCGTCGAGGTAGACGCTGACGAGATTGCGGTCGCCCGGGCTGAACGAGGCGCGCGCGAAAACGCCGACGCCCTTGTCCGGCTCGCCACTCGGCAGCTTGTAGATCTGCTGGTCGATGACGCCGTAGACGCCATTGTTTCCGCGATGATTGAGCGCGACGCCGACGCTGGCCGGATTGGCGAGCGACAGGCCGTCGATCCCGATGCGCTGGTCGGCGAAACGCCCGAAATGCGCCCATCCGCCGAGCTTCGCCATGCCGGCGAGGCCGGCGATCTCGTATTTCCCCTGCGCCTCGGCGATCACGAACGGCCGGTCGCGCAGGCGGAAATTGATGCCGCCATTGTTGCGCGCCTGCGGATTGGGATCGTTGAACGGCGTCGCCGGCCCGGCGGGGTCGCCGTTGAACACGGCGGCCAGCAGCGACAGATTGTCGGTGGCGTCGATCTTCAGGCGCGCGCCCAGCGCGGCCAGCGGATAGGCCGGGCCGCCGCTCGGCAGGTTGGCCGCCGTGATCGTCGGCCAGCCGAACGTGCCGTTGATGAAGATGCCGCCCCACGAGGTCGTGACGAATTCCTGATCGGCCGCGAGCTGGCCGAAGCGCAGGCTCGCCTTTCCGCCGAGGAATTCCTGCTGCAGCCACGCCTCGAACAGGCGCGTGGCGTGCGTCGCCTCGATATTGCTGATCGGCATGAGGTTGCCGATGTTGTAGGTCGAAAGCCCGCGTCCGTGGATCTGGAACGCGCTGATGCGCATCGTCAGGCCGGGAATGCCGATGGCCTTGTTCAGGTCGCCGTCGAGCGTCAATTCCAGACGGCCCTCGTAGATCGCGCCGGTGCGCGTGGCGCCGCCGCTGAAATTGGCCAGTCCCTCGCCGATATAATTGACGCCGAACTGGAAGCCGCGATCCGCAAGCGCCTTGCGCAATCCGAAGAAACCGCCGATTTCCGGCGGCAGGCTGGTGGCGATCGAGGGAGACGGTATGCCGTCGGGCGCGATCAGCGGCTTGGGCTCGTCGGGCTTCTTCTCCTCGGCGTTAGCCTCGCCCTTCTTGGTCGGGAGATCGCCGGCGAACGCCGGCGCGGGGGCGACGCCGGCCACGGCGAAGAGGCCGATGGCGACGCCGCAGACGAGGCCTCTCGCGCGTGAGCGCAGCAGTTCAGGTCGCAGAATCGCAAGCATGCGTTGTCCAGAAATTCGGGTGAGCCGAGACGCGGCAGAGTCGCGCCATCGCCTTGCAAATGCTGCAATCATGTTTCCGGAGCGGCCATGACGATGTCAACGGCGCCGCAGCATTTTCGAGCGAGTCGAAGTTGCCGCCGGCAGCCTGTCATGGCTTGCGGGCGAGGCGGAAGCCTTGAGCACGGCCAGATTGTTCATCAGCGCCTGAATCATGTCCGGCGACACGCCTTCGAACAAGGAAATCACCAGACGCTCGTTTTCCCGGGCATAGACCTCGAACTTCGCCTTTCCTGCTTCCGACAGCCTCACGATAAAGGCGCGCCGATCCTCTGGATCGGTTTCGCGCAGCACCCGCCCTTCCCGCACCAGCCGCTCGACGAGACCGGTCAAATTTCCGTTCGTGACCATCATGCGCTTCGACAATTCGCCGAGCCGCAATCCCTCCGGCTCGCGGTCGAGCTGCGCCATCAGGTCGAAGGCCGGCAGCGTGAGGTCGAACTTTTCCCGCAGGCGGCGGCGCATCTGGCCGCTGATGAGGTTGGTGGTGGAAAGCAGCCGCAGCCAAAGGCGCAACTCCGCCTTGCCGCCCCGGGCGGCGGTTTCGAGATCGGCCGGCGGTTCGGCCGCGGCGTCGGAAGGGGTCGGGGCGCGCGCGCTCATGCCTTCATGAATCACGTTCCGGTCGGCTTGACAATTTATTTTAAGCCTAGATATTTTATACTTGAAATAATTCAGCCGGGAAAAGCGACCATGCGGATCGTGTGCATCGGGGGAGGCCCGGCAGGCCTCTATTTCGGCCTGCTGATGAAGAAGCTCAGGCCCGAGCACCATGTGACGGTGGTCGAACGCAACCGCGCCTACGACACCTTCGGCTGGGGCGTCGTCTTCTCTGATCTGACCCTCGATTCCATGCGCGCCTGGGACGCCGAGACGGCGGCGGAAATCGAGGTCGCCTTCAACCATTGGGACGACATAGAGCTTCTGTTCAAAGGCACGACGCAGCGCACGACCGGCCACGGCTTCGTCGGCATCGGTCGCAAGAAGCTGCTCAACATCCTGCAGGCGCGGTGCGAGCAGCTCGGTGTCGAACTTGTCTTCGAGACGGAGGCCGAGAGCGATCTCGACTATCCCGACGCCGACCTCGTCATCGCCGCCGACGGCATCAATTCGCGGATCCGCGACCGCTATGCGGATGTCTTCAAGCCCGACCTGCAGGTGCGGCCCAATCGCTACATCTGGTTCGGCACGACTAAGCTCTACGACGCCTTCACCTTCGACTTCCAACGAACGGACCACGGCTGGTTCCAGGCGCATATCTACCGTTTCGACGACCAGACCTCGACCTTCATCGTCGAGACCACCGAAGAGACGTTTCTGGCGCACGGCCTCGACAAGGCCGATCAGGCCGAAAGCATCGCTTTCTGCGAAAAGCTGTTCGCAGGCACGCTTGAGGGCGCGCCGCTGATGACCAATGCGCGCCATCTGCGGGGGTCGGCCTGGCTCAATTTCAACCGCCTGATCTGCGAACGCTGGAGCCACTTCAACGGCAAGAGCCATGTCGTGCTGATGGGCGACGCCGCCCACACCGCGCATTTCGCCATCGGCTCGGGCACCAAGCTCGCCATCGACGACGGCATCGAACTCGCCCGCCAGTTCGAGCGCATCGGCCACACGCGGGACCATATTCCCGCGGTGCTTGCGGCCTACGAGGACATTCGCCGCATCGACGTCGCGCGCATCCAGAACGCCGCGCGCAACGCGATGGAATGGTTCGAGGTCGTCGGCCGCCGCTACGCCGACCAGCTCGATCCGCAGCAGTTCATGTATTCGATGCTCACGCGCTCGCAGCGCATCAGCCACGAGAACCTGCGCCTGCGCGACAGGACATGGCTTGAGGGCTTCGAGCATGATTTCGCCCGCAAGGCGAAGGCGCTCGACAACGCCTTGCCGCCGGCGCTGACGCCCTTCACCTCGCGCGGCGTCACGCTGTCCAATCGCATCGTCGTTTCGCCGATGGCGATGTATTCAGCGGTCGACGGTCTGCCCGGCGATTTTCATCTGACGCATCTCGGCGCCCGTGCGATGGGCGGCGCAGCGCTGGTCTTCGCCGAAATGACCTGCGTGTCCCCGGACGCGCGCATCACGCCCGGCTGCCTCGGCCTGTGGAACGACGATCAGGCGGCAGGCTTCAAGCGGATCGTCGATTTTGTCCACGCGCAGACGCCGGCGAAATTCGGAATCCAGCTCGGCCACGCCGGCCGCAAGGGCGCGACGCGGGTCGCATGGGAGGGCATCGACGAGCCGCTGGCGTCCGGCGCATGGCCGCTGATCTCCGCGTCCGCCCTGCCCTATCTCGCACACAGCCAGACGCCGAAGGCGATGGACCGCTCCGACATGGACCGCGTGCGCGACGATTTCGTCGCGGCGACCCGGCGCGCGGCGGCGACAGGCGCCGACTGGCTGGAGCTGCATTGCGCGCACGGTTACCTGCTCTCGAGCTTCCTCTCGCCGCTCACCAACAAGCGCACCGACGAATATGGCGGCGACCACGCGGGACGCGCGAAATTCCCGCTCGAGGTCTTCAAGGCGATGCGCGCCGTTTGGCCGGCCGGGCGCCCCATGTCCGCGCGCCTCTCCTGCACCGACTGGAACGAAGCCGGCAACACGCCGGAGGACGCCGAGATTTTCGCGCGTATGTTCAAGGACGTCGGCTGCGACGTGATCGACTGCTCGGCGGGACAGGTGACGAAGGACGAGGCGCCCGTCTACGGCCGCATGTTCCAGACGCCCTTCTCCGACAAGATCCGCAACGAGGTCGGCGTCGCCACCATCGCGGTCGGCGCGATCTCCGAACTCGACCAGGCCAATTCCATCATCGCCGCCGGCCGCGCCGATCTCTGCGCGGTGGCGCGTCCGCATCTGGCCGATCCCGCCTGGCTGCTGCACGAGGCCGCGAAACTCGGCGTCTCCGATATCGTCTGGCCGAAGCAATATCTCTCGGGCAAGATGCAGTTCGAGGCCAATCTCCAACGCGCCGCCCCGAGCGCGAAATAGGCCGGGAGCGAGATGACGAACAGCGAGTTTTCCGGCCGCCACGTGCTGGTCACGGGCGCAGGCTCCGGCATCGGCGCCGCGATCGCGCGCAGCTTTGCGTCTGTGGGCGCAAACGTGTCGCTCGCCGGCCGCCGCCGCGCGCCGCTGGAGGATGTCGCGCGCACTTTGCCTGCCGGCGCATCGCTGGCGTTGGCGGATTTCGACGTGACGAAAGCCGACGCCATCGCGGCAGGCCTGAATGCAGCGCGCGAAAAATTCGGCCCCATCGACATTCTCGTTAACAACGCCGGCGATGCGCCGAGCGCGCCGTTCGAGAAGATCGACGAAGCCATGTGGGCGCATACGATCGGCGTCGATCTCACCGGCGTATTTCTCGTGACGCAGGCCGTGCTGCCCGATCTGCGCAGGAAGGGCGCAAGCGCGCGCATCGTCAACATCGCTTCGACCGCCGGCCTCAAGGGCTACGCCTATGTCGTGGCCTATTGCGCCGCCAAGCACGGCGTCATCGGCATGACGCGGGCGCTCGCGCTCGAACTCGCGCGCACCGGAATCACCGTCAACGCCATCTGCCCTGGTTTCACCGACACGCCGCTGGTGCAGCGCTCGGTCGCGGCCATCGTCGCCAAGACCGGCAGGACGGCGGAAGAGGCGAAACGCGAACTGGCGAAGACCAATCCGCAGGGTCGCCTGATCGACCCGCAGGAAGTCGCCGACGCGACCCTGTGGTTGTCGTCGGCCGCCGCGCATTCCGTCACCGGCCAGGCGCTGCCCATCGCCGGCGGCGAAGTGATGGCTGGCTAAGTCAAACGAGCGGGAGTCGACATGTCCGGCAAGGCAGCGAGACAACACGCAACGCTCGGTCCGAGCGGCCACATCGACACATTCGCGCGCGACAATCTTCCGCCGCGCGAGCAATGGCCGGATTTCCTGCTGGACCGGCCGGAGTTTCAATATCCAGACTGGCTCAACGCGGGCGTCGAGCTCAGCGACCGTCTGGTCGAGAGAGGCTTCGGCGATCATATCGCGCTGATCGGCAACGGCCGCGTGCGCACCTACAAGGAATTGTCCGACTGGACCAACCGCCTCGCGCATGTGCTGGTCGAGGATTACGGCGTCAAGCCGGGCAACCGCGTGCTCGTGCGCTCCGGCAACAATCCGGCGATGGTCGCCGCCTGGCTCGCCGCCACCAAGGCCGGCGCAGTCGTCGTCAACACCATGCCCATGCTGCGCGCGGGCGAACTCACGCAGATCATCGAGAAAGCCGAAATCTCGCTGGCGCTGTGCGACAGCAGGCTTGCGGAGGAGCTTGAAACGGCGGCCTCGACAAGCCGCTTCCTCAAGCGCGTCGTGCATTTCGACGGCACCGCCAATCACGAGGCCGAACTCGACCGCGCCGCGCTTTACAAGTCGCCGCGTTTCGAGGCTGTGAAGACTGGACGCGACGATGTCGCGCTTCTCGCCTTCACGTCAGGCACGACCGGCAAGCCGAAAGCGACGATGCATTTCCATCGCGACATTTTGATCATGGCCGACGGCTATGCGCGCGAAGTGCTGAAGATCGAGCCGAAGGATGTCGTCGTCGGCTCGCCGCCGCTTGCCTTCACGTTCGGTCTGGGCGGCCTCGCCGTGTTTCCGCTGCGCTTCGGCGCAACGGCGACGCTGATCGAAACGGCGACGCCGCCCAATCTCGTCAAATATATCGACGCCTATCGCGCCACCATCGTCTTCACGGCGCCGACCGCCTATCGCGTGCTGCTCGGCGCCTTGAAGGACGGAGCGGATTTCTCCTCGCTGCGTCTTGCGGTGTCGGCGGGCGAGACCTTGCCTAAGCCCGTCTACGATGACTGGATCGAAAAGACCGGCGTCGAAATTCTCGATTCGATGGGGTCGACGGAGATGATTCACGTCTTCATCACCAGCCGCATCGGACAGTCGCAGGGCGGCGTCACCGGCTGGCCGGTGACCGGCTACGAAGCGCGCATCGTCGACGACGACATGAACGATCTTCCCGCCAACACGCCCGGCCGTCTCGCCGTGCGCGGCCCCACGGGCTGCCGCTATCTCGCCGACGAGCGCCAGACGAACTATGTGCGCGGCGGCTGGAACCTCACCGGCGACACCTTCACCTGCGACGGGAACGGCCTCTACCGCTTCGTCGCACGCGCCGACGACATGATCATCTCGTCCGGCTACAACATCGGCGGCCCCGAAGTGGAAGCAGCGCTCCTCGCCCATCCCGCCGTCGCCGAATGCGCCGTCATCGGCGCGCCCGATGCGGAACGCGGCGAGATCGTCGCCGCCTATGTCGTGCTGAAGGACGGCGCCGCGGCCTCGCCGGAGATGACGACGATATTGCAGGACCATGTGAAAGCGACGCTCGCGCCCTACAAATATCCGCGCGCGATCCGTTTCGTCGACGCCCTGCCCAAGACGACGACCGGCAAAATTCAACGTTTCGTGCTCAGGGCCGAAGCGCGCAAGCAGGAGATTTCTTGATGAAGACCATTCTTCCCGAAGGCTGGTCGCGCCCGAAGGGGTACGCCAACGGCATTCTTGCCGAAGGCAAGACATTGTTCATCGCCGGCCAGATCGGCTGGAACGAGAAAGAGCAATTCGAGAGCGACGATTTCGTCGCGCAGGTCGAGCAGGCGCTGAAGAACATCGTCGCCGTGCTGGAAGCCGGCGGCGGCAAGCCGGAACATATCGCGCGGCTCACCTGGTATGTCACCGACAAGAAGGAATATCTCGCGCGCCTGCAGGAGATCGGCGTGGTCTATCGCGGCGTGCTCGGCGCGGCGTTTCCGACCATGTCGCTGGTGCAGGTGGTCGCGCTTGTGGAAGACCGCGCCAAGGTGGAGATCGAGGCGACCGCGATCATTCCCTGAGCGCGCGCGATGCGCGAGGATGGCGCATGAATGCAGACGGCGCGCCACCTTCTTTCCGTCTGTGGCTTTCGGGCGCGCGGCCGCAGACGCTTTTGCTTTCCCTGACGCCGATCGCAGTCGGCGCGGCCTATGCGCAGACGATTTTCCATCGCCTCGCGCTCATCCCCGTCCTTGCGGCGATCGTTTCGGCGCTCGCCATCCAGATCACCGCCAATCTCGCCAATGATTCCGCGGACGGCGCGCGCGGCGCAGACGGCGGCGAACGGCTTGGACCGCCTCGCCTCGTCGGCGCCGGGCTGATGCCGGCAAGGCGCGTGCAAATCGGCGCGGCCGTATCGAGCGCCATCGCCGCGCTCGCCGGCGTTATCGTCGTCGCCTGGGGCGGCCTGCCGATTCTCGCTGTCGGCCTCGCCGCGCTCGTCTGCGCATGGGCCTATTCCTGGGGTCCCGCGCCGACCTCGGCCTCGCCGCTCGGAGAAGTTTTCGTCGTGCTGTTCTTCGGCGTGGCGGCGACGGCGGGAACCGTCTGGATCGCTTGCGGCGCGCTCGATGCGACGGCCATTCTCCTCGGCGTAGCGGTGGGCTTGCCGGCGGCGGCGGTCCTCACGATCAACAATCATCGCGACCGCAAGCAGGACGCTGCGCATGGCAGGCGCACGCTCGCCATTCTGCTCGGTCCGCGCGCAACGGTCGCGCTTTACGGCGGCGAGCTCGGCGCGGCGTCGCTGCTGACGGGCTATGCGCTCTGGCCGGTCTCGCAAATGTTCGCGCTCGTTGCGCTCGTCGGCGTCGTCGTCGCGATCCTGCGCGCAACGCGCGTCTCGCAGGTTCCGATTTCGCGCGCGCTCAACGGCGAGCTTGCCGCGACAGTGCGTTTTCAACTCGCGCTCGCAGGATCGGTCGTCGCCTTCCTGCTCAGCCTTGCATAGCCGGCGAAAAAAAGCCCCGCCGCTTGCGCGACGGGGCGATTCCACAACGCCAAGAAGGCGGGATCAGGCCTCGACAGTCTCCGCGACTTCCACGAATTCCGGAATCTGGTCGAAATTCATGTAGCGATAGACTTCCGCGCCCTTGCCCGCGAGGCCGCCGACGGCCGCCATATATTCCTCCATCGTCGGAATCCTGCCGAGCAGCGCGCCGACGGCGGCAAGCTCCGCCGACGACAGATAGACGCGCGTGTCGATGCCGAGGCGATTGGGGAAATTGCGCGTCGAGGTCGAGAGCGCCGTCGAGCCCTTCCTGATCTGCGCCTGGTTGCCCATGCACAGCGAACAGCCGGGCATTTCCATCCGCGCGCCGGACTTGCCGAGCGTCGCGTAATAGCCCTCTTCGGTCAGGATATGCGCGTCCATCTTGGTCGGCGGCGCGATCCACAGGCGCGTTGGAATATCCGACTTGCCCGCGAGAATTTTGCCCGCCGCGCGGAAATGGCCGATGTTGGTCATGCACGAGCCGATGAACACCTCGTCCACCTTGTCGCCGGCGACGTCGGACAGCGTCTTGATGTCGTCGGGATCGTTCGGGCAGGCGAGCAGCGGCTCCTTGATTTCGGCGAGGTCGATCTCGAACACCGCCGCATATTCGGCGTCGGCGTCGGGCGCCATCAGCTGCGGATCGGCGATCCACGCCTCCATCTTGGCGATGCGCCGCTCCAGCGAACGCTTGTCCTGATAGCCGTTGGCGATCATCCACTTCATGAGCACGATGTTCGAGCGCATGTATTCGATGATCGGCTCCTTGTTGAGCCGCACCGTGCAGGCCGCGGCGGACCGCTCGGCGGAAGCGTCGGAAAGCTCGAACGCCTGCTCGACTTTCAGATTGGGCAGGCCCTCGATTTCGAGAATGCGGCCGTTGAAGACGTTCTTCTTGCCCTTCTTTTCAACCGTCAGGTCGCCGGTCTTCAGCGCGGCGTGCGGAATGGCGTTGACGAGATCGCGCAGCGTCACGCCCGGCTGCATCTCGCCCTTGAAGCGCACGAGCACCGATTCCGGCATGTCGAGCGGCATGACGCCCGTCGCCGCCGCAAAGGCCACCAACCCCGAGCCCGCTGGGAAGGAAATGCCGATCGGGAAACGGGTGTGGCTGTCGCCGCCGGTGCCGACCGTATCGGGCATCAGCAGGCGATTGAGCCACGAGTGGATCACGCCGTCGCCCGGCCGCAGCGATACGCCGCCGCGATTGGAGATGAAGGTCGGCAGGTCGCGATGCGTCTGCACATCCACGAGCTTCGGATAGGCGGCCGTGTGACAGAAGGACTGCATCACGAGATCGGCGGAGAAGCCGAGGCAGGCGAGGTCTTTCAGCTCGTCGCGCGTCATCGGTCCCGTCGTGTCCTGCGAGCCCACCGTCGTCATCTTCGGCTCGCAATAGGTTCCCGGACGAATGCCCTTGCCTTCGGGCAGACCGCAGGCGCGGCCAACCATCTTCTGCGCGAGCGTATAGCCCTTGCCCGTGTCCTTCGGCTGCGCAGGCATGCGGAACAGCGTGGAGGCCGGCAGGCCCAGCGCCTCGCGGGCGCGCGTGGTGAGGCCGCGGCCGATGATCAGCGGAATGCGGCCGCCGGCGCGCACCTCGTCGAAGATCACGTCCGACTTCACCTTGAATTCGGCGATGACCGCGCCGTTCTTCAGCGCCTTGCCTTCGTAGGGGCGCAGTTCGATGACGTCGCCCATCTCCATCTGTCCGACATCGAGCTCGATCGGCAGCGCGCCGGCGTCTTCCATCGTGTTGTAGAAGATCGGCGCGATCTTGGAGCCGAGGCACACGCCGCCGAACCGCTTGTTCGGCACATAGGGAATGTCCTCGCCCGTGAACCAGAGGACCGAATTGGTGGCGGATTTGCGCGAGGAGCCGGTGCCGACGACGTCGCCGACGTAAGCCACTGGATGGCCCTTGGCGATCAGCGTCTCGATCTGCTTCACCGCGCCGCGCACGCCCGGCTCGTCCGGCTCGATGCCCGGACGCGGGTTCTTCAGCATGGCCAGCGCATGCAGCGGAATGTCGGGGCGGGTCGAGGCGTCGGGCGCGGGCGAAAGATCGTCCGTATTGGTCTCGCCGGAAACCTTGAACACGGTCAGCGTCAGCGATTGCGGCACTTCGGGGCGCGAGGTGAACCATTCGGCGTCGGCCCAGGACTGCATAACGCCCTTGGCGGTTTCGACGCCCTTTTCGGCCAGTTCCTGCACGTCGTGGAAATAGTCGAACATCAGCAGGGTCTTCTTCAGACCTTCGGCGGCTACGGCGCCGACTTCCGCGTCGTCCAGCAGCTCGATCAGCGGCTTGATGTTGAAGCCGCCGAGCATGGTGGCGAGCAGTTCGGTGGCGAGCTTGCGCGACACCAGCGCGTTTTTCTCCTCGCCCTTGGCGACCGCGTCCAGAAAGCCCGCCTTGATCCGCGCGGCGTCGTCGACGCCGGCCGGCACGCGGTGGGTCAGGAGGTCGACGAGAAAAGCCTCTTCGCCGGCCGGCGGCTGGCGCAGCAGGGCGACCAGGCCCTCGGTCTGCTTGGCCGACAGGGGAAGCGGAGGAATGCCGAGCGCGGCGCGCTCGGCGACATGGGCGCGATAGGTTTCGAGCAGCGACATGTTTCGATCCTTCTGTTCCCCCGGCGACTGGTCCGCCCTTGCGCGACGCTGCGCAAGGCCGGTCCACACCGGCTCAAAATTCATCCGCCGCGCGCGAAAACGCGCCCCAACGGCATGATCAATTCCACGCGCCTTGGGAACCTCGACCTTCGTCGCTGTCCCCGGCCCGCCAAAGGGCGTCATACACACAAGCGCCGCGCCTGCAAAACATGACGGCGTCCGGACGTGGGTCGGAACGACGCGGCGGCCGCCAGCCTATCCGCGCGAGGCAAGGCCCGTGCGCGCAAAAAAGAGGCGCGGCGCCTGCGAATTGGGGGCCAACCAACCGTTCGCGCCCGCATGACGGCCCTGCCAGAAGAGCAGGCGCAAATACGACGACCCCGCGCTGGCGGCGACGCCGCAGGAAACCCGGGCATCCTGGCCAAAGACGACCCGCCTGACCGGCTTTGTCGCAATGACCAAGGCCGTCTCGAAGTTCGGAAAGCGGACAAGTCGTTAACTCCTCGACAAGCAACGCGCCGGAAAGAGTCGAATACAACCGCGTTGTAGAACGAATTCTTTATTGAACCTTGCAACATAAGATGTGCAACCGGGTACTGACACAGATGCGAACGAAGCCGTCTTACAGTTCAAGCCGCCCGTTCGTGGCAATTCTGACGGCTGCCCTCACGATCTTACTGGCATCGTCGCCCGGCGCCAGCGCATCGAGCGGGTCAGAAGCGCGCATCGCGCAGACCGTGACGGCAAAACGGGCGGAAGTTACGCCAGCGTTCGAACGCGGCGAACTTCCCACGGAAAAAGCGCGGCGCGTGCGAGAGGCGATCAAGAAAGGGGAATACAAGCTAGCGCGCGACACAATCGGCGAAGTTCTCGCCGCAAGCAGTCTGAAGAGCTGGCGCTTCGACCCGTTTGAGGATTTCATCGCCGCCGTGCCGGACGTCGCAGACCCCGATTTCCAAAAGCGTCTCGACGATTGGAATGCAAGCGTCGACGCAGATCCCATTCCGCCGCTGGTTCGCGCCCAATATTACGCCGACCTCGGATGGTTCATCCGCGGTGACCGATACAGCAACCAAGTGCTGCCCGAACACATGCAAACCGCGGGACGCGCCTTTGCGCGGGGAGCCGAGGATATCGCCCTGTCGATCAAACGGGACGATTCGAACCCGTATGCGTTCTATCTGAGTCTCCAGCTGTCCCGCATGATCGGCAACTTCGAGGAGAGGTCGGCGGCTTTCAAATCAGGTCAGCAACGTCATCCGGCCTATTACAAGCTCTATGACGCCGCCTTGGCGATGTTGCAGCCCAAATGGGGCGGCTCTGTCGAAGCCATGAGAGAGTTCGTCGCCGAATACGCCGGCAAGGCGCCGCCCGACTCCCCCCTGAAAATGCTGCATGTGAGCTATTATCGCTATCTCCTGATCACGGCTTCGAACACCTGCGGCTCGGTCGAGCGCGACGGGAAAAAGGAATGCCTCGGCGAGGTCCTGAAGCTCGCTTCAAGCGCTGGACTCGAGGCGGATATTCTTTCTGGCCTGCGGCTCTACGACAGATCCGACAAATACGAGTTCGGCGTCGTCGTATCGGACATCGTCACGGGCATGCTCGGCCTGAGAGACGCAGATCGGCAATCCGGCGCATTTCTGCAGATTCTCGCGAGCACGATGGGAGCCGACACGACGCTCGAACCAAAGCAAAAGGAGCATGCCAATTACATCGTCGATCTGGCAGTCGCGAAATCCTGGCTCGAAAAAGGCTTCTACGAAAACGCTCTCAAGAAGGCCGAGCAAGCCCGGAACAATCTCGACACCACATCGGAATTCGACAACGAGAAAAAAGGCCTCGCCCTCGGGAAGGTCTATCAGTTTCTGACGCTGCTCAAGGCGAAGCAGGGCGACTACGAAGAAACCGTAGCCTATCAGCGGCTCGCAAAATTGTTCGGCGACAACACCGTCAACGGCTACCGCGCGTGTTTTGCGTACTATAGCCTCAAGGAGTACGCGGCGGCTGTGCGCGAATGTTCGAACGCCATCGCCGACAATCCCTCGAGCGTCAACGCACGTTTCTGGCGCGCATTGTCCAAAGAGGCGTCGGGAGACAGCGAGGGCGCAGTCGCCGATCTCGAATTCGTGGCGGCGACCGAAAACGGCTTCCGGGCGAACGCCGCCATCCAGTTGTCGATGATCGCATTCAAGCGCAACGATCTGGCGGGCGCCCTCGATGTGCTCCAACGCTATACATATCTCTATGATACGAAATTGGTAGAGCGTGCGGACGTTGCTGTCGCATACAACAATTTGTGCTACGCGCAGATGGAGTTGAAGGCCTTCGAAAAGGCGCTCGATGCCTGCACGCAGTCGCTCCGATACGGCGATTTGCCTGACGCCTATCGCAAGCAGCAGGAACTCGTGCGGCTGACCGCGCGGTGATCTGGAAGTTGCCTGCCTGCCCGCGAAGGGAGATTCCCACACAGACGTTTGCGGTCAATGGTGGGCGCACTAGGGCTCGAACCTAGGACCCGCTGATTAAGAGTCAGCTGCT
>JASGFP010000066.1:0-23024 GCA_047605445.1 Rhodoblastus sp.
CCAAGCCGGTCGAAATCAAGACCGCCGCGCCCAAGCCTGCCGCGCCCAAAGCTGCCGCGCCCAAGCCTGCCGCCCCCAAACCCGCAGCCTCCGAGCCCGTCGCCTCCAAGCCCGTCGCCTCCAAGCCCGCGGATGCGCCGATCAAGGCCGTGCCCGTCACGGCGGTCGACATGTCCGGCGTGCAGGACAATCTGCGCAAAGCCGCCTCGAAAACGCTGGAGCAGGGCCGCGCGGCCTTCGAGCGCATGAAGGAAGCCAGCGAAGAGGCGACCGAGACGATCGAGGCGAGTTTCACGGCATCATCCAAGGGCGCGAGCGAACTCGCCTCGAAGGCGCTGGAAGTCGCCAGGATCAACGCCAACGCAACCTTCGATCACCTGAAGGCGCTGGCCGGCGCCAAGACGCTGGCCGACGCCGTGACGATGCACGGCCAGTTCATCCGCGCGCAATCGGAAGCCGCCATCGCGCAGGCCAAGGAATTCGCCGAACTCGCCAAAAAGGCCGCGACCGACGCCGCCGCGCCGATCCAGGCGCAGATCAAGAAGGCGCAGGCGAAGTAAGGTTTTCCGTCAGATGTTTGCAGCGCCGCCCGAACGGGCGGCGCTCGCGTGTGTAGCGCCCCACGCGCCTTGCAATCGCGGCGCGCCTCTTCTATGAAGCGCGGCGCAAGGCCGGCCGTTTTCGCGCCCGCGCACATGCCGCCATAGCTCAGTTGGTTAGAGCGCTAGATTGTGGATCTAGAGGTCCCCCGTTCGAGCCGGGGTGGCGGTACCATTATCATCTCCGGCGACTCTCCCACCTGCCTGACCTCGCGGCGAACATCGTCGTTGACCTCAAGCGAATTGCGCCGCAGCCACACGAGCGACCTGCGGCTGGTCAGCCGCCATCCGCGCAAGGTCAACGAGGCCGACACGCTCGTCGCGGCCGTCGCGGACATTCACCGCGAATGGGCTGACAAAAGCGGCGCCGCGCCGTAGCAGCGCGACCCATAGCCGCGCGCGAAACGCATGCGGACCATGCGCGCGACATCCGCCGATTTTAGCTTGCCCGTCAGACGTCCTCTCGTCATGCTCGTCTCCAACAGCCGCCGAAGCGGCGAACACGCCAGAGGCGCGAGGCGCCCCAGCGGCATTGGGAGGAGAAATGGTTTTTGCGGGACTGCGCGTCCTCGAAATGGGTTCGCTCGCCTCGGCCTCATGGTGCGCGCGGCTGTTCGCCGATTTCGGCGCCGATGTCCTGAAACTCGAGCCCGACGGCGGCGACCCGCTGCGCGCGGCCTCGCCGCGATTTCAGAACGCCGGCGAGACCGAAAGCGCGACCTTCGCCTTCCTGAATTTCGGCAAGCGGCTGGCGCCGGAGCGCGACGCCGACCTGCCTGCGCTGCTGCGCGATTGCGACGTCCTGATCCTTGGCGATTGCGCCGCGCCATCGGGGCTCGACGCGAACACAGCGCCGACCGTGATCGATGCGAGCTGGTTCGGCGCGAGCGGCCCCTATCGCGGCCATCTGGCGACGGATGCGACCGTGCGTGCGCTCGCAGGCCTCGTCCAGCTCGTCGGCCCGGAAGACGGCCCGCCGCTGGCCGCGCCGGATTTCCAGGCGGGCTATGTCGCGGGCCTCTGGGCCTTCATCGCCGCCTGCGCGGGCCTGATGGCGCGGTCGCGCGACGGCGGGCGCCGCTTCGAGGCGAGCGTGTTCGAGGCCTGCGCGACGCTGACCGAATATCAGGTCGCCGAGGCCGCCGTCCGCAACGAGCCGCAGCAGCGCGCCGGCATCGGACGCTTCGCACCGACCTATCCACTCGGCGTCTATCGCGCGTCCGACGGCTGGATCGGGGCGACGATGGTGACGCCTGCGCAATGGAAGGGTTTCTGCGAGATGCTCGGCCTGGCCGAACTCGCCGTCCCGCATTTCACCACGGGCCTCGAACGCCTGCCGCACGCCGACGATCTGGAGGCGCAATTCGCGCCGCTGCTGGCGCAGAGGCCCGCCGCGCACTGGTTTGCGGAGGGGCTGAAACGCAAGCTGCCGATCGTCGTCACGCCCCGCATCGAAGACCTCGCGTCGTCCCCGGAGTTTCGCGCGCGCGGCGCCATTGTTTCCATTCGCGACGGAAACAAGACATTGCGCGCGCCCGCTTCGCCGCTGCGGCTCGTCGCCACGCCGCCGACGACGGAGGCAAATCTCGCACGGCAAGGCGCAGACAAGCCCGCGTGGACAGCGCGCGAAGCCGCGCCGCGCTTCGATGCGCCCGCCGCGTCGAAAGGCGCTCTGCCGCTCGCCGGTTTTCGCATCGTCGATTTCACCATGGGATGGGCCGGGCCGCTCTGCGCGCGCACGCTCGCCGATCTCGGCGCGGACGTCATCAAGATCGAGGGCTGCTCCTATCCCGACTGGTGGCGGGGCGTGGACAGGCGCCCCAACGTGCTGCGCGAAAAACTCTACGAAAAGACCGGCCGCTTCGCGGTGATGAACCGCAACAAGCGCGGGATCGCCATCGACCTCACGCGACCCGAAGGCGTGAAGCTCGCCAAGGCGCTTGTGGCGAAAGCCGATGCGGTGATTGAAAATTACTCCGTCGAGGTTCTGCCGAAACTCGGCCTCGCGCCTGCAACATTGCGCGCGAACAATCCCAAGCTCGTCACGCTTTCCATGTCGGCCTTCGGCGCCTCGAGCCCATGGCGCGACTGCCGCGCCTACGGCTCGACGCTTGAACAGGGCTCAGGCCTGCCGCATCTGCTCGGACGCCCCGACGATCCGCCCGTGATGGGCCATCCAGCCTATGGCGATCCGGTCGGCGGGCTCGCCGGCATGGCGGCGCTGATGACGGCGCTGCTGCATGCGCGCCGCACGGGCGAAGGACAGCACATCGACCTCTCGCAGGTCGAATGCATGATGCAGATGGTCGGCCCCTGGATAACAGCCCATTCCGCCGACGGAACCGTCGCGCAGCGCTCGGCGGGACGCCATCCCGATCATGCGCCGAGCGGCATCTATCCGTGCGCGGGCGAAGACGCATGGGTTTCGCTTGCATTGGCTGACGAAGCGGCTTGGCCGCGGCTTGCGGCGCTGATCGGCCGCGCCGATCTCGCGGCGCTCGACAATCGCGTGGCGCGGCAGGCGGCGGCCGAAGCGATAGATGCGGCGCTCGCTGCATGGTCGCGCACGCGCGCGCCGGACGAAGCGATGGCCGACCTGCAACGCATCGGCGTGGCCGCCGGCGTCGTGCGCCGCCCGCTCGACCTTCTGACCGATCCGCATCTCGTCGCGCGCGATTACTGGTTGTGGACGGAACGTCC
The DNA here is from genome assembly GCA_047605445.1 of Rhodoblastus sp. Lineage (GTDB taxonomy): Bacteria > Pseudomonadota > Alphaproteobacteria > Rhizobiales > Beijerinckiaceae > JAJXWB01. The sequence continues at coordinate 3,300 of JASGFP010000066.1, forward strand.
CTACATGGGCCGCCACGCGCAACCCGCCGCCGCCGTGCGCGACAATGCGGCGCCCTACCCTGTCCGCTGGCCCGCGCCGACGCTGGGCGAGCACAACCGCGTCGCGCTGGGCGAGTTGCTGGACATGTCCGGCGCTGAGATCGACCAACTCACGCGCGTCGGCGTGATCGGCGACCTGCTCGTGGTCGCAAATCCCGGGGAGCGCGGAGCGGCATGAGCGCGGCGGCGACGCTCTCCGCGCCGCTGGCGGCGCAACAATCGCAACCTCCGCTGCTCGACGTGCAGGGAATGTCGATTTCCTTTTCTACCGCCGGCGGGCGACTGGAGGCGACGCGCGACGTGACCTTCTCGGTCGCGCCGGGCGAGCGCATCGGCGTCGTCGGCGAAAGCGGCTGCGGCAAGACGATCACCGGCCTGTCTCTGCTGCGCCTGCTGCCCGACGATGTCGCGCATATCGCGGGGCGGCTCAACTTCATGGGGCTCGATCTGGCGACGTGCAGCGAAGCGGAGCTGCGCGACATTCGCGGCAAACGGATCGGCATGATTTTTCAGGAACCGATGAGCGCGCTCGACCCTGTTTTTTCGGTCGGCGAGCAGATTGCGGAAGGCTTGCTCGCTCATGGCGGCGTTGGCCGCGCCGAGGCGCGCGACCGCGCGCTCGAAGCCCTGCGCGCTGTCGGCATAGCCGCGCCGGAGAAGCGCTACCACGCCTATCCGCACCAGCTTTCCGGCGGCATGCGCCAGCGCGTGATGATCGCCGGCGCGATGATCTGCAATCCGCAATTGCTGATCGCCGACGAGCCGACCACCGCGCTCGACGTGACCGTGCAGGCGCAGATCCTCGAACTGCTGCGCGATCTCAGCGACCGCGCGCATATGGCGCTTCTCTTCATCACGCACGATCTCGGCGTGGTGGCGGAAACCTGCACGCGGATGCTGACCATGTATGCGGGCGAGATCGTCGAGGACGCCGGCGTCGACGCCGCGCTCGAACATCCCTTGCACCCCTATACGTCGGGGCTGTTGCGCGCGCTGCCGCGTCTGAGCGAGCGGCGCGCCGCCCTGCCCTCTATTCCCGGCCGGGTGCCGACGCTCGGCCAGATGCCCACAGGCTGCCGCTTTCGCGCGCGCTGCCCGCATGCGGTTGCCGGCTGCGAGCAGCCGCAGGCTCTGCAGGACGCGGGCGAGGGCCGCCGCGTGCGGTGCTGGCGTTTCCGCGATCTCGCGCTGCCGGGCGTCGCAGCATGACCGGGGAACGCACGCCCACACTCTCCGTGCGCGACCTGCGCGTGGAATTTCCCGCCGCCGAGCGTGGCGCGACGGTGAAGGCGGTCGACGGCGTCTCCTTCGACATTTTCAAGGGCGAGACATTCGGACTGATCGGCGAATCCGGTTCGGGCAAGACCACCATCGGCCGTGCGGTCGTGCATCTCGTGGAGCCGACCGGCGGCGCGATCCTGCATGACGGCGTCGATGCGGCGACATTGTCGGCGCGCGATTTTCGCGCGCAGCGGCGGGCGTGGCAGATCGTGTTCCAGGATCCAAACGCCGCGCTCGACCCGCGCAGCACGATCCTGACGTCCGTGATGGAGCCGCTGGAAGTCGCGGGCGCGAGCACGCGCGAGGAGCGTCGCCGCGCCGCCCTGCAGGCGCTGGCGCGCGTCGGCCTGCCGGAGGAAGTGGCGCTGCGCTATCCGCACCAGCTTTCCGGCGGCCAGAAGCAGCGCGTCGTCATCGCGCGCACGCTGACGATGCGACCGGAGCTCATCGTCTGCGACGAGGTGGTGGCCGCGCTCGATATGTCGATCCGCGGCGACGTGCTGAACCTGTTCGCCGAACTGCAGCGCGAACTTGGGCTCACCTATCTCTTCATCACGCACGATCTGTCCGTCGTCTCGCACATCAGCGACCGCATCGCGGTCGCCTATCTCGGACGGTTGGTGGAACTTGGCCCTGCCGAAGCGGTGACAGAAGCCGCCATCCACCCCTACACCCGCGCGCTTCTCTCCGCCGAACCGACGCCGCTGCCCGCGCACATGCGCACGGGCGAGCGCATCCTGCTCGAAGGCGAGATACCGAGCCCGATTCATCCGCCGTCCGGCTGCCATTTCCGCACGCGCTGCGGCCATGCGGCGGATATTTGCGCCGCGCGCGCGCCGGACTGGCGCGAGATTGTCAGGGATCATTGGGCCGCCTGCCATTTCGCGGAACAATTCGCGGCAGAGCAAACGAAGGTCGGCGCAAACGCCGGCGCATGAAGAGGGAGGACGATATGGACAGCAAGATTTTCAGGCGCCTGACACGACGCGAGGCTTTGGCGCTGGCGGGCGCAGCCGGCGCTTCGACGCTCGCCAACTTCTCAGCGCTCGCGCAGGGCGCGGCGAAGAAGGGCGGCGTTCTGAAAATCGCCGCCAACGCCAATCCGTCCAGCCTCGATCCGGCGACCGGCGGCTCGGGCGCCGATCACACGATGCTGTTCCCGATGTTCGATACGCTGACGGAATGGGACTACGAGACGCTGAAGCCGAAGCCCGGCCTTGCGGAAACCTGGAAGTTTCCCGATCCGCAGACGCTGGTGCTCAACCTGCGCAGCGGCGTGACCTTCCACGACGGATCGCCGCTCGACGCCGAGGCGGTGAAGTTCAATCTCGAGCGCGCCAAGACCGACGCGCGCTCCAACATCAAGGCCGATCTCGCGACGGTCGCCTCGGTGGAGGCGACGGGTCCGCTGCAGGTGACGCTGAAACTGTCGCAGCCCGATACCGCGCTGCCGGGCATTCTCTCCGACCGCGCAGGCATGATGGTCTCGCCCACCGCGCTGAAGGCGGCGAACGGGAACCTCGACCGCAAGCCGGTCGGCGCCGGCGCCTACGAATTCGTGAGCTGGACCGACAACGAAAAGCTGACGATGAAGCGAAACGAAAAATACTGGCGCAAAGGCGAGCCCTATCCGGATGGAATCGAATTCGCGATCATTCCGGAATCGGCGACCGCCTTGCGCTCGGTGATCGCCGGCCAGAACGATCTCGTCTATCAATTGCCCGCGCGCCAGAAGATGATGCTGCAACGCGCGAGCGCGCTGAAGCAGGCGAGCGGACCGACCGTCTATTGCCAGCAGATCTATTTCAACTGGAGCCGACCGCCGTTCAACGACATTCGCGTGCGCAAGGCGATCAACCACGCCGTCGACCGCGCGACCTTCGTCAAGGCGACGCTGGAGGGCGTCGGCGAACCGGCCTTCATGAACCTGCCATCCTCCCACTGGGCCTATGACGCGGACGTGGCGAAACTCTATCCTCACGATCCCGACAAGGCGAAGGCGCTGCTGAAGGAAGCAAACATTCCCGACGGCTACGTTCTCGATCTCATCGGCTACACGGACCAGGATTCCGTGCGCCGCGCGGAAATCCTGATCGAGCAATTCGCCAAGGTCGGCCTCAAGGCCCAGTTCACCAATGGCGCAATCGCGGAGATGAGCGCGGCCTTCTTCGGCAAGGACAAGAAGGGCGCGGGGCTGGTATCGGCGTGGACGGGGCGGCCCGATCCGAGCCTGACCTACACCCTCATGTATTCCAAGGATTCCTACTTCAACGCCGGGCGCGCCGACGTGCCGGCCGAACTGCCCGACGCGCTGAAGGCGACGCGCGCGTCCGAGAGCCTGGACGAGCGCAAGAAGGCATTCGCGAAGGTGCAGCGCATCGTGATGGAAAATGCGCTGGTCTGTCCGCTCGCGTTTCAGTTCGAGCTCGACGCGCATGCCGCGAAGGTGAAGGGCTATCGCCCGAATCTGCTCGGCAAACCGAAATACGAAGGCGTTTGGCTCGAGGGCTGAGCGTGGCGCAATCGTCCCCGCTTCGCTTTGTCGGGCGCCGCCTCGTGCAGGCGGCGCCGGTCATCGTGCTGGCGACCTTCATCGTCTTCGGGCTGCTGAAACTGCTGCCGGGCGACGTCGCCGTCACGCTTGCCGGCGATAACGCCACCGATCAGCGCATCGAGGAAATCCGGCGGCTCTACGGGCTCGACCGGCCCTTCCTCGTGCAATATGGCGCGTGGCTGTGGAAGGCGCTGCATGGCGACCTCTCGCAATCCATCCTTTCCGGCGAAGCAGTGCTGACTTCCATCGCGCGCTGCTTTCCGCACACGCTGCTGATTGTCGCGCTGGCGCTGGGGCTGGCGCTGATCGTCGGCGTGCCGCTTGGCGCGGCGGCCGCCGCGCGGCCCAACGGCTTCGTCGACCGCGCGGCGATGACTCTCGCCTCCGTCGGCATCGCCGTGCCGAATTTCTGGCTGGCGATGATCCTCGTCTCGCTGTTTGCGCTGCGCTGGAACATGTTTCCCGCGACCGGCGCGACCGCCATTTCCGTGTCGCCGACGGACGCGCTCTATCACGCGACGCTGCCGGCGCTGGCGCTGGCGGCCGGCGGCATGGCTGAGGTCGCCCGCCAGACGCGCGGCGCGCTGCTCGACGTCATGAGTTCGCAATTCGTCCGCACTTTGCGCGCGAAGGGCTTGAAGACCTCCACCATCCTTTGGCGGCATGGCCTGAAGAACATCGCAGTCAACCTGCTGACCGTGACCGGCCTGCTGTTCAACCGGCTGCTCGCCGCGACCGTGGTCGTGGAAGCCGTCTTCGCCATTCCCGGCATGGGCGGGCTGATCGTGCGCGCCGCCATTCAACGCGATTTCACCGTCGTTCAGGGCGTCGTACTGGCGATGGTGGTCGTCGTCATTCTCGTCAATCTCGTGACTGACATGCTGTGCGCGGTCATCGATCCGAGGATCGGGCGATGAACGCCGTCTTCGCCTATCTGCGGCGCGACATCAGGGCGGCGCTGGCGCTCGGCTGGCTGGCGGCGCTGGTTATCGTCGCCATCGCTGCGCCCTGGCTGTCGCCCTATTCGCCGACGGCGCAGAACGTCAACGACATGCTTGCGGAGCCGAGCGCCGCGCATTGGCTCGGCACCGACGATCTCGGGCGCGATATTCTCAGCCGCCTGATTCACGGGGCGCCGGCAACGATCTATGCGAGCTTTCTCGCCGTCGCCATCGCCATCGTGCTCGGCGTGCCTGTCGGGCTTGTCGCCGGCTATTTCGGCGGCTGGATCGACGACGTCATCTCGCGCACGATCGACACGCTGCTGTCCTTTCCGGCAATCGTTCTCGCCATCGCCGTCACCGGCGCGCTCGGCATCGGCCTCACCAACGGCATGATCGCGGTCGGCATCGTCTTCTCGCCGCAGCTCGCGCGGCTGGCGCGCGCGCGCACGCTGGTGGTGCGGCACGAACTCTATGTGGACGCAGCGCGCTGCTTCGGCGCCTCGACGCCGCACATATTGTGGCGCCATGTGCTGCCCAACAGTGTGCAGCCCGTGATCGTGCAGGTGACGCTGCTGCTGGCCGCCGCGCTGCTTGCGGAAGCAAGCCTCAGCTTTCTCGGGCTCGGCGTGCAGCCGCCCAGTCCGAGCTGGGGCGCGATGCTGGCGCGCGCCTATCAGACAATGGATGTGGCGCCGGAGCAGATGTATCCGCCGGGCCTCGCCATTCTCTTCACCGCGCTCGCCTTCAACGCGCTCGGCGAGAGCCTGCGCGTCGCGCTCGATCCGACGCTCAAGCGATAGGAGCGAAACATGACTCCCGACCAGGCTTTCGCGGAAATGGTGGCGCAAGGCGACATCGCGCCCGACAAGCTCAATGAATGCGCCGCGCGCACGCCCGACAAGGTATTCATTCACTATGGCGAGGACGGCGTGAAACTCACCTTCGCGCAATTCGCCGACATGACCGACCGCTTCGCCGGCGGCCTGCTGGCGTCCGGCGTGAAGCCCGGCGATTCCGTCAGCGTGCTCACGCGCAATTCGCTCATCAGCGCCATCGCCATGTTCGGCATCTGGCGTGCGGGCTGCCTGTTCGCGCCGATCAACTTCAACTTCAAGGGGCCGCAACTCTCCTATCAGCTTGCGGACACCAAGCCCTCAGCGCTTGTCACCGATCCATCCTTTGTCGAAATTCTCACGGAGATCGGCGCGGAGGCCTGCCCGCCGCGCCTCGTGATCCATACGCCGAAACCGGGCGATCACGATCATACCGGGGCTGTCTTTCCGCCGGGCTTCCATCAAGCCGTTCCGCTCGACTTCGCCGCGCTGTGCGCGCATCCCGACAAGGCGCCGCCGATCTCGCCCGGCCCGTTCGATCTCGCCAATATCGTCTACACATCCGGCACGACCGGGCCATCGAAGGGCGTGCTGCAGAATTTCCGCTGGATCAACCAGTACACGTTCTACCTGCGCGCCTTCGCGAGCGAGAACGACGTGATCTATTGCGACCTGCCGCTCTACCATGTCGGCGGCGCCTTCGCCCTGCTCGTGCGCGCGGTGTGGCGCGGCAACACGGTCGGGTTGTGGGATCGCTTCTCGCCGACGCAATTCTGGGAGCGGATCGCGGAAGTCGGCGCCAGTTACGCCATCTTGCTCGACGTGATGACGCCCTGGCTGCTCGGCGCGCCGGCGCGCGACGACGATCGCGCCAACACTTTGTCGATGGTCCACATGCAGCCGTTGCCGCCGAACCATCATGAAGTGGCAAGCCGGTTCGGGATCAATTTTGTCACGGCGGGATTCGGGCAGACGGAATCCGGCAATCCCTTCGTCGGCGTGATCGACGAACTCGGCGAGGAAGAAGGCGTGCCGGGGGCTATGCGCAAGAGCCACTCCAAGCCCGCAGTCCGCGCGCTGTGCGAAAGACTCGGCGTGCTCCTGGTCGATGGCGCGACGAAGCTGCCGACGGGTTTCATGGGTCGCCCTTCGCCATTGCTGGAAGTTGCGATCCTCGACGAAGACGACAACAAATGCGCGCCGGGCGTCGTCGGCCAGCTCGGCATCCGTCCACGCTTTCCGGGCCTGCTTCTGCAGGAATATTTCCGCAAGCCTGAGGCGACGCTCAAGACGTTCCGCAACCTGTGGTTCCACACCGGCGACGCCTGCGCGGAAATGCCGGATGGCTCCGGCGTCTATCGCTTCGTCGACCGCATGGGCGGATTCTTCCGTGTACGCGGCGAGAATGTGTCGTCGTTCGAAGTGGAGGCGCTCATCTCGCGCCACGCGAAAGTGCAGGCGACGGCGGCCTTGCCGATACCGGCGGCGGAAGGATCGGAAGACGACATCGTCGCCTTCGTGCAGCCGGTCGCGGGCGAGAATCCGAGCGAGGACGAAATCCGCGAACACGCCCGCGCGGTCATGCCGCGCTACATGATCCCGAAACACATCCGCTTCGTCGAGGCGCTGCCGGTGACGCCGACGAACAAGGTGGAGAAATACAAACTCAAGCAGCAGATCGCGAAGGAATTGGGATTGTAACGCTGGACCGCGAACTTCAGGCTCGCCTTCTGCAAATTGCGAGCCTGAAGGCTCGCGGTCCATATCGTCACAACAGCTTCGCCAGTTCCTCTTTCTTCACCTTGCCCGTCGCGGTCATCGGCAATTCGCTGGCGATCCTGATCTCGGGCACTTTGTAGACCGCCATGTTCGCCTTGCACCAGGCGGCGATTTCATCCGCGCTCGTCGTCGCGCGCGCGGCTTCGTGCACCAGCACGAAGGCGACGGGAACCTGGCCGCGGTCCGCGTCCGGCCGGCCGATGACTCCGGAGCCGACGATGGCGGGATGCTGACCGAGCATCGCCTCGATCTCGGCGGGAAAGACGCTCATGCCCTTCACTTTCAGCATTTCCTTGCGGCGACCGAGGAAGTGGATGAAGCCCTGCGCGTCGATCAGCCCGATGTCGCCGGTATGCAGCCAACCGTCGCGCAGGCTTTCGGCCGTCGCCTCCGGCTTGTTCCAATAGCTCTTGAGCAACGAGGGCGAGCGCACGCACAGTTCGCCTTCCTCGTCCAGCGGCTTCAGCGCGCCGGTCTCGAAATCGCAGATCTTGAATTCCGTGCCGGGCACGGGCAGGCCGACGAAGATCGGCTGCGATTTCAGGTCGGCGTCTTCATCCTGCATGCCCGTCGTGAACGTGTCGCAGGTGTGCGTCTCCGTCATGCCCCAGGCGGCCTCGATCATGGTCGCGCCGGTCAGCGCGCGCCAGCGCTCGCGATAGGGAATGTTGAGCTTCTTGACGAAAGAGGAGCAGCGCACCTGCTCGAGCGAACGCAGGTCGAACTCTCCAACGCGCGAATGCTCCATGACCTCCACGGCATTGTCGACGAGCAGGCTCGCGACCGTCACGCGATAGCGCTGCACGGCGGCCATGAAGGCGACCGCGTCCCAGCGCGCGAGCAGGACGTAGGTCGCCCCCGCAAAGACGGGAAAAATAACGCCCATATCCTCGCCGGCGATCCAGAACACAGGATAAAAATTTATGCCGACGTCGTCGGGCTTCAGATCGATGCCGATGTTGCAGGTGGTGGCCGCCGTATAGACCATGTCGCGCTGGGTATGCACGCAGCCCTTGGGCATGCCGGTCGTGCCGCCGGTGTAGTTGAGCGCCGCGACATCGTCGAGGCCGACATCCACCTGCGGCGGTTTCGAGGTTACGGCGGCGAGTGCGGGCAGAAAGTCTATGGCGCCTGCACATGCGACCGGCGACGCATCGAGACCGGCCGGCAGCGGGATGGTCGGCGCGTCCGGCAGCATGGCGCCCATAGAGGTGACGAGGATCGTGTCGATCTTCGTCTGGCCTTGCACCTCTTTCACCAGAGGAAACAGCGTATCGAGCGCGACGATGATCTTCGCGCCGGTGTCGTTCAGTTCGTAGATCAGCTCGTGGCCCTTGAAGAGCGGGTTCACGGGGACGTGGATCGCGCCGATCTTCAGAATACCGAAGAAGGCAATGTGGAATTGCGGGCAATTGGCCATGAAAACGGCGACACAATCGCCTTTGCGCACGCCATGGTCGTGCAGCCAGGCGGCGAAGGCGTCGGAGAGTCGATCGAGTTCGCCGAACGTCACCTGCCGGCCATAGTAGATCAGCGAGGCCTTGTCCGGCGTGCGACGCGCCCATTCGCCGAGATAATCCGTCAGCGGGCGTTCGCCGAGCGGATAGACCGGCTCTCGCGAAATGTCGTTCGGCCAGTTCGTGCGCCACAGCGCGCGCAGGTTCTCAAGATAGCGGGCTTCCTCGTTCATCGGGCCTCTCCGGGCGTTTCCTCGTGCGAAAGATTAGGCCCACGCATGCGTCAGGTCGACTCGACGCGACCGGAATCAGGGGGCAAAATCGTCGGACACAAGAGAGAGAAACGCCAAAACAATGTCGCCTCCGCCTTTCCGCAAGATATTGATCGCCAACCGCGGCGAAATCGCCATTCGCATCGCACGCGCCGCCGCCGCACTTGGGATCGCCAGCGTCGCCATCCATTCTCAGGATGACGCCGCCTCCCTGCATGTGCGCAAGGCGGACGAGGCGCATGCCTTGCCGAAATCCGGGGTTCCCGCCTATCTCGATGCCGCGCGCATCGTCGCGCTGGCGCAGGAGACCGGATGCGACGCCATCCATCCGGGCTATGGCTTTCTGGCGGAAAACGCGGGCTTCGCGCGCGCTGTCGCAGCGGCCGGAATGACGTTCGTCGGACCGTCTGCCGAATCGCTAGACCTGTTCGGCGACAAGCTGAAGGCGCGCGAACTGGCGCTGAAAGTCGGCGCGCCGGTCATCGACGGCGCGACCGTGCGCAGCGTGGACGAGGCGCGCGCATTCTTCCAGAAAATCAACGCGCCGATCATGCTCAAGGCCGTATCGGGCGGCGGCGGGCGCGGCATGCGCGCGGTGCGCGGGACGCAGGAGATCGCGGAGGCCTTCGCGCGCTGCACGTCGGAAGCGCAGAGCGCTTTCGGCGATGGGGCGCTCTATGCGGAGCGACTGATCGAGAGCGCGCGACATATCGAAATCCAGATTCTCGGCGACAGGCACGGCGGCCTCGTCAATTTCGGCGAGCGCGAATGCACGATCCAGCGCCGCAACCAGAAGCTGATCGAAGTCGCGCCGTCTCCTTCTCTCACGCCGGCGCTGCGTGAAAAGATCGCGGCTGCGGCGACGACGCTGGCGCGCGCCGCGCATTACGACAATCTCGGCACGTTCGAATTTCTGCTCGATGCGCGCGAGACGTCCGACGATTCCTACTTCGCCTTCATCGAGGCCAATCCGCGCTTGCAGGTCGAACACACCGTCACGGAAGAAGTCTACGATGTCGATCTCGTGCAGGCGCAGATTCGAGTCGCGGCCGGCGCCACGCTGGGCGAGCTCGGGCTGGCGGACTCGCGCGCGCCGCGCGGCTACGCCATCCAGTCGCGCGTCAACCTCGAGACGATGAACGCCGCCGGCGAGGCGTTGCCGGCAGGCGGCAGGATCGCCGCCTTCGACATACCCTCCGGGCCCGGCGTGCGCGTCGATACATTTGGATATTCCGGCTATCGCACGGGCGCCGCCTTCGACTCGCTGATCGCCAAGCTGATCGTGCATTCGGCGTCGGCGGATTTTTCCGCCGCCGTCGCCAAGTCTCTTCGCGCGCTGGGAGAATTCCGGATCGCGGGTGTGGACACCAACATCGCCTTCCTGCAGGCGCTGCTTTCGCATCCCGATTTCGCCGCCAATCGCATCGACACACGCTTCATCGAAACGCATCTGGCGGCGTTGATCGCATCCGCCGCGCAAGATCGGCACCGCTATTATTTCGAAGCCGCTTCCGACGATGCGCCGTCCGGCCGCGCGCCGGCCCATGCGGGGCCGGAGGGCGCAGTCGCGATTTCAGCGCCGCTTCTGGGCACCATTGTTTCGGTGGATGTCGCAGACGGCGCGACGGTCAAGCCCGGTCAGCAGATCGCCGTGCTGGAAGCGATGAAGATGGAGCATCTCGTCACCGCCCCCTGCGGGGGAATCGTGCGTGAGATTCGCGGGCGCAAGGGCGACACGCTCTACAAGGACGATCCGATCCTGTTCGTCGAACCCGCCGATGTCGGCGCGGGCGAACAGGCGGCGAACGAGACGGTCGATCCCGACGCCATCCGCGCCGATCTCGCGGACGTTATCGCCAGGCAGGCGTTCGGCCTCGACGAGAACCGCGCGGAGGCGGTGACGAAACGGCGCAAGACCAACCATCGCACGGCGCGCGAGAATATCGCGTCACTGGTGGATGCGGACAGCTTCATCGAATATGGTTCGCTCGCCATCGCCGCGCAGGCCGCTCGCCGCACGAAGGACGACCTGATCCGCAATACGCCCGGCGATGGCGTGGTGGCCGGAATGGCGACGGTCAACGGCGATCTGTTCGAGGCGGACAAGGCGCGCACCATGGTCGTCGCCTACGACTATATGGTGCTCGCCGGCACGCAAGGCCAACGCAATCACAAGAAGCAGGACCGGCTGTTCACCATCGCCGAGCGCCAGCGCATTCCCATCGTGCTGTTCGCGGAGGGCGGCGGCGGCCGGCCCGGCGACACGGAACGGCTCGGCGTCACCGGTCTCGACGTGCCGACGTTCGCGCAATTCGCGAAGCTCAGCGGCCTCGTGCCGCTGGTCGGAATCGTGTCGGGCCGCTGCTTCGCCGGCAACGCCGCGCTGCTCGGCTGCTGCGACGTGGTGATCGCGACGAAGGATACGAGCGTCGGCATGGGCGGACCGGCGATGATCGAAGGCGGCGGGCTCGGCGTCTATCCGCCGGACGAAGTGGGGCCGACCAGCATTCAATGGCCGAACGGCGTGATCGACGTGCTGGTCGAGGATGAAGCAGACGCATGTGCGGCGGCGAAGAAATACCTGTCGTATTTCCAGGGGCCGGTCGCGCAATGGACGGCGCCGGACCAACGCCTGCTGCGCCGCGCGATCCCGGAAAACCGGCTGCGCGTCTACGAAATCCGCGACGTGATTCATGCGCTCGCCGACGAAGGCTCAGTGCTCGAACTGCGTGGCGGCTTTGGCGCGGGCGTCGTCACGGCCTTCGTGCGCATCGAGGGTCGCCCGTTCGGTCTCATCGCCAACAATCCGAAACATCTCGGCGGCGCGATCGATTCCGATGCCGCCGACAAGGCCGCGCGCTTCATGCAGCTCTGCGACGCCTTCGACATTCCGATGGCGTCGCTGTGCGACACGCCGGGCTTCATGGTGGGGCCGGAAGCGGAGAAGACCGCGCTGGTGCGCCATGTCTGCCGCATGTTCGTGACCGCCGCCTCGCTCGACATTCCCTATTTCACCATCGTGCTGCGCAAGGGCTATGGGCTCGGCGCGCAGGCGATGGCCGGCGGCGGATTTCACGCGCAAACCTTCACGATCTCGTGGCCGACCGGCGAGTTCGGCGGCATGGGGCTCGAAGGCGCCGTGCGGCTCGGCTTCCGCAAGGAACTCGAGGCGGTGGAAGATCTCGCCGAGCGCGAGAAACTCTTCCAGTCGATGGTCGCGAAATCCTACGAGGTCGGCAAGGCGACCAACATCGCCTCGGTGCTGGAAATCGACCAGGTGATCGACCCCGTGGAGACACGGCGATGGATCATTCGCGGGCTCGAGTCATGCCCGGCGCCGCAGCGGCGCGAGACGCGCAAGCGGCCGTTCGTGGATACGTGGTGAAACAGAAAAAGCCCGCGGCGCGAACCGCGGGCTTTCCCTAAAGCGAAACGAAAATGATCAATGCTTGCCGATGTTGTCCGGCAGCTTGCCGCCGTTGGCGGCTATCATTTCCATCATTTTCTTGTGCAGCCAGATGTTCATGCTGGCGCTGTCGGATGTGTCGCCCTCGTAGTGCAATTCCTTGGCGAGTTCCTTGCGCGCGGTGAGGCTGGAGTCGAGCCCCAGCGCCTTCATCATGTCGACGATCGACACGCGCCAGTTCAGTTCCTGGCCCGACTTGGAGACAAGCCCGTCGAGTATGGACGCCACGTCGACAGACCCTGCAGGCGCGATCGGGGCGGCGGGAGCCGCGCCGGGCGCCGCAGGCTTCGCCTCCTCGGCCGCAGCCGGAGTGACGCCAAAGATCTTGCTCATGATGGAGCCGAAAAAGCCCATGAATAACTCCTGTGTCGGCGTCGCCTACCGAAATGGCGGCCACGCTCCAAGTCATTTAACGCCCGCTGGCGGGCGTCGTTCCAAATGGCCTCCGTCGACCGAACCGGAGGCGGGGCAGATGATCGTCGTCACGCCTTTTCGTTGCAAGCGAAAAGTCGCCGGCCGACCCACAGCAGCTAATGGCGGCGCGCTACGAAGCAAGTGCCGGAAGTAACCGCCGCACTCAGCCCGGCAGAACCAAGCACGCCAGAATGACGGGCCGACGACCGACGACAAGCCGCGCCCCGCGCGCAAGCGCCGTGCGGACCGACCGGCCACAATCCATCACCGCGTAGTCGGCGGTCGCGGCGGCGGCGGAGGGCGGCAGCCGGATCTCGATGTCGGAGGGTTCGCGCGCGAGGCCTGTTCCCAACGCCTTCACATAAGCCTCCTTGGCCGTCCAGATGCGCAGGAAGATTTCGTGCGCGCTTTCGCCTGCCCGCGTCAGCGCCGCGCGTTCGGCGGCATGCAGCACGTTGAGCGGCGGATCGAACCGGGCCGCCACCGTTTCGATGTCGAGGCCCACGGCGTGATCGGCGGCGGCGGCGGCGACCAGCCCGTCCCGGCCGGACATGGAGATGCGCAGGCCGCGCTGCGGCGCCGCAACATGCGGCGCGCCGTCGGCGTCGTGGACGATGGCGACGTCGCTTTCCGCGCAGGCCGCGCGGCCCGCGATCAGGCGACGCGAGAGCGCGGCGCGGGCCGGCGAGAGGTCGCGCGCGGGCGCGTCGAGCGGCGCGACGAAAATTTCGACGCGCCCGCCGGGATAGTCGAATGAAAGGCCAACCGGCTTGATCGGCGTTCTCCTGCGGCGGCAGCCATGCCGGTCGCGGTCTAGCATGGCAGTGCGCGCCGCGCGAAGATGGCGCCATGACGAATCCCGCGAGGCCCGAACCCGCATCGCAAACCCGGCCTTACGCCAGCCGGGCGGGCATGTGGCGCGGTATGATGGAATCCCTGCCCTTCCAGCCGGGCGCGCTGATCTTCGGCCTCGCCGTCGGCGCGGCGGCAAGCCAGAAGGGGCTGACCTTCGCCGAGGCGATCGGCCAGAGCGCGATCGTCTACGCCGGCGCCTCGCAGATGCTGACGCTGCAGATATGGACGCCCGTGTGGACGCTGAGCGCGCTCTTGGCCGCGGTCGGCGTGACGGCGGCGGTCAACGCGCGGTTCCTGCTGATGAGCGCGACCTTCCGGCCGTGGATCGAGGGGCTCGACCGGCGGCTTACCTATTTCAGCCTGCTGTTTCTCACCGACGCCTCCTTCGCCATAGGCGCGCGGCATCACGCAGCCGGCGGGCGCGACCACGGGCCGGTGATCGGCGCGGCCATACCGCTCTATGTCGGTTGGGTTCTGACCACCGCCATCGGCTTCGTCGCCGGCGCGCTGGTCGTCCATCCCGAGCGCTACGGGCTCGATCTCGTGCTGCCGATCGTCTTTGCGACGCTGACCGTTCCGATGGTCCGGCGGACGAAACGCTTCGCGCCGCTGGTCATCGCCGGGCTCGCGGCGATCATCGTCTCGCTGTTTTCGCCCGGCTGGTTCATCGTCGCGGGCGCGCTCGCCGGCGCGCTGTCGGCCGCATTGATCGACGAGGCGTGATGCACTGGTCCATCGGTCCCTGGACGGTCATTTTCGCGACCGCGCTGGTCACGATCCTTCTGCGCCTCGGCGGTTACTGGATCATGGCGCGTGTGCCGATGACCGCGCGCGTGCGGCGCGGACTGGAAGCGCTGCCGGCGTCGATCTTCATCGCCACGGTCGCGCCGATCGCGCTGAAGGCCGGCGTCGCGGGGGTGGCGGCGGTCGCAGCGGCGGCGCTCGTGATGTTTTATACGCGCCGCGAATTGCCGGCGCTGGCGGCGGGGTTCGCGACGGCGGCGGGTTTGCGGGCGATGGGGATGTGAGAAGGAGGTAAGACATGAAGATCGAACGCGTGGGATCGCGGCCTTCGGATTCCGGATCGGGCGAATATTTCACCGGCAAGGTCCGCATCGACCCCCTGATAAACGCGCCCGATCCCGCACGCGTCGCCTGCGTGCGCGTGACATTCGAGGCCAGCGCCCGCACCGCCTGGCACACGCATCCGCTCGGACAGACGCTGATCGTCACCGACGGCTGCGGCTGGGCGCAGCGCGAGGGCGGACCTGTGGAGGAAATCCGGCCCGGCGACGTCATCTGGTTCGCGCCTGGCGAAAAGCACTGGCACGGCGCGGCGCAGACGACAGCCATGACGCATATCGCCATTCAGGAGCGGCTGGACGGCAAGGCCGTCGACTGGCTCGAGCAGGTGAGCGACGCGCAATACCGGAAGTGATTTCTGGACCGCGAGCCTTCAGGCTCGCCCGGCGCGTGTTGTTCGGGCGAGCCTGACGCTCGCGGTCCCGCGCTCACGCGGTTGGCGAGAGCAGCGCCGTGATTCGCTTCTTCAATCCGTCGCGCACGCTGCGGTAAGCGTCGAGCATCTGCTCGCGCGAGCCCTGCACGGCGGTGGGGTCCACCGTCGGCCAGTAGACGACGTCGACGGCCAGCGTTCGTGTGAATTCCAGCGCCTTGTGGTGGGCTTCGGGCGAGAGCGAGACGATGAGGTCGAAGCTCGAATCCTCGAGATCCTCGAACGTGTGCGGTTTGAACTTCTGGATGTCGATGCCGATATCGTCCATCGCGGCGACGGCGAAGGGGTCGAGTTCGCCCTCCTTGACGCCGGCCGAGGCGAAATAGATCTCGCGGCCGTAGTAATAGCGCGCGATCGCCTCGGCCATCGGCGAACGCACGGCGTTGAAGGTGCAGCAGAACAGAATGGATTGCGGGCGGCGGCCGCTCTCCATCGTCAGCCTCCCGGCGCTTCAGCGCGGCGCGGCACGCCTTACCCCTTCCAGTGCAGGGCGGTGACGAGCGTGAACAGCCGCCGCGACGTGTCCATGTCGCAATCGACCTTGCCCTTCAGGCGTTCGGCCAGAAGCTGCGCGCCTTCGTTGTGCAGGCCGCGCCGGCCCATGTCGATGGCCTCGATCTGCGCGGGCGTCGCGGTGCGGATGGCGGCGTAATAACTCTCGCAGACCATGAAATAATCCTTGAGGATCTTTCGGAAGGGCGTGAGCGAGAGAATGTGCGTGACGACTTGCGGTCCGCTTTCCTCGCGGATGTCGAAGGCGAGCTTGGCGTCGTGCAGCGCGATGGCCAGCGTATAGGGCCCGCCGTGATGGCCGGGCAGCGCGAAATTGTTGTCCTCGATCAGATCGTAGATCGCGATCTCGCGCTCGTGCTCCTGGTCGGGCGTGCCGCGGCCAATCGAGGCCTCGTCCAGCGTGACCGCGACCAGCCTTTTGTTGTCCGTCGTCATGCCGCGCCTCTGTTGATGCGGATCGCCACCGAGCGCGCATGCGCTTCCAGCCGCTCGGCCTCGCCCAGCGCGATCGCGGAGGGACCGAGCAGATTGAGCGATTGCGGCGAACACTTGAGAAGCGACGTGCGCTTCATGAAATCGAGCACGCCCAAGCCCGACGAGAAGCGCGCCGAGCGCGCCGTCGGCAAGACGTGGTTGGAGCCGCCGACATAATCGCCGATGGCCTCGGGCGTATGCGCGCCGATGAAGATCGCGCCTGCGTTGCGCACGCGCGCTGCAAGCTCTTCCGCATTCTCCGCCATGATCTCGAGATGTTCGGCGGCGATGCGGTCGGCCAGCGCGATGGAATCGTCCAGTTTCTTCACGACGATGGTCGCGCCGAAATCGTTCCAGCTCGCCCGCGCGATCTTTTCACGCGGCAGCGTGACGAGTTGCGCCTCGACGGCGCGCTCGACGTCGCGCGCGAGTTCCGCGCTGTCGGTGATGAGAATGCTCTGCGCCGCCGTATCGTGTTCGGCCTGTGCGAGCAGGTCTGCGGCGATCCAGGCGGGATTGGCGCCGCCGTCTGCGATCACCAGCACTTCGGAAGGTCCGGCGATCATGTCGATGCCGACCTGCCCGAACACGCGGCGCTTGGCGGCAGCCACATAGGCGTTGCCGGGGCCCACGATCTTGGCGACGGGCCTGATCGTCTTCGTGCCGTAGGCGAGCGCGGCCACCGCCTGCGCGCCGCCCACCCTGTATATTTCATCGACGCCTGCGCGCGCAGCCGCCGCCAGCACCAGCGGGTCGAGCGCGCCGCCGGGCGTCGGCACGACCATGACGATGCGCGGCACGCCCGCGACCTTGGCCGGCACGGCGTTCATCAGCACCGAGGACGGATAGGAAGCGGTGCCGCCGGGCACATAGAGGCCGACCGCCTCGACCGCCGTCCAGCGCCAGCCGAGCTCGACGCCCGCCTCGTCGGTGAAGCGCAGGTCCTGCGGTCTCTGGCGTTGGTGGAAGGCGACGATGCGGGCGTGCGCGACGTCGAGCGCGTCGAGCGCCGCCTTCGGACACGCCGCGACGGCCGCTTCGATCTCGGCCTTGCCGATGGCGAGCCCGCGCTCGGCCAGGTCGATCCGGTCGAATTTTCTCGAGAGGTCGATGAGCGCGGCGTCGCCGCGCGCCATCACGTCGGCGATGATTTCACGCGCGGCGGAATCGACGTCTTCGGACACCTCGCGTTTCATCGCGAGAAGATCGGCGAAACGCGCGTCGAAATCGGCGGCCGTGGCGTCGAGCCGCATGGTCATGTTCAGCTCCGGAATCGGGCGGTGCGACGCGCCCGGCAAAGGTCCGTCAGGTCATGACCCTTGAGCGGGGCCCGCGTCAAGCGCGTGGCCGGGGCGCGATCTGGCGGTCCAGCGCGGCCCGAGATCGCGCAGATACGCCTCGAGGCATTCGACCTCGAGCCGAAGCGCCGCGCCGCCCGAAAAGGTCAGGACGATAGCGCCGGCCGGCGCGTCGGCTGGCTCGAAGGCGATGGACAGCAGATTGAGGACCGTATTCGGCTCGCGCTGCGGCACGCCGTTCTGCCGCACGGTGCGCACACGTTCGAAACGCAAGGCGGACACCGCCCGCTCGCACTGGCCGGCCTGCGCCGAGAACCAGTCGAACCGCGAGAGGCCGAGGACGAAGCGGTCCTGCTCCGGCAGCCACGCCATGTCGCCAACCCGCACGAGCGAATCCTGCAGATGGGCCGAGACGACCTCGAGATCCTCCGAATCGAAGGCGATGAGGCGAAGGGGACGGTCGCTATCGGGACAGGTTGTGGTCATGACGGCCTCGCACCCGCCATTTGGGGGCGATGGCCAGATTTCGCAAGCGGGCGCGTTCAGGCGAGAATCGCCGCCGCCTGCGAGGCGGATGGCGCGAGAATCGCGCTGAGCCGCGCCAGAACGCGCAACGCGAGGGCGACGGACGCCGGCATGGCCACCCGGCATACGGCGAGCTTGCGGACATAGACGCGCACCCGCCAGCGCGAGACGCTGCCGGCGCGGAACAGCGCGACGGCGCCGGGCGCCAATTCTCGCCATTCTCCATTCTCGTCCCGGACGTCGACAGAGCCTTCGAGGATATGGACCCATTCGTCGACGCCGAACCGCCAGTCGAATTCGCCGGCCGTGCAGTCCCAGATCGCCGAAGACGCGGCGCGGTCGCTGCTGCGGGACAGTTCCGCCATTCGGGCGCGCGGGGCGCCCGAGACGATCCAGCCCGCCGGAATCGGCGCGTCGACCAGTTCGACGTCGGTGGAGGATATGTCGATGGCCGGCTGGCCCATGTGCGCTCCGCTGGTTTTGGCGGAGCGACGCTACAGGCCGCGGGTTAATGCCGGATTGGCTGAAGCGCAGCCATTGGGACGGCTGACCGCGGACGCTCAGCCGGTCGAAATGCGCTCGATTTCCGCGCCGCAGGCGCCGAGTTTCTTTTCCAGCGCCTCGAATCCGCGGTCCAGGTGATAGACGCGGTTGACCGTCGTCTCGCCTTCCGCCGCCAGCGCCGCGATCACCAGCGAGACGGACGCACGCAGGTCCGTCGCCATGACCGGGGCGCCCTTCAGCGCCTCGACGCCCTCGATGATCGCCGTATCGCCGTCGAGCCTGATCTGCGCGCCGAAGCGGGCGAGTTCGGCGACATGCATGAAACGGTTCTCGAAAATCGTCTCGGTGATGCGCGAAGTTCCCGCGGCGCGCGTCACCAGGGCCATCAATTGCGCCTGCAGGTCGGTCGGAAAGCCGGGATAGGGCTCGGTCGTCACGTCGACCGGCTGGATCGCGCCGCCGTTGCGGTGAATGCGCACGCCGTCGTTGGCCTGCGTGCAGGTCGCGCCGGTCTGCTCGATCACGTCGAGCGCGGATTGCAGCAGATCGGCGCGGGCCCCCTGCAACAGCACGTCCCCGCCGGTCATGGCCACGGCCATGGCGTAGGTGCCGGTCTCGATGCGATCGGGCAGCACGGCGTGGCGCGCGCCGTTGAGGCGCGTCACGCCCGCGACCTCGATGGTCGAGGTGCCCGCGCCCTTGATGCGCGCGCCCATTTTCATCAGGCATTCCGCGAGATCGACGATCTCGGGCTCGCGCGCGGCATTATGGATGACGGTGGTTCCGTGCGCGAGGCTCGCGCCCATCAGCGCGGTATGGGTGCCGCCGACCGTGACCTTGGGAAAGCGGATGTCGCCGCCTTTCAGGCCGTTCTTGGCCTTGGCGATGGCGTAGCCGCCCTCGATCTCGATGTCGGCGCCCAGATCCTTCATGGCCATGAGCAGCAGGTCGACCGGGCGCGTGCCGATGGCGCAGCCGCCGGGCAGCGAGACTTTCGCCTC
>JASGFP010000067.1:0-22667 GCA_047605445.1 Rhodoblastus sp.
TCCTCGATCCGAAGATCAAGCTGACCGCCACCTGCGTGCGCGTGCCGGTGTTCATCTCGCATTCCGAAAGCGTGAACGTCGAATTTGCCAAGCCGATCACGGCCGAAGAAGCGACAGCCATCCTGCGCGCGGCGCCGGGCGTGCTCGTCATCGACAAGCGCGAGCCCGGCGGCTACATGACGCCGCACGAGGCCGCCGGCGAAGACGCCACCTACATTTCGCGCATCCGCGAGGACGCAACGGTGGAGAACGGCCTCGCCTTCTGGTGCGTCAGCGACAATCTGCGCAAGGGCGCCGCGCTCAACGCCGTGCAGATCGCGGAAGTGCTGGTCAACCGCAAGCTGATCGCGCCGAGGAAGAAGGCGGCGTAAGGCTGCTGCTTGCGGGCGGCGCCGTGCAACGGCGAAAGCGTCAGGCGTTGACCCTTCTCCCCGTACGCGGGCGCCCCAACCCTCTCCCCGCAAGCGGGGAGCGGGAGGAGCGCCGTGGTTCGGTATGGCGCAAGGCTTACTCGGCGAGCTTCTTCACCCACGCCGCATATTTATCCATCCAGCCCTGCACGAACTTGCGGCTGCCTTCGCCGATGCTTCCGTCGGCGTCGTAAAAACCCTCCTTCATGTGAATGAAGGCCTCGGGCTGGTTGAGCGTCGGCATATCGAGATAGGCGACGACGTTGCGCAGGTGCTGCTGGGCGAGCGCCGTGCCGATCGCGCCGCCCGACACGCCGATGATTCCGGCGGGCTTGCCGGCCCACACGCTCTTGCCGTAGGGGCGCGAGCCGTGATCGAGCGCGTTCTTCAGCACGCCGGGCATCGAGCGATTGTATTCGGGCGTCACGAAAATGACGCCCTGCGAATCCGCGATCGCCTGCTTGAATTTTTTCACGCTGTCGGCGGGGTTTCCGTCGTCGTCCTGATTGTAGAGCGGCAGATCGCCGATGCCGACTTCGGTCAGCTTGAAGTCCGCTGGCGCCAGCTTCTCCAGCGCATGCGCGAATTTGCGGTTGATCGAGTCCTTGCGCAGGCTGCCGACGACGACGGCGATCTTGGTCTGGCTCATCTGTCCCTCACGAAAAATCCGGACGGACGTCCGATGCGCCCGCCCTTGCTCACATAGGGCGCGTCAGCCGCGCGTCTTCACCGCATATTCGGCAACGCGCTTGCCGAACAGGCGGGCGGTTTCGAGATCGCCCTTGCGCGGGGCCTCCTCGGCGGAGGCGTCGGACGGCGAGACGGAGAGAAGGCCGGTCTGCCCCGCGGTCCAGTTCACGTCGTCGGGGCCATGTTCCTTCTTGTTGGAGGGCAGCAGGCCGGTGCCGATCCAGATCTGGCCGTGCTGCATGGCCAGCGTGACGAAATAGGACATGGTCATGGCCTTGTCGCCGTTGACCGATGCCGAATTGGTGAAGCCCGCGCCGATCTTGTCCTTCCACGCCTGCGTGAACCAGGCCTTCGACGAGGCGTCCGCGAACTTTTTGAACTGCCAGGCGGGGCCGCCCATGTAGGTCGGGCTGCCGTAGATGATGGCGTCGGCGCCGGCGAGTTTTTCCATCGCGCTTTCAGGCAGGTCGCCATTCGCGTCGATGCGGAACGTCTCGGCGCTTGCGCCTGCGGCGGACGCCGCGCCCTTTTCGACGGCTTCGGCCAGTTTCGCCGTGTGGCCGTAGCCGCTGAAATAAACGATCGCAATCTTCGCCATCTTTCGCATCCTCGTTCACGCAGCCACAGGCCGCCGATGCGCTTTACCTAGGCGACTTGATATATTTTCGGAAGTAGTTACCTTGTGGTGACTGACTTACCGGATGTGCCGATGGCCGCGAACGAAAACACTGGCGATGGATGCCCGGTCGACGCCGTCCTGAAAATCATCTCGGGGCCGTGGACGACCCATATACTGTGGGTGCTGCGCACCCATGGCGTGCTGCGCTACGGCGAAATCCGCCGATTGATTCCCGATATCTCGCCCAAAATGCTCGCCGAGCGGCTGAAGCGGCTCGAAGCGGACGGTCTGGTCTTGCGCGACTACCAGCCGACGATCCCGCCGACCGTCAGCTATTCGCTGACCGCGCGCGGCGTGCAATTGAAGGCCATGCTGGATGCGCTGGGCGATGTCGCCGTGCGCTGGCGCGCCGAGGACGAGAAAGCGTCGGGTCAGAACCGGGGTTCGGCGAAGGCTGTGCGCCACGCTTCTTCCGCGATCGGCTCGAAGACGCCGCGCGCCTCGTCGAGCGCCAGCAACCTGCCGTCGGCCACGCCGAAATAGGCGCCGTGAACCGAAAGGCGGCCCTTCTCGATCAGGTTGGAGATGCAGGGAAAGGTGCGCAGATTGATAAGGCTCTGCTTGACCGTCTCATGGCCGAGCTTTTCGACGTAAGTTGTGTCGGGCTTCGCCGGCGCCGGGCTGATCGCCTGCGCTGCGGGTGCGATCAGCTTGATCCACTGGCCGATGAAATCGCCCGGCGAGAGGGGGCGCATATAGGGGTCGGCCTCGTTTTCCGCATAGGCTTTCACGCCACCGCAGGCCTCGTGGCCCATCACCACGATATGTTCGACGCGCAGGCCCATGACGCCGAATTCGAGCGCGGCGGAGGTCGAATGATAGTCGTCGTTGGGACGATAGGGCGGCACGAGCGCGGCCACGTTGCGCAGCACGAAGATTTCACCGGGGCTCGCGTCGAAGATCGTTTCGGGCGCCACGCGCGAGTCGCAGCAGCCGATCAGCATGACGCGCGGCTTCTGCCCGGTTTCCGCAAGCGCGCGGAAGCGTTGCCGCTCGGTCGGAAAGCGCCCTCCCAGGAAGGAGCGGTAGCCCTGCTCGAGGCGAAGGGGCAGGAGGTCGGGGGTTTGATCGCTCATGGCGCGGAATGTGGCGCAGCATCAGCCGCAAGCCAAGAGCTTTTGTGTGCGCCGCAAAAAAGAAAGCCCGGCCGGAGCCGGGCTTTCGAGGCTGTCGCAGGAAACGACAGTATCAGTACTTGGCGACGATCGGGCCAGCCGGGCCGCCGAAGTGATAGGACACGCCGAGACGAACGGCATGCTCATGCCGCGAGATCTGGGCCGGCGCGATGAAGTTGGCGACGTCCACCTTGCCGAAATCGCTGTAGCGATATTCGACGCGGGCCGACCAGTTCGGCGCGAAGGCGTATTCGGCGCCCGCGCCCACCGTCCAGCCGAGCTTGGTCGCGGAGGTCGAGGTCGTGAAGGCCGGCGCGAAGGGCGACCACACGGTGTAGCTCTGGTTGGCGAGCGCGCCGCCGCCGGTCACGTAGAACAGGGCGCGGTCGGCGGCGAGGCCGAGACGGCCGCGCAGCGAGGCGCGCAGGCCCGAATTCTTGACGGTCGTGCCTTCGACGTCGGCTTCCAGACCGAACACGGCCGGGCCTGTCTGGTAGAGATAGCCGATATGGCCGCCGCCGACGAAGCCGTTGCGCGAGACGTTGACCGGCACGGCGGCGAATGCGTTGTTCACGCCGACCTTGTCCCAGGCGTAGCCGGCCTGCAGACCGACATAGAGGCCCGTCCAGGTGAAGATCGGGGCCGGCGCGACATAGACCGGCGCAACCTTGCGCGAGGGAAGGTCGGCCGCCATCGCGGCGGTCGAGGAGACGCCGACGAGAAGCGCGGCGGCAAGGGTCTTCAGATTCATTATCTACTCCAATTATGTCGCCGCCGGCCAAAGCCATGCGTCCGGCGGGCGGGGGCGAACGTCGCCCTCGGCCGAGCTATGTCGTGCCGCAATGCAGCGGAAAAAGGGCGTTTCGCCACATTCGGGCCATGAAGCGTGAAATGAATCAGCGGTGTGGCCGCTTGGTCACACGAGCGCCGGCCGATACGAATCTAAGGGCGGACAAACCCGCTGTTTTCTCGCTACCGCCGTAGTTCTGACGCATTTGCATAGCTCGAGCTCCGCTGGCGCCCCAAAATGACGATGGCGTGACGCCGGGCGAGCCTTTATGTTGCGCCGCGACAGTTTCCGAGGCTCTCCATGTCCCTTCGTCCGCGACGCTCCTGTCTCTACATGCCGGGCTCCAACGCCCGCGCGCTCGAAAAATCCCGCACGCTGGCCGCTGACGCGCTGATCCTCGATCTCGAGGACGCCGTCGCGCCCGACGCCAAGGCCATGGCGCGCAACCAAGTGGCCGCGGCGGTCAAGGCCGGCGGCTTCGGCCGGCGCGAGGTCGTCATCCGCGTCAACGGTCTGGCCACGCCCTGGGGCGCGGAGGACATGATCGCGGCCGCCGAAGCCGCGCCCGACGCCATTCTCGTGCCGAAAGTCTCCACGCCCGGCGATGTGATGATGGCGGCCAAGGCGATTCGCGAGGCCGGCGCGCCGGAGACGACGCGGCTCTGGGCGATGATGGAGACGCCGCTCGCCATGCTCAACGCCGATTCGATCGCGCGCACGGCGGCCGACCCGGCCTCGCGCCTGTCGGTCTTCATCATGGGCACCAACGATCTCGCCAAGGAGACGCGCGCGCGTCTGACGCCGGGACGGCCGTCCATGCTGGCGTGGCTGTCGATCTGCGTCGCGGCGGCGCGGGCGCACGGGATCGAGATCATCGACGGCGTGTACAACGATTTTTCGAACGAAGCGGGCCTTCGCGCCGAATGCGAGCAGGGGCGCGATTTCGGCATGGACGGCAAGACGCTGATCCATCCCAGCCAGATCGGCCCGTGCAACGAAATATTCGCGCCCTCTTCGGACGAAGTCGAATTCGCACGCAAGATCATCGACGTGTTCAGTCAGCCGGCGAATGCGGCCAAGGGCGCGATTCAGATCGACGGCAAAATGGTCGAGCTGTTGCACGCCGAAATCGCCAAGCGCACGGTCGCCATCGCCGACGCCATCGCAGCGCACGTTTGAGCGGCTTCGTTTTCAATGCCCGGCCATCTGCTCTATAAGCGTTTGAGCAAAAGGCGGGTTCATGGCGATGCAACGCGACGGTAATTCTGACGATCGGACCAAGGCCGGAGCTTCCGGCCGGACGCCGCCTGTCATCGAAGGCGAGGCCGTGGAGGTTTCCGCGGCCGGCGATGCGCCCGTCGTCGCCGAATCGATAGTCGAAGCGCATCAAACCGCGCCGCGCGATCCGGATTCGGTCGTAGAGGCTGAGCGGGTCGAAGGCGTCGAGGAGGCGCAGGACGTAGCGGCGCCGGTCGACGGAGACCCCATCGCTGCGCCGCCGCCCGAACGGACGCGCCGCGGCGGTTTCATCGTCTTTGGCGTCCTCGTCGTCGCGATAGCCGGCGCCATAGCCTGGATCGCCGCCCCGGGCCATCGCGTCGACGACGGCAGCCTGAAGGCGCGCGTCATCGGGCTTCTGCCGGAGTCGGCGCAACGCGCGCTGCATGTCGCGCCGCCGGCGCCCGACACGAAGGAAGCGCCGGCGCCGGCCGTCGATCCGGATGCGGGCAAGACGGCCGAAGCGGCAAAACCCGAACCCGCCAAACCCGAGTCTGCGAAGTCCGACGCTGTTTCGGCGGCGCCCGAACCCAAACCCGCCGAGCAGACGGCCGGACAGACCGGCGGCGCTGCCGTTTTCGCCGCTCCGCCGGTCGCGGCGGCCGCCAATCCGCGGCAGAGCGAGGATGCGCAGGCGGCGGCCGACGCGGTCCAGAGCAGGGTGGACGCTCTGCAGACGAAGCTCGACGCCGCGCTCGGGCGGATCGACGCGCTGCAATCGAAGCTGGACCTGGCGCAAGGCAAGCTCGAGCTGACGCAAAGCAAGTCCGACGCGGCCGCCGCCGCCGACGCCGTCACGCAGGCCGCGCAACGTCTCGAGGCTCTGACGCAACGGCTGGCCGTCATCGAGCAGAAGCTCGAACAACCCAAGACCGACACGCGCGCGCCGCAGGCGCGCGAGAACAATACGCCGTCTGGCCGCGAATTCGCCGCGTCGCGCGCCGTCGTGGCGCAGGCGACGGGCGAGGCGCTGCGCGCCGGCGCGCCGCTTGCCGACAATCTCGCCGCGTTGAAAGGGCTCGGCGTCGCCGACGAGAAGACAGCGGATCTCGCCGCCTATGCGAAGACCGGCGCGCCGACGGTCGCGCAATTGACGCAGCAGTGGCGCGGCCTGCGCGACAAGGTTCTCGCGCTCGATGCGCCGTCGGCCGGCGCGAGTTTCACCGACAAGCTTCTCGCGAAAGCGAAGGGCGTCTTCCGCATCACCTGGGCGGGGCAGGGCGCGCAGAATTCCATCGGCGGAACGGTCGCGCGCATCGACGCGGCGCTGCAGAAGTCCGATCTGCCCGGCGCGGTCGCGGCGTGCGAAGACTTTCCCGCCGTCGCCAAGAATCTCGTGGCCGACTGGCAGATCGCCGCAAGCGCGCGGCTGAAAGCCGATTCCGCCGCGCGTGCGCTTCTCTCCGAATCCATTTCCGCCATCGGGCGGTCGTCGTCCCAGTAAGCGGAAGGGCCGCGCAGCATGTGGCGTCTCATTATTTTCCTGGCCCTGCTGGCGGCCGTCGCGTTCGGCGTCGCCTGGCTCGCCGACCAGCCCGGCGAGATCACGCTCGCCATCCCGAATCTTGTCACGGTGCGTACGTCGCCCTTCGGGGCGATCGGCGCGGTGCTGGCGACATCCGTCGTCATCTCGCTGCTGTGGAGCCTGTTCCGGCTCGTCTTCCGCATTCCTTCGATCTTCAACTACGCGCGTCATGCGCGCCGCCGACGCAAGGGCTACGAGGCGCTGACGCGCGGCATGGTGGCGGCCGGCGCCGGCGATGCGCGCGGCGCCCGCAAGGCGGCGAACGAGGCCTCGCGTCATCTGCCGAAAGAGCCGCTGTCCATGCTGCTGAACGCTCAGGTCGCGCAGCTCTCCGGAGACCGCCGGGCGGCGGAGGCGGCCTTCGCCACAATGGCCAAGCGCGAAGAGACGAAGCTGCTCGGTCTGCGCGGCCTGCACATCGAGGCGCAGCGGCGCGGCGATGAAGCCGCCGCCGATCATTTCGCGCGCGAGGCGCATCGGATCGCGGCCCTTCCGTGGGCCGGCGAGGCGGTCGTCTCCTCGCAGGCGGCGCATTCGGATTGGGAAGGGGCGCTCGCCACGGTCGAAGCCAATGCTCGGGCGAAGTCGATCGACGTCGCGACAGCGCAGCGCCAGCGCGCAGTGCTGGAGACGGCGATCGCGCAGCAAGGCGAACTGACCGATCCCGAAGGCGCGCTGAAACTCGCGACATCGGCCGCCAAGCGCGCGCCCGATCTTGTGCCCGCGGTTGCGCTCGCCGCGCGGCTGCTGACGCGGCGCGGCTCGCTGCGCACGGCGGCCAAGATGATCGAGAAGGCCTACGCGCGCGAGCCGCATCCCGATCTCGCGACCGCCTATCTCGATATCAGGCCGGGCGATTCGAACACGGATCGCTATGGGCGGGCCAAGACGCTCGCTCGGCTTGCGCCGGACAATGTCGAATCGCGTCTCGTGCTGGCGCGCGCCGCGCTGGCTGCGCGCGAATTCGACGAAGCGCGCAAGGCGCTCGCGCCGCTGCTCGGCGAGAACGCGCGCCCCACCGTGCGCGTTTGCCTGCTGATGGCCGAGATCGAGGAAAAGCAGTTCGGCGAATCCGGCGGCGTCCGCGAATGGCTGGCGCGCGCCTCACGCGCGCCGCGCGATCCCGCCTGGATCGCAGACGGCGTGGTGTCGAGCCTGTGGGCGCCCGTCTCGCCCGTGACCGGCAAGCTCGACGCTTTCCGTTGGACGACGCCCGTCGAGCAGATCGGTCTCGCGCCGCCCGAGCCGGTTCTCGCGCCTGTCGCGACGGCGATCGAGGCGCCGGCCATCGAACACGCGCCCGAGCCAGAGGTGATCGAGGTCTTGCCAGAGCCCGAGCCGATCGAGGAAAAGCCTGCGCCCGCCGTGATCGATGTCACGCCGGCGCCGGCGCCGGCGGCGCGGCCCGTGATTTTTCCTTTGCCCACGCCGCCCGACGATCCCGGCGCCGAGCCGGACAGCGAAGCGCGCCGTCGCAGCTATTGATGCGGACGCGCATCGCGCAGGGTGCGGCCGTCGCGCCCTGCCACGCCTCCACGCGCAGCGCGTAGATCTCTCACCGAGGCCGATATCGTGGCGACCGGACTTCTTGCGCTTCTCGACGACATTTCCGTGATCGCCAAGGCGGCGGCGGCTTCGATCGACGACGCCATCAGCCAGAGCGCGGCGGCCGGCGCGAAGGCGGCTGGCGTGGTCATCGACGATGCGGCGGTGACGCCGCGCTTCGTCGCCGGGCTCGATCCGAAGCGCGAACTGCCGATCGTGGGCAAGATCGCGCTGGGATCGCTGCGCAACAAGCTCGTCATTTTGCTGCCGCTCGCGCTCGCGCTCGACGCTTTCGCGCCCTGGGCGGTCGAGCCGCTGCTGATGTTCGGCGGCCTGTTCCTCTGCTACGAGGGCGCTGAGAAGGTCGTGGAGGCGCTCTTTGGCCACGGCGAGGAGACCGACGCCGCACAGGCTGTTCCCGCCGCCGATTTCGAGAAGCAGCGTGTAAGCGGCGCCATCCGCACCGATTTCATCCTGTCGGCCGAGATCATGACCATCGCCCTCGCCAGCATCGAGGCCGGCAATTTCTGGACAAAGGCGCTGTCGCTGGCGCTGGTCGGCGTCGTGATGACGGTCGGCGTCTATGGCGCCGTCGCGCTGATCGTGAAGGCGGACGACATGGGCCTCGCGCTCGCCCGCAACGCCCGCACGTCTGTCGTCCGGGCGGCCGGGCGGGGCCTGGTGCGTTTCATGCCGGCGCTGATGTCGGCGCTAAGCGTCGTCGGCATCGCCGCGATGATCTGGGTGGGCGGGTCGATTCTCAGTCACGGGCTCGCGCATTTCGGTTTTCGCTGGCCGCAGGTCTGGGCCGATTTGGCTCAAGGGCTCGGCGCACAGGCGCCGATGTGGGGCGCGGCCGCAGGGTGGGCGGCTTCGGCGGCCGTCTACGGCCTGTTCGGCCTCGTCGTCGGCGCGTTTCTCGTCCCCTTCGTCCATTTCGTCGCCGCGCCGCTGGGTCGCGGCTTCGCCCGGCTGTTCGCGCGCGGCTAGCCGGCGCGCGCAAGGCCGCGCATTCGTGTTGCACCGCAACCGAGACGGTGGCAATAAAGTCGATCTTTCGCTTTTCCCGGAGAGTTCGATGACCGCGGCCGCCCTCGAGAAGAACGCGACCTCGCCTGACGCCTGGCTCGCCGAGGCCAATGCCGCGATGACGGCGATCGACAATCTCTATCGCGACGCGATCGAGGCGGTACGCGGCCTCGTCTCCAAGGACGGCAAGATTTCCGCCGCTCTGTTCGAGCGCGAGCAGCACGCCGCGCACGGCCTGTCGTGGCTCGCGACCTATGTGCAGGCGATCAGCGAGATGATCCATTACGCCGAGCGGATGCAAGGCGAAGGCAAGCTCGGCGAGACCGAAATCCTGCTGACGCGCATCGGCCTCAGCGAATATGTTGCGCAGGTGTTCGGCGGTATTCCGATGAGCCAGGGCGAGATGGTGCGTCCGGGCGATTTCGGCCTGACGCCGGACCAGATCGCCAAACGCCGCACTCCGGCGGTCGAGGCGGTGATCGCGTCCGGCAACACCGCGAAGAACCGCGCGCGGCTCGCCGATCTCATCGACCATGCCGAGGCGAAAGCGACTGTCGGCGAACCCGGCCTCGACGAGACGCTGGAAGCGATCCGCACGGAAATGCGCAAGTTCGCGGAAGCCGAGGTCATCCCCTACGCGCACAAGTGGCATCTGAAGAACGAGTACATTCCGCTCGAGGTCATCAAGGGCCTCGCCGATCTCGGCGTGTTCGGCCTGACCATTCCGGAAGAATTCGGCGGCATGGGCCTGTCGAAGACCTCGATGTGCGTCGTCACGGAGGAATTGTCGCGCGCCTATATCGGCGTCGGCTCGCTCGGCACGCGGCCGGAAATCGCGGCCGAACTCATTCTCGCCGGCGGCACGCCCGAGCAGAAGGCGCATTACCTGCCGAAGATCGCGGCCGGCGAAATCTTGCCGACGGCCGTCTTCACCGAGCCTAACACCGGCTCCGATCTCGCCTCGCTGCGCACGCGCGCGGTGAAGGAGGGCGACGTCTACAAGGTCTACGGCAACAAGACGTGGATCACCCATCCCGTGCGCGCCGACCTGATGACGCTTTTGGTGCGCACCAATCCCGCCGAGCCCGGCTACAAGGGCCTGTCGATGCTGCTGGCCGAAAAGCCGCGCGGCGACGACAAGAACCCCTTCCCGGCCGAGGGCATGACCGGCGGCGAAATCGAGGTGCTCGGCTATCGCGGCATGAAGGAATTCGAGATCGGTTTCGACGGTTTCGAGGTGAAGGCCGAAAACCTGCTCGGCGGCGAGGAGGGGCAGGGCTTCAAGCAGCTGATGCAGACGTTCGAATCCGCGCGCATCCAGACGGCTGCGCGCGCGGTCGGCGTCGCGCAATGCGCGATGGAGCTCGGCCTGCGCTACGCCAAGGAGCGCATCCAGTTCGGCAAGCCGCTGATCTCTTTCCCGCGCGTCTCCGACAAGATCGCGATGATGGCGGTCGAGACCCACATCGCCCGCCAGCTCACTTATTTTTCGGCGCGTGCGAAGGACGAGGGACGGCGCTGCGATCTGGAAGCCGGCATGGCGAAACTTCTCGGCGCGCGCGTCGCCTGGGCGTCCGCCGACAACGCCCTGCAGATCCACGGCGGCAATGGCTTTGCGCTCGAATACGCCATCTCGCGCGTGCTGTGCGACGCGCGCATCCTCAATATTTTCGAGGGCGCGGCGGAAGTGCAGGCGATGGTGATCGCGCGCCGCCTGCTCGAAGGCGGCAATTGACGCCAGCAGCCGGCGTTATTGCGCCGGCTTGTCGTCGTTCTTGAAGCTTGGAGTCGCTGCGCGGGCGACGGCGCCGGCGCCCGAAAGCGTCGCGCTGGCGCCGGTGACGGCGACGCTGCCTGCGGTCGACACTGCGGTCACGCCCGCCGATCCGACGGCGCCGACGACCGTGACGACGGCGCAACCGCCGGCGAGATGGCCGCCGAGAAGCGCAACGAGAATGTGAGCGAATCGCATTCAACCATTGTGGCGTTCGCGCGTTAGCATTTTGCCAACGCCGCATTCCGTTCTCCGCGCGTCCTTGCGCTCCGTCATCGCTTTCACGCGCGTCCGGACGTTGAATCGGCGTCCAACGACAAGGAGAAAGCGATGACGCTGGTCCGCATTCACAACAAGGCCTGGGTTCTCGTCGGCGACGGCCGCAAGGCGCTGTTCCTGCGCAACGAGGGCGACGCCGATCTGCTCGATCTGAGGCGCGCTTCCGTGCGCCTCGACGACAATCCGGCGACGCGCGAGCAGGGAACGGACGCGCCGGGCCGGGCGCAGGCGAGCATGGGGCCGCGCAGCGCGGTCGAGGCGACGGATTGGCACGATCTTGCCGAACATCGCTTCGCCGAAAGCGTCGCCGCCGAGATCGACGAGGCGGTGCGCGCTGGCGCGTGCAAGGAGATCACGCTCGTCGCGCCGCCGAAAGTGCTGGGCGACCTGCGCAAGAACCTTCACGGCGAGACGCTGAAACACGTGATGGGCGAGGTGGCGAAGGATCTGACCCATCACCGCATCGGCGACATCGAAACGATTCTGGGCAAGCTCGGCCAAGTGTGAAGCGCAAAAAAAACGCCCGGCCGCGAGGCCGGGCGTCGATGATCGAAACGGTTCGGTCCGATCAATATTTCGCGTAGACCGGGGCGCCGCCGAAATTGAAGCGGTAGTTCACGCCGGCGCGGGCGATGTGATCGACCGTCTTCTGGCCGACGTCGAACGACGCGAGCGCGGCGTTCGTGTAGGTCACGCCCTTCGTGCCGAGATCGGCGTAAAGATATTCGCCCTTGATCGACCAGTTGTTGGTGATGGCGAACTCGGCGCCGGCGCCGACCGTCCAGCCAGCCTGCAGGCCCGACGAACCGTTGCGAACGGCGAAGGTGGCCAGCGGCAGGGAGACGATGGCGTTTGGAGCCGCCGCATTGCCATAAGCCAGACCGCCCGTGACGTAGATCAGCGCACGATCGAAGCCATAGCCGACACGGCCGCGAAGGGTGCCGAGGTAGCCGTCGTTGGTCTGGCTCGACACGCTCAGCGGAGGCGTGACCGACGCCTTGGTGCGATAGTCGAGGTCGGTCTCGAGGCCGACGACGACGCCGTTGCCCATCTGCCAGTTGTAGCCGAGCGTGCCGCCGATCAGGCCGCCGCCGCCGCCGAGCTTGCCCGAGACGCCGGGGAAAACGTTGACGCGCGAGTTGTTGAACCAGCCGCCGCCGTTCAAGCCGACATACAGGCCGGTCCAGGTGAAGATCGGGGCGGGGGCCACATAGGCCGCCGGCGCCATCTTGCGCGAGGGAAGATCGGCGGCCATGGCGGCGCCAGCGACCGTGGAAGCAGCAAGAGCGGCCGCCAGAATACGAACCATACGCATATTATCGTCCTCTACTTCAAGCGACGGGCGCCCGCCCGCAGCCATATCGTTTGCTTCGAAGACGGCGCAGCCTGGCCCGGCGCTGCCGCCGCCGATGAGTTCGGCCCCAGAGGGCCCGACAACCGGCGATGAAACCAAGCTCTTTAAATATCAACAGCTTAGTCATCAACGTGATGGGGACAATACGAGTCGATTTGCTAACGGGCTTTTAACGTAAAGGGATTTGTGCGCGGTTCCTGCCGCACTGCGTCAACGCGTCGGATTCATGGTTAACCGGGCGTGAACCGGCATCCGCTGCCATTCGTCCGAAATGCTAGGCGAGCTTCGGATCGCGGTCGTAGAGCGAGAGGTTCGGGTTGAAGTAGCGGTCGCTGCGAATGGCGGCGCGCCATGTCTGCGCGAAATGCTCCCGCTCCTGACGGTAGACGCGTTGCAGACGCAGCGCCGCGCCGCCGCGGCTCGCGGATTCGTGGTGCGCGACCATGACGCGGCAATCGCAGATCGTGCGCCAGCCGCGCGCATCGAGCCGCAGGCAGAGATCGACGTCGTTGAGTTCGATCGGCAGATTCTTCTCATCGAATCCAGCGACCGCCTCGAACTTGGCGCGCTCCACCATGAGGCAGGCGGCAGTGACTGCGGAGGTTTCGTGCGGGACGAGCGAGCCGCCGAGCCAGCCTCGGGCGCGGCGCCCGATGCCGTCGCCGAAGTGGGCGGCGACGCCGCCCATGCCGAGAACGACCCCCGAATGCTGCACGCGGCCGCTCGGATAGATGAGTTTGCAGCCGACGGCCCCGATATCGGGCCGAACTGCGAATTCCAGCATCCGCCCGATCCAGTCGCGCTGCAGGATCACGGTGTCGTTGTTGAGAAAGACGAGGACGTCGCCGCGCGCGCGCGCCGCGCCGTAATTGCACAGCGCGCTGAAGTTGAACGGCATCGGATTGCGCAGGACGGCGATTGCCGGCTCGTCGCGCGCATATTCGTCCAGTCGGGAGAGCGTCCTTTGCTGAACGCTGCCGTTGTCGACGACCACGATATCGTAGTCCGCGTGCCGCGTTCTCGCGAGGATCGAGTCGAGGCACCGTTCGAGCAATTCGATCCGGTCGCGCGTGGGGATGACGATCGTGACCTGACGCCCTGTCGCGCCCGCTGGCGGCGCCCTGCGGTCCAGGCGGGGACGCAGGCGCGCAGGCGCCGCCGATTCGACCAGCGCGCGCGCGACATGGCCGACAGCGCCGGGCGCCACGCCGGCGAGTGCGGCGTCGACCAGCGCCTGCGGCGCGGCGCCGTCTTGCGCCTGCACGAGGAGGGCGCGCGCAATGTCGCCGCGCAGCATCGCGGCGCGGCCGACGTAAGGGCTGTAGGCCTGCCGCACAGGGCTCCAGTCCGGTTTGAAGACGGGCTCGCCTCCGCCGGGACGCGCGCGCCAGATTTCGTCGCTGTAGACGATCTGGCAGGCGGGATGACGGGCGAATTCGACAAGGAAACACGACAAGGCATGCGCAGCGAGCCGGTCGCCGGCGTCGAGCAGCATGACGAAGGCCGCATCCGCGCCGCCCGCGCCCGCAATCCTGGGATCGGCGTGCGCCGCGGCCCAGGCGGCGACCTCGGGCGTTGCGCCGGGCAGCGACAGCCGCCAGTCCGCATGCGTCTGGGCGAGCAGCGTGGCGCAGGCGCGCTCGGCCGCCGCGATGTCGGGGGCGCCGCAGACGGCGATCATCACATCGGCGCGCGAGATTTCCGCCAGCGGGCCGGAGCGGCTGCGGCGCGCCCGCCACTGGTCGAAATTCTGGGTCTCGGCGCGTTCCAGCAGCCAGCGGAGGTTGATGTCGGCCTCCTCGTGCAGACGCGCCATCCGCGCGCTTGCCGCGAGCAGCCCGCGCCGCGGCAGCGCGAGGCGCAACCGCATCATTTCGCGCGGCGACAGAACGCGGACGGATTCGATGGCGAAGCGGAACGGGCCGGGCCGGTCCGTCGGGCTGATGCGGATTTCCGCGACGCCCGGCGGTACGCGCCCGCGCCAGAAACCGGCGCCTTCCGAGGGCGCGGGCAGCAAGGCTGTCCAGACGCCTCCGTTGTGGTCGCGGAACTGCAGCACGGGCCGCGAAACGCGATCCGTGAGACCCGCGGCATAGCGGATTTCCACCGCCGCGCCGCGGCGGAAGCGCGAAAGCGGGCCGACCTCCAGCCACGGCTCGGGCCCGAGCGCGACGAATCCGCTGGTCTCGACGACGACATCCCGGACGGGGCGGAGTTCCAGCGGAGGGGCGGCGGCTGCGGACATGATGCGCCCAAGGGTTAGCAATCGGGCGCGGGCAGGTAAACCGGGCCATTCGACACGCCCGCGCGCGGCCATTGTCAAACGCGCCGCGCGCCGATAAGAGAAACGCGCCCGCGCCGCCACCCGGCGCCCGCAGCCGCAATAGCTCAGCTGGTAGAGCACCTCATTCGTAATGAGGGGGTCGGGGGTTCGAATCCCTCTTGCGGCACCATCGCTTCGAAAATTCTCCTTGTGCTCCGGCTGCGCCTCGCGATCATTGCCTATCGGCGGGACGAGGGCCGGCCGCCGGCGTGTTGCGCGAGGCGACGACCTGGCGCCGGGGCCGACACCGGATGGAGACAAAATGAAGCTCGCAACGTTCAGGTCAGGGAAAGAGGCGCGCGTCGGCGTCGTGCATGATGGCGACCGGCGGCTGTTCGATCTCGCAGCGGCGGCCGCGCGGGCCGGGGAGGATGCGCGGCCTTTCGCCTCGATGCTGGCGCTGATCGATGCTGACGACAGCGGTCTGGACCTTGCGCGCCGCCTGTTCGACGCGCGGGGTGCGGAACAGGATCTGTCCGTCGATCTTGCGTCCGTCGGGCTTCTCGCCCCCGTGCCGCGGCCGCGGCAGATGCGCGACGGCATGTCGTTTGCCCTGCACATCCTGCAATCCGCGCGTGGCGCGCGCGCCATCAATGCGCGGGCGACCGGCGGAGACGACGCCTACAAGGCCGTCATGGCCGAGCCGCTCGGCGAACTGGCCGCCGTCTATCGCCGCATGCCGATCTACTACATCACCAACCGCATGGTGGTGCGCGGCCCCGATTCGGTCGTGCGCTGGCCGCGCTACAGCAAGGTGATGGATTACGAGCTGGAATTCGGCATCGTCACGCGGCGCACCGCCGCCAATATTCCCGCAGCGCGCGGGCGCGAGCACATATTCGGCTATACGATATTCAACGATTTTTCCGCGCGCGACATTCAGTCGGTGGAGATGGAAGGGCGGCTCGGGCCGGCCAAGGGCAAGAGCTTCGATGGCGCCAATGTTCTGGGGCCGTGGATCGTGACGCCCGACGAGATCGGCGATCCCGGCAATCTCGCCGTCGAGGTGCGCGTCAACGGCGAGACGCGCGCGCGCGGCGCGACGAAGGACATGCTGTTCTCTTTTCCGGAAATTCTCGCTCACGCCTCGCAGGACGAGACGATCTTCGCCGGCGAGTTCTTCGGCTCGGGCACGGTCGGCAATTGCTGCGGCCTGGAGACGGGCCGCTTTCTCGAGCATGGCGACACGATCGAACTGGAGGTCGAGAAGATCGGCGTGCTGCGCAACCGCGTCGAGCGGCAGGAGGGGTAGCGCGACCGGTGGTGGAGACCGCGGGGTTTGCCGGCGACAAGGGCTTCGCGGCCGTCCGACAGGAACAGCGACGACGCTCCCCGCGTCGCCTCATCCGCTCGCGGCGTGTCGGTCTATTTCATGATGACCGTGAAAGGAGGCGTAAACCCGAGGGAATCGATCTGCGTCACGACAATCGGCGCTACGTCTATTTTTGCCGTCGACCCCGTGGTTCGGCAAACGAACTTATTTTGAGTGCTATCGTAGTATTCATATGAACTTATGATTTCAGACGTTATATTCAATCCAGCATTCAAAATCGTGTTTGTCGGAGGAACTATGACGGCGACTGCCTGAATTGGCAATCCCATTGCAGCCATATAACGGGTTCCGGTGCAATTCGACGATTTGTACAGATATTGACTCGCCAATCCCCGTTGATTTTCGAACCCTCTACGAGAAAACAGTATTCTGACCACCTGACCGGATTTCAGCGTGAGCGCCAGCGTGTCGGGAGATAGCATTGGCCCGACGATCTTGCCCGTGCTATCCACGGCGACGGGCTGCCCGACTGTCGGCTGCGTGGGTTGCCCCATCGTGAGCGCCGAGGATTGCCCCGAAGAAGCCAAGATTACGCCAAAAGCCGCAAGGTAGATCTTCAACATTAGGGATACTTTCAGAACATTTCATTTCTGAAATTGAGATGCCTCGTCCAGTTGGAGGCGGTTCTCAATCCATTATTCGGAATATCCCACCTAATATCCTACATAAAGTTAAAGCACATGGCTCACCTCATAAAATGTCTTTACTAGTTAATACGGCTATGAGCCTGTTGACTGTTTCCTGTTCGCGTTCATCTCTGTCGCGGCGACGGCGGCGGGACCGAGACGTCGATGCGCAGTCCAAAATTGCGGGCTATGAACAAGCCGCCGTGCATGAGGCCGCCTTCGTCGATGCCGTGGCCCACGCCAAAGGAAATGTGCCACTGGCAGGGCAGGTCGGCCTTGGCGAGAGCGTCGGCGGAATCGAACAGGGCGTCGAGCGGGATGACGTCGTCGCTGTCGCCGTGGACGAGCAGGATCGGCGGCGGCGCGCCCTTGGCGTCGCGCGCTGTCGCCTCGGCCAGATGTTCGGGGCCGACGAGCGTTCCCGAATAGCCCAGGATGCTCGCCGGCGCGCGCTTGCGGCGCAGGCCCGCATGCAGCGCCATCATCGTGCCCTGGCTGAAGCCGACGAGCGCCAGCGCGGATTCGTCGAGGCCGAGCTTGCCGAGTTCGGCGTCGAGAAAGGCGTCGAGCGTGGGCCGGGCCTTGACGACGCCGGTCCAGCGTTCGGCGGGATCGCGCATGGTGAGCGAAAACCATTGTCGGCCCGACGGCGCCATGGCGCAGAGTTCGGGCGCATGCGGCGCGACGAAAAGCGCGTCGGGCAGGAAGGGCCGCCATTGCCGGCCGAGCTCGATGAGATCGTTTCCGTCCGCGCCGTAGCCGTGCAGGAAGACGACGAGCTGACGCGGCGCGGATTTCGGCGGCAGGCGGGGTCCGTCGATCGGGGCGGCCATGATGTCTCCGGGTTTCACGCCAGCGCCATGCCGGCGCGGCCTTCCTTGATGACGCGATAATAGGCCCAGAGCAGCCGCGCGGCGATGCCTCGATACGGACGCCAGCGCTCGCCGATCTTTTCGAGCTTCCTTGTATCCGGGCGCGTGCGCAGGCCAAGTGCGACGCGCGCGGCCTCCTGCAGGGCGAGGTCGCCGGCCGGCCAGGCGTCGGGATGGCCGAGGCAGAACAGCAGGAATATGTCGGCGGTCCACGGGCCTATGCCGTGCACGGCGCAGAGCGCGGCATGGGCCTCCTCGGCGGTCATGCCCGCCAGGGCGTCGAGATCGAGCGATTTCGATTCGAGCGCATGGGCGATGGCGCGCAGGGTTTTCATCTTTGGCGACGACAGGCCGCAGCCGCGCAAGATCTCGTCGCTGGCGCGGCCGAGCGCGCGCGCCTCGAGCTGTGGCAAGGCGGCATTGAGCCGCGCATAGATCGCGTTGGCGCTGGCAGTCGAGACCTGTTGCCCCACCACGATCCAGGCGAGGCCCGCGAATCCCGGCTCGCGGCGGCGCAGCGGCGGATGGCCGGCGACCGCCAGCATCGCGTCGACGATTTCGGCGTCGCGCTCGCGCAGGTCCGCGACCGCCAGCGCCAGCGCGGCCTCATCGAGCACGAGCGGGCCTGGCGCATAGACGCGCGGAACGGCCGCGGCGCGCCGCTTTTTGCGCGGGGCCGCCTTCTTTGCCGGCTCGGCCGGCTTTTTCGACCGCACGCCTGCGCTTTTGCGCCGCGCGGCTGACGAACCTTTCGGGGTCGCTATAGTTGTCTTTCGGGGCGGCATGTCGGCGAGTGGGGAATGAGCGAAACTCAAAGTCAACCGGTCTGGCGCTTCGCCCCGTCGCCCAACGGCCTGCTGCACGTCGGCCACGCCTATTCGGCGCTGCGCAATTTCGACGGCGCGCGGCAGTCGGGCGGCCGATTCCTGCTGCGCATCGAGGATATCGACACAGGCCGCAGCCGGCCGGAATACGAGGCCGCGATTTTCGACGATCTCGATTGGCTCGGACTGGAATGGGAGACGCCGGTGCGCCGGCAGTCCGAACATCTCGGCGAATATGCGCTGGCGGTCGATCGCCTGCGAAACGCCGGCGTCGTCTATCCGTGTTTCTGCACCCGGGGCGAGATCGCGGCGGCGGTCGACGGCCAGCCGGACTGGCCGCGCGATCCCGACGGCGCGCCCCTCTATCCGGGAACCTGCAAGCGCATGAACCGCGAGCAGCGCAAGGAATTCCTGTTGGCTGGCCGGCATGCGGCCTGGCGGCTGGACATGCCAGACGCCTGCGCGCGGCTGGAGCAGACGCTCGGCTGGCGCGAATTCGGCGAGGGCGATGAAGGGCGCGACGTGCGCGCCGAGCCGCAGGTGTGGGGCGATGTGATCGTCGCGCGGCGCGACGTTCCGACCAGCTATCATCTGGCCGTGGTGGTCGACGATGCGCTGCAGGGCGTGAGCGATGTCGCGCGCGGCATGGACCTGTTCAACGCGACGAGCGTCCATCGCCTGCTGCAGAGCCTGCTCGACCTGCCGGCGCCGAATTACCGGCATCACCGGCTGATTCTCGATGAACAGGGCGCAAAACTTTCCAAGAGCCGGGGATCGAAGACCCTGCGCGACCTGCGCGCCGAAGGGGCGACGCCTGCCGATATCAGGCGGATGGTCGGCTTGCCGGCCTCCTGATCAGCCCGCCAGAAGCGACTGGACCAGCTGGCGGAGCGGATTGGTGGGATCGGCGAGCAGCTTGATCGCCATGGCGCAGGCCACGATCACCAGCAGCGGACGGATCAGCCGCGCGCCGAGCCGCATCGCCAGGCGTGCGCCGATCTGCGCGCCGATGAAGGCGCAGACGGCCATGGCGACGCCGACGGGCCAGACGACGGCGCCCGTGGCGGCATAGAGGCCGAGCGCGCCGAAATTGCTCGCGGCGTTGGCGATCTTGGTATGGGCGGTCGCGCGCAGCACGCCATAGCCGAGCAGGCTGACGAAACCGATCATGTAGAAGGAGCCCGCGCCCGGACCGAAGACGCCATCGTAGAAGCCGACGAGCGGGGCGATCAGCGAGGCGAAGAGCGCCGGCGGAACGCGCGCTTGGGCGTCCTCTTCCGCGAGGCGCGGCGCGAGCAGGAAGTACAGGGCGATCGCGACGAGCAGCGCCGGGGCGAGCGCCTCGAGAGCGCGGCGGTTGACCAGCGTCACCGAAAGCGCGCCGAAAATGGAGGCGGCGCCTGCGGCGAGCGCGACAGGCGCGGCCGTGCGCCAGTCGACAAGTCTGGCGCGGGCGAAGGCGAGCGCCGACGACAGCGCGCCAGCCGCGCCCTGCGCCTTGTTGGTGGCGATGGCGGAGACCGGATCGAGGCCCGCGAGAAGCAGAGCGGGAACTGTCAGAAGGCCGCCGCCGCCGCCGATGGCGTCAACGCAACCGCCGATGGCGGCGATCGCGCAGAGCATGCCAAGGGTTTGCGGATCGAGGCCGATCATGGTCGCCGCGCGATGGGCAGCCTCAGAGATGGCGTCAATTCGAGGCGCTGCGCGCGGCGA
Source organism: Rhodoblastus sp. (assembly GCA_047605445.1). Lineage (GTDB taxonomy): Bacteria > Pseudomonadota > Alphaproteobacteria > Rhizobiales > Beijerinckiaceae > JAJXWB01. The sequence continues at coordinate 20,160 of JASGFP010000067.1, forward strand.
CGCGGGTCGCGTTCGGGGCCTTGGCCATCAACTGGTCGATCCGCTCGCGCTCGCGTTTGAATTCCGCGAGCATCTTGCCGTCCATCTCGCGCGTGCGGGCGAGCTTGACGCGCATCGGGTCGACGAAATGGCTGTTGACCATCACTTCGTAGTGCAGATGCGGGCCGGTCGAGAGGCCGGAGGAGCCGAGATAGCCGATCACCTGGCCCTGACGGACGCGCACGCCCTCGTTCACGCCGCGCGCGAAGCCCGACATGTGATTGTAGGCCGTCACGTAGCCGTTGGCGTGCTGGATCTCGACGCGGCGGCCGTAGCCCGAGTGCCAGCCGGCGGTCAGCACGGTGCCGTTGCCGGCCGCGAAAATCGGCGTGCCGATCGGCGCGGCGAAATCGACGCCGGTGTGCATTTTCGAATAGCCGAGAATCGGATGGTAGCGCACACCGAAGCCGGACGTGATCTTGGCGGTCGCGATCGGCTGGCGCACGAGAAATTTGCGCGTGGAGCGGCCATTCTCGTCGTAATAGTCGACGAGGCCGTCGTCGGGCGTGCGGAAGCGGTAATATTTGAACGTCTCGTCGCGCGCGGTGATCGAGGCGAACAGCAATTTGTCGCGGTCGTCGCGATCCTCGCTCTCGTCGTAGAAGGCCTCGAAGGAATCGCCGGGCTGCACCGTGCGCTGAAAATCGACGTCGTTGGCGAAGACGCGGATGAGATCGGCGACGATCGGCTTGGGCATCTCCTGCTTCAGCGCCGTCTGGTAGAGCGAGTCGTAGAGGCGCATCCCGCCGGCGTCCTCGTCGTCATCGTCGTCGCTGGCGCGTTTCGGCTTGCGCGCGCCGGCCATATCGACCGCGCGCTCGACCTGCACATAATGGCCGTCGTCTGTGATGGCGACGGTCGCCTCGATGCGGTCGTCGGAATGGATCGTGACGCGGGCGAGCGTCATGTTGGTCCCGGAGCCGTCGAGATCGGCGTAGAGCATCTTGACGCGCCGGCCCTCGGACGCGATCGCGTCGGCCTTGCGGCCGCCGAGCGCCGCGACGATCTCGGCGGCCTGCTGGCGGCTGGCGGAATTGGCGCGCAGAATGTCCTGCAGGCCCTCGCCGTGGCGGATGACGACGAGACGTTCGTCCATCTGGGTGGGCTGCTTGTCGGCGGGGGCCGGCGCCTTGGAAATCAGCGTCACGTTCTCCGGCACCATCTTGACCTCGATCGAGGAGAAGGGCGTCGATGAAACGACGGGGTCGCCGACATTGGCGTAGGCGAGGCCCGGCCCGGCGACGCGGCTCGTGCGCATCAGCAGCATCTGGGCCGGCAACTGAACCGGGGCCCGCGGCCCGGACGTGACGACGGTCTTGAGATATTCGTTGACCTGCGCCTGGACCTCGTCGGCGGAAAGCTGGGCGGGCTGGGCGGCGATGGTTTCGCCCGAAAGATCGCGCAAGACGAAGGCGACCTCGGCGTCGTCGACCCGCGTCTCCGTTTCGTCGGACGCGGCGGGGGCGTCGCCGCGGGAACTGGCGAGCAGACGCAGCGGGTTGAACGGGGGAACGTCGTCGCCGAGCCCGGCGTCGGCCAGCGTGAGCGAGGTCGCCACCCGGGTGAAGGTCGACGTGCGGATGATCTCGCGGTCGCCCGCCCGCACGGCGACGGGCGATTTGAAAGTCTGCTTGGCGGCGACGATGTCGACTGCCTTCACCAGCCGGTCGCCCTTGCGCGGATTGACGACGGACTCGCCCCGATCGTCCTTGCGCGCCGTCTGGGCGGCCTGCGGCGTCTCGGCATGGTAAGTCTGGCGGTCGAGCGCGCTGAAGGCGGCGGCCCCGATCAGCGCCGCGCCGGACAGGCCCGTGAGGATCGTGCCCGCCAGCCAGTGAAGGGATATGCGACGATGGTCATCCTCGGAGCGGCGGCCGCCGTCGGCCTCGATCGGCGGTTCGTCGCCCAGCTCGACTGCGCCAGGGCGCAGGGGCTGGTGTCCACCGATCGAAAATGGCGATCGCACTAGGTTCAACCCATCTCTTCCGGCGCCTCGACCCGGCCTAACATGCCCGGGGGCGCAAATGAACCCCGTTGGCGTCGGAAGCCAACCGCCATTCGTGTCCGGACAAAGCCTGCGGATCGTGGCCCAAGTTGGGCGGGCGATCTCTCCCCCGAGAAAGCGCCCGCGAAGATTGTCTTGTGCACCGCAAACGCCCGGATTTCCTCAGAAAATGAACTTTTTCGAACTTTTTTTGAATCGGTTGTTGACACCCGAACTAGGCCGGGTCTATAAGCCGCCCATCGACGACGTCGCTGCTGACGCGGCCGGCGCGGTTCGGAACCTTCTCGAGACTTCTCGGGTGTGACCAAACTCTGATCAGTAGAGATCGGAGCGAGGCCGGTTCGACCGCTAAGGTTGTGAGGCGACTTCGCCCAAGTCTTTCGAAAGCTTCGGCTTTCACCAAGACGCTGCTGTTTGACAATTGAATCGGAAGAAAGAGAAACGTGGACGGCGGAAGTCCTTGC
>JASGFP010000068.1:0-21598 GCA_047605445.1 Rhodoblastus sp.
CTGAAGGACCCCGTCTGGGCGGCCGCGCCGGCGGAGGCCCCGGTCAGGAAGGAGCGCCGCGACATCCGCGCGCTGAGTTGCGCGTTGAGGCGCGCGAAGGCGGGACTGTGGCAGATGCAGCCAAACGCCGGCTCCGGCGTGGCGCCGCCGCCAGACTCGTTCGTCTCGGCGCATTCGAACATGATCTTCCCCCTGCTGCGTCGCCGCCGGGATTCGAACGGCCGTCTTCCCATCGGCCCCGAAAACATAGGGCCAATCGATTGTTGCGTCTAATGCATTGATTGAAAGCCATAGTTCGAAATAATCGAAGGCATGGATCATTCCGTGCAAAACCTCCGCCGCTTCATCGCGCTCGCCCAGACGGGGTCCTTCAGGGCCGCCGCCGAGCGCCTGAACTGCTCGCAATCGGCGTTCAGCCGCAGCATATCGGAGCTGGAGGCGGGCTTGGGCGTAACGCTCGTCGACCGCCTCGGGCGTCGCAACGAGCTCACGCCGGCGGGACGCGTGATGCTCGATCACGCGCGGCTGGTCGTCGCCGACAGCGACGCGCTCATGGCCGCCGCGCGGTCGCTCGTGGAGGGCCGGGCCGGGAGATTTAGACTGGGCCTCAGCGCCACGCCGGGCGCAATTCTCGGCGCGTCGCTTCTGTCCTGGGCGGCGAGGGAGCAGAGCGGGACGCGCATTTCGCTCATCCGCGCGCCGACCGCCCAGCAATTGCAGGCGCTGCGCGCCCGCGTGCTGGACCTTGCGGTCGTCGATCTCCTGTCGGTTTCGCCGGAACTCGATCTGGACGTCGAGCCGATTTCTCCGCTTCCGGTCGGCGCGCTGTGCAGATCGGGACACCCGCTGATGGGCAGGAAGAAAGTGACGGTCGAGGACATACGCCGGTTTCCCGTCGCCGCCGCGCCGTTCAACGACACCGTCATCCGCCACATCGTCCAGCAATACGGGCCGCAGGCGCATCCGGACGAGTTGGTGACGCTTCACAGCCAGTCGATCAGGGAACTGCTCGACGTGGTCTGCGATACCGACGCGATCTTCCTGGGCGCGGTCGCGGCGGCCTGGCCGATGATCGCCGACGGGCGGATCGGGCGCCTGGCCGTCTCGACCGAAGACCTCCTCGCCCGCCACGCGATCGTCAAGCTGGTCGGGCGCTCCCATCTCGCGGGTTTGAGCCGGATCGAGGACCGCATCCGCGCGGCGTTCCGCGAGGCGTCCCGATTTCGGCCATAGGCGCCGCGCCCTTGCGCCGCGCGCCCCTTGCACCCCGCCCCCGCATGGTCCACATAGGGGCCGGGAGGTTGGCGGTGGACGCACCACTCGCCAACCGGGTCAGGTCCGGAAGGAAGCAGCCCTAACGAGACCGGGCGGGTCTCTGTCCAGCCTCCTACTTCGGCATCTGCGCGCCTGGCGCGCAAAGCCGACTCCAACCACGCAGGGCGCAACCGGCAGGCGCAGATGACGGACGAAAGCCCGCAGGACGATCAAGCCGCGGGCGGCGGTCTCTTCGGCGAGCTGGAGCCCGCGCCGCTGGCGCCGGCGCCGCAGGCGCAGGGCGTCTCGCCCGCCGCCTACCGCGTTCTCGCACGCAAATATCGCCCGAAGAGTTTCGACGAGCTGATCGGGCAGGACCTGATGGTCCGCATCCTCACCAACGCCTTCGAGCTCGGCCGCGTCCACCAGGCCTACATGCTGACCGGCGTGCGCGGCGTCGGCAAGACGACGACGGCCCGCATTCTCGCGCGCGCGCTCAACTATTCCCTGCCGGCGAGGGACGGCCGGCCGGCCATCGACAAGCCGACCGTGCACATGCCGGAGCTCGGCGTCCACTGCCAGGCGATCATCGACTCGCGCCATGTCGACGTGATCGAGATGGACGCCGCCTCGCACACCGGCGTAGACGACGTGCGCGAGATCATCGAGGGCGCGAAATACAAGCCCGCCGTCGCGCGGATGAAGGTCTACATCATCGACGAAGTGCACATGCTCTCCAAGAGCGCGTTCAATGCGCTGCTCAAGACGCTGGAAGAGCCGCCGGAGCATGTGAAATTCGTCTTCGCCACCACCGAGATCGAGAAGGTGCCGGTCACGGTGCGCTCGCGCTGCCTGCGCTTCGACCTGCGCCGCGTCGAGCCGGCCGAACTGACGACGCATCTCGCGCGCATCTGCGCGACGGAAAGGGTGGAGATCGAGCCGGAGGCGTTGGCGCTGATTTCGCGCGCCGCCGAAGGCTCGGTGCGCGATTCGCTGTCGCTGCTGGATCAGGCGATCGCCCATGGCGGGCCGGGCCGCACGATCCCCGCCGAGGACGTGCGCTCCATGCTCGGGCTCGCGGACAAGGCGCGCGTGATCGAGCTGTTCGACCTCCTGATGCGCGGCGATGTGGCGGGCGCAATCCAGAACCTCCAGCAGCAATACGACGAGGGCGCCGACCCTGGACAGGTGCTCGTCGAGGTCGCCGAATTCGTCCACCTCGTCACACGCGCGAAGGTGGCGCCGGACGCGCCGCTGTCGGCTGCGCCGCCGGACGAGGCCAAGGCCGCCGCCGACTATGCGGGCAAACTGTCGATGGCCGTGCTGAACCGCGCCTGGCAGATTTTGATGAAGGGCGTGGCCGAAACGCGCGAATCCGCGCGACCGCTCGCTGCCGCCGACATGGTGCTGGTGCGCCTCGCCTATGCCGCCGATCTGCCGACGCCGGACGAGGCTCTGCGTAAACTGGGCTTCGGCGCGCCGGACAGCGGGGCTGGCGCGCCTGCGGCGCGTAGCGCGGACCGCGAGCCTTCAGGCTCGCTATCGCAGGCGAGCCTGAAGGCTCGCGGTCCATTTTCCGCGCCAAGCGATACAGGCGGCGCGCGCGCCTTTGCGCCGCAGCCATCTCCCACTGCCGCCAACGCGCCGCGCGCGCTGTTCGAAAAATTCGAGGATGTCGTGGCGCGCGCCGCGGCCGAGCGCGACATTCAGCTCAAGATCATGCTCGAACGCGATGTGCGGCTCGTGACGTTCGAACGCGGCCGGCTGGAATTTTCGCTCGCGCCCGGCGGCTCGACCCATCTGCCGCAAGCGCTGATGCGCAAGCTGCAGGACTGGACGGGCGAGCGCTGGGTGGTGGCGCTGTCGAGCCGGGAAGGCCTGCCGAGCATCGCGGAAGTCCGCGCCGAAGCCACACGCGAACGCGAGCGCGGCGTCGCCGCCGACCCGCTGGTGCGCGCCGTTCTGGAGAAATTCCCCGGCGCCGAGATCGTGGCGATCCGTAGTCCCGCAGAGGCGCCGGAGGTTGCCGCGCCGGACGGACCTGACGGGGCGGATGAAATGATCTACGTCGACGAAGACGACGACCGCGACGACGATTGACTTTTTCAACGCATATTCTCGTCCGGAAAGCGGAGACCGCTTTTCGGGACTATGCTGCAGGAGAACGAGATGAAGGACATCATGGGCCTGATGAAACAGGCGCAGGCGATGCAGGCCAAGATGGCCGACCTGCAGGCCGAGCTCGACAATGTGATCGTCGAGGGGCAGTCCGGCGGCGGCATGGTGAAGGCGACGCTGACCGCCAAGGGCGCGATGAAGAGCGTGTCGATCGACCCCACGCTGCTCAAGCCGGAAGAGCGCGAAATGGTGGAAGACCTGATCGTCGCCGCCGTGGAGGATGCGCGCCGCAAGGGCGAGGAGGCCGCCGCCGAAAAGATGAAGGCGCTGACCGCCGGCCTGCCGCTGCCGCCCGGCATGAAGCTACCGTTTTAGCGAACGCCGGGGAGCGAATTCCCTCCCCTGGGGGACCGTCAGGGCGATTTCCGTTCCCGCCACTCGTCGCAACATTCCTCGCTCCCTCCCCCGCCCCTCCCCACAAGCGGGAGGGGAGTAGCGCGTTGCAAGATGCGCGATCCATTTGACAGGCAAGCATGGCCGAACGCGTCGCCGGACCCGAAATCGAACGCCTGATCCAGCTGCTCGCGCGGCTGCCGGGGCTTGGGCCGCGCTCGGCCCGGCGCGCGGCGCTGCATCTCATCCGCAAGCGCGAAGAACTGCTCGGTCCGCTCGCCGACGCGATGGCGGTCGCGCGCGAAAAAATCGTGACGTGCTCGAGCTGCGGCAATGTCGACACCAGCGATCCCTGCACGCTGTGCCGCGATGCGCGGCGCGACGCCACGACGCTAGTTGTGGTCGAAACGGTCGCCGATCTCTGGGCGCTGGAGCGCGCCGGCGCGACGCGCGGCAAATATCATGTGCTCGGCGGCGTGCTGTCGCCGCTCGACGGCGTCGGTCCCAAAGACCTCAATCTCGCGCGCCTCACCGAGCGCGTGCGCGAGGAAGGCGTGCGCGAAGTGATCCTGGCCGTGAACGCCACGGTCGACGGCCAGACGACCGCGCATTACATCGTCGACCTGCTGACGCCGCTCGACGTCAAGGTGACGCGGCTCGCTCACGGCGTGCCGGTCGGCGGGGAGCTGGATTATCTGGACGAAGGCACGCTGGCGGCGGCTTTGCGGCAGCGGACGGCGGTGTAGGAGAGGTTGGGCGGAGCGCCATCGCGTCGAGCGATGGCGCCGCGGTCTCCAGCTGTTCTGCGAGTTGCAGCGCGACTGGCAGCGCAGCGCGACGGCGCCTGCGTTCATGGACCTGTTCATCGAAACCGGCGGCGCCGCGGGTATCCAGTTCAGCTACGACAGGGCAGAGTAATCTTGGGACGCACCGTCCGGGCGACGCATCCCCCCGCGTCGCCCGCGCGGCAATCATCGGGAAGCGCCATCGACATGACCGACTACACGCCTGACATGGTGCGCGACGATCCCGCGCATCACCGCTTCGCCATCGCGCTCGACGGAGACGATCTTGCCGCGGCCTATTACCGGCGCGATGAGAACGGCCGCATCGTGCTGACCCATACCGAGGTGCCGTCCGAATATGGCGGCCGGGGTATCGCCTCGACGCTGGCGCGCGGCGTGTTCGACATCGCGCGCAGCCGGGGCGACAGGCTGGTGCTGAAATGCCCGTTCATGGCAGCATGGTTCGCCAAGCACACCGATTACGCCGACGTGGTGGCAGGCTGAAAAAGACGACGACGATGACCGATGCGATCGAGCTGGAGATCGAACAGCGCCGCCGCGACCTGGGCGGCGGGATCGAGGTGGGCCGCGTGCTGCCGTTTGCGAAGCGGCGGATGGTCGGTCCGTTCGTGTTCTTCGATCACATGGGGCCGATCGACGTCGCGCCCGGCGCGCCACGCAGCATCGACGTGCGCCCGCATCCCCAAGGCGCCCCCGGCGCGCGCCACCCCTAGCCTAGAACCTTGCCAGGGTTAAAGAGCCCGAGTGGATCCAGCGCGCCCTTGATCGTCCGCATCAGGCCGAGCTGACACGGCTGCTTGTAATGAGCAAGCTCCGCGACACGGTAGCAGCCGATGCCATGCTCGGCAGAGATACTGCCCCCGATGCCGGCTACGATGTCATGAACCGCTCGATTGATCGCTTTTGCCTCCCCGCCGCCGATAACATTGAAGTGAACATTTCCGTCACCAACGTGTCCAAACGCAACAATGGTAAGGTCTCCGAACATTTGATGTAGGCGATCCTCGGCGCTGCGAATAAATTCGGGGATCATGTCGATCGGCACCGAGACGTCATGCTTAACACTGCGCCCGGATTTCAGCTCTGCTTCGGTTATATGCTCGCGCAAAGCCCAAAGTGCGGACGCCTGCGCCTCCGACTCTGCAATCACGCCATCGGTGGCGACTTGGCGTTCGAGAGCGGTCATCAATGCCGTCTCCATGGCTTCGCGCAAACCGCTAAGGCTTGCCGCCGCCTCGATTAGGACAGCCCACACGGGAATTTCCACGGGCGGCTTCAGTCCGAAGTGACGCCTCACGAGCTCCAGCGCTGTCGGCGATATCAATTCGAAGGCGGTAATGGCATCGCCGATTTCGGCTGCGGCAAGCCTCAGTAATGACAGTGCCGAGTCTGGGCCATCCACCGCGAGCAGCGCCGTCACCTTGTGTTTCGGTCGAGGCGAAAGGCGCATCGTTGCAGCTGTAACGATCCCGAGCGTACCCTCCGCACCTATGAAGAGTTGCTTCCAGTCGTAGCCGGCATTGTCCTTATGGAGGCGTCTCAAGCCGTTGACGATCGTACCATCCGCGAGAACGGCTTCTAGCCCGAGTATGCGTTGACGCGTCATGCCGTAACGCAAGACGTTCGCGCCTCCTGCGTTTGTCGAAATGATGCCTCCGATTTGGCTCGAACCTTGAGCCGAAAAGCTCACCGGAAAGATCAGATCGTGGTCGCACGCCAACTCCTGCACGGTTTCGACAATCACCCCGGCTTCCACCTCGATCGTCATCCCGGTCGGATCGATTGATCGTATTGCGTTCATCCGCGACAGACTGAGCACGATCTGAGCTCGTTCTGGGATCGGCACGGCGCCGCCGGCCAGACTGGTGTTGCCGCCCTGCGGAACAATTGCGACGCCCTGTTCGGCGCAGAGCCGTACGGTGCGGGCGACATCATCGACCGATTTAGGGCGTGCGACGGCGATTGCCGGCGCACCGAATTCGCCACGCCAATCCCGAACAAATGGCGCCATGTCGGCTCCGTCGGCGATGAGGCCGACATCGCCCAGCAGCGCGCGCAAGGCGCCGACCAACTCGCGTCGCTCGGAGTCTTTCTTCATCGAACAAGAGCTCCTAGAAGCCATACAGTCTGTGCGCGTTGTCGACTAGCACGCGCTTGCGCGCTTCCGGGTCCGGAACCCAATCGGCTAGAAGGTCGAGGAGATCTCCGACGTTCATCATGTGGCTCCAGTTCGCCACATGCGGCCAGTCCGATCCCCAAACGCAACGGTCCGGCGCGGTTTCTTGAATCATCCGTGCAAAGGGAATTGTGTCTGTGTAAGGCGGCCCCTCGACCGTGTTGCGGTAGGCGCCCGACAGCTTGACCCATGCGCCGTCGCGCACAAGCGAGAGCAGGGTTTTGAAACCCGGATCGTCGGTTCCGCGCGACGTCGGGAAGTGCCCCCAATGGTCAACCACAAACGGAACAGGCAGGTCGCCAAGCTTCGGCGCAAGTGCGACAAGATCTGCGGCGTCAATGAGGAATTGAAGGTGCCATCCGAGTTCTCGCGCTAAATTCGCATATTCGCGGACTCTCTCGAAACCGACACCGCCGCCGTACAGGATATTCAACCGGAGGCCGACCACGCCAGCGTCCTTGAGAGCCATAAGCTCCCTGTCCGGTAGATCAAGCGGAATGACGGCTATACCGCGAAGGCGATCCGGATAAGCGCTCAGCGTTTCGAGCATCAATCTGTTGTCGAAACCGTGAACGCTTACCTGCACCAGCACGCCATAGGTCATGCCGACGCTGTCCAACATGTTCAGATAGCGGTCCGGAGCAGCCGGCGGCGGCGTGTAGCTTCGTTCCGGAACAAGCGGATAAGCCGGCGGCTGACCGATGACATGGGCGTGAGTGTCGACTGCACCCGCCGGCACGACGAAACGAACCGGCGGGCGGGGGGTCGGATCCGGCCCGGGACACGCCGGAACACGATCAACGGCGCGGAGGTCAGGCATCGGCGTGCAGCACCTTGCCGCGCGTTTCCGGCAGCGCGTATGCGGCGATGAAAAAGAGGACGTAGGCAAACAGAGCGAACAGGCAGATCGCATTTGCGAGCGTCGTCATTTGCGACAGATATCCGACCAAGAAGGGGAAGAGCGCCCCGATGCCCCGGCCGAAATTGTAGCAGAAGCCTTGGCCGGAGCCTCTCAGCCGCGTCGGGTACAGCTCCGTCAGGAAGGCGCCCATGCCCGAGAAATAGCCGGAGGCGAAGAATCCGAGCGGGAAACCAAGAACCCACAGCAATTCATTGGATAGCGTCAACTGCGTGTAGGCGAGTACGACCACCATGGCGCCGACCGAGAATGCGAGAAACAGATTGCGGCGGCCGTACCTGTCAGCATACCAGGCGCCGACGAGATAGCCGGCAAATGATCCAACGATCAGTGCGGCGAGATAACCGGTCGAACTAACAATCGACAGCTTGCGCTCCGTGGTCAGGAACCGGGGAACCCAGAAGGTGATCGCGTAATATCCGCCCTGACATCCCGTCGCCACGAGTGAAGCCAGAATCGTCGTCTTGAGGATCGGCCCCCTGAAAATTTCAAGAATGGAAGGTCTGCCGCCAGCCTGCGATGCCTTCGCCAGCGTTTCAGCGGATACGGCCGGCTCCTTTACATAGCTGCGCAGATACAGGACGAGCAGCGCAGGCAGCGCACCGATCGCAAACATCCATCGCCATGCCTCTTCCGCCGGCAACAGGGAAAAGAGCGCCGCCTGGGCGAGGACTGCGCCGCCCCAACCCACCGCCCAGCCGGACTGGACGCTGCCGACCGCTCGGCCACGATATTGGGCGCGAATGGTTTCGCCCATCAGCACGGCGCCTGCGGCCCATTCGCCACCGAAGCCGAGACCCAGTAGAGCGCGCAGGACCAGGAGTTGCTGGAAATTCTGGGCGAACGCACACAACAGCGAGAAGAAAGAAAACCAGAGGATGGTGAACTGCAGTGTGCGCACGCGGCCGATTCGATCCGCGAGATAGCCGGCAGCCCAGCCTCCGACTGCCGAGGCCAGCAAAGTGACCGTGCCGGCCAGACCAGCGCTGCCGGCATCCACTTTCCACAGCGCGATGATCGTGCCGATCACCAACGGGTAGATCATGAAATCCATACCATCGAGCGCCCAGCCTGTCGCGCAGGCCCAGAACGTGCGCTTTTCGGCGACGGTCATATCTTTGTAGAAGCCCATCAGACTCGTGTCTTCGATGGGCGCGACTGTGTCCTGTGGTGCCGACATTTTGTTGCCTCCCTGGCGCCGCCGTTGAAGGGCGGTCGGTTCAGGCGAAGCTTCTTGGGAAATTCACTGCGGGTCTGCCTGAAAATTCGCGGCCGTACCCCAAGATTCTTCGGCTTTTGTCAAAAAATTACGCGCCCCCGCGTTTTGAACGGCGATAATTCGCCGGGCTTTCCCCCGTTATGGCCCGGAAGGCGACGCCAAAGTGCGACTGCGACGAAAATCCGAGGGAGAGCGCGATTTCGACGATTGGCAGATTCGAGGCTGCAAGCAGCCGTCGGCCGAGCAAAATGCGCTGTTCCGTGATAAACTTGTGCGGCGTCATCCCGGTCGAGCGTTTGAAGCTGCGAATGAATGCGGACGGACTCATGCCCGCGAGTTCGGCCATTGCAGCAAGGGTAATGGTGGCGCCAGGGTCGGCTTGGACAAAGTCCGCAATGCGGTTGCGCAGCGTTGCATCCAGCGTGTGCGCGGTGTTCGGAAGATGCGACGAGGTCGTTGCGTAGCTATCAGACAGATGCAAAGCGATGGTGTACGCAAACTGCTCCGCGAGCAGTGAGCTCGGCTGCTGCTTTTCGCAGGCTTCAACGAGCCGCCTCGCCGACATTTCCAGGAATGCGTCTTCTGTATCCCATGCCTTGTCCATGAGGGCGACGGGATTTGAGGATCCGCGCGACGCCCCGACGTCCTTCAGCAATGCTTCGCCAAGGTAGAGCAACAGCAGCTTGCCGGAATGGGCCTCTGGAATCGCATCGACGATCACGTTGCGGCCTGGCTGGCCAATTCGAAAGCGCCCGGCGCTCACGGGCGCGTCTCGCCGAACGGCGCCGTTCTCGATCAGGACGTGGCGACGGACGTCGTATAGAGTAATCGCGACAGTAGGGACGGGCAGGTCTCCAAATTCGTAGAGATGCGGTCCGGTCACTTCGCTGACGGCTGCAGCAAAGCCTGCGGTAGACCAGAGATCGATCAACGCCGACTGGCGTCGCCCTGTGACGTTCTCTGCATGCTGGAGCGGGTTCAACTGCATTCTGGTCGACCCTATCTGCGGCCCGTAATCTTATCATCCTCCCGGCTACTGGCCATTGGCAACCCGCTCAGCCAAAGTTAAACGCCACGCCCGAGATCGGACGCTCGCAAAGTCATTCTCGGATGTTTCGTGATGCGTCTGGACCCGACATCTTCTTGCTCTGCACTCGTCCTTGAACGCAGCGAAAGTCTGCCATCTCTGAAAGCGTTCTGAAGGAGTGGCGGTGGGTCGGAGCTGGTCGGGTAGAGTTCGATCCCAAATAATTCGATCTAATAGTCGATGGACAAGCCCGCCAATCACACGGCAAGGGCGTCCGCGCCGTCCTGTATGCGGCATTCGTGATTGCGCTTTTGCGGTACTGCGTGCGTGAAGACAGGCCTCATCCTGGGTTCGTCATGATTGATTCGCCCCTCACCAGCTACAAAAAGCGGGGCGCAAGCATCAGCGGACCAGAGGGGCCGATTGCGGCAAGCTTGGAGACTGCCTTTTGGGAATCGTTGAAGACCGTTGACGCATCGATCCAGGTGATCGTGATTGAGAACAAGGAGCCACCTCAAGACGTCGCGGATGAGGTGCGCTATGAATGGTTTGCCGGCGATACAGCTCAAGCCGGCGACCGCGTCGCATTTATTCCTCCCCCATAGTCATTTGCCTGCGCTGAAAACCGCGGCGACGGCTATGCTGGCTCTTGGTGGGGTGAATGGTGGGTTGGACTGCGGGAATGGCCCGATACCGCCTTTACCATCAACCCCTCACGAGAGGTTGATGGTGCCCAGGAGAGGACTCGAACCTCCACGACATTGCTGCCACTGGCACCTGAAGCCAGCGCGTCTACCAATTCCGCCACCTGGGCCCGGCGCGTCTCTTAAGGGGCGGTCGGGCGCCTGTCAACGCATTCGGGCCCGCGTTCGTCACCCGCGACGAACGTGCGTATGGTTTTCGACGCGCGCAGGCTGTATAGGCCGGAACGGAATTCGGTTCGGGCTCGAAGGGGCTTTCCATGACAAACGGCTGGGCGGACAATTTCGATGGCGGGATGCCCGCCAACGAGCGGCTGGTCACGGTGTTCGGCGGCTCGGGCTTCATCGGCCGCCATGTCGTGCGGGAACTCGCCAATCGTGGCTGGCGCGTGCGCGTCGCCTGCCGGCGGCCGGACCTCGCTTTCTTCCTGCAGCCGCTCGGCCGCGTCGGCCAGGTCGCGCCCGTGCAGGCCAATGTGCGCGTTCCCGATTCTGTGGCTGCCGCGCTGCGCGGCGCGGAGGCCGTGGTCAATCTCGTCGGCGTGCTGTCCGAGAGCGGCCGCCAGAGCTTCGAGGCCGTCCACGCCTTCGGCGCCGGCGCGATCGGCCGGGCGGCGGCGGCGGCGGGCATCCGCGACGTCGTCCATGTTTCGGCGATCGGCGCGGATGCGGAATCGCCTTCCGCCTATGCCCGCACCAAGGCGCGCGGCGAGGCGGCGATCCGCGAAGCCGCGCCTGAGACGATCATCTTCCGTCCCTCGGTCGTGTTCGGCCCGGAGGACGGTTTCTTCAACCGCTTCGCCGCCATGGCGCGCATCATGCCGGTCATGCCTCTGGTCGGCGCCGATACGAAGTTCCAGCCGGTGTTCGTCGGCGACGTGGCGACCGCTATCGCCGACGCGCTCGATGGCAAGGCGAAGGCGGCGACGACCTATGAACTCGGCGGACCGGAAGTCGCGACTTTCCGCGAACTCGTCGCCTATGTCTGCGAACAGGCCGGCCGCAAGCGGCTGCTTCTGCCGCTGCCGTTCGGCGCCGGCCGCGGCATGGCGCTCGGCACGGAGATCCTGTCGAAGCTCTCGCTCGGCCTGTTTCCGGAGGTGCTGACGACGACGCGCGACCAGATCGAGATGCTGCGCACGGACAATGTCGTGTCGGAAGCCGCGAAAGCCGAGGGGCGCACGCTCGAAGGGCTCGGCGTCGAAACCGAATCCTTCCAGGCCATCGCGCCGACCTATCTGTGGCGCTATCGCGCGACCGGCCAGTACGACACCCGCAAGGTCGCCTGACGCGCCTATCCGCGCGCGACCGGCGGCGGCGGCGCGGGATTGGGCAGCGGCGTGACCGCCGGCGGCGCGATGATCTTGTGGACCCGCACCATGAAGGCGACGCCGAACAGCGGCGTCAGCAGGTTGACGATCGGCACCGCCACGAAGGCGGCGACCAGGAGGCCGGCGAGAAACAGCGTGACCGCATGGCGGCGGCGCAAATCGCGCACTTCGTCGATGGAGCGAAAACGCAGCGCGGCAAGCTCGAAATATTCGCGGCCGAACAGATAGGCGTTGGCGATCAGAAAGACGAGCGCGTTGACGCCGGGGAGCAGGAAGAGAATCAGCGCGAACAGGTTAACGCCGAGCGACACGAGCGCGAATTTGCTGGCGAGCCAGGCCGCCTGCCCTGCCGGCAGCGCGCGACCGCGCGCGCCTTCTGGATAGACCTCGCGCTCGGCGAGTTCGGCGAGATCGTCGAGAAAGAAACCGGCGACGAGCATCGAGACGGGGGCGACGATGAAGGCGAGGCCGACGACGAGCCCGACGCCGAGCGCGACGGAAATCGCCGTCGTGATCCACGGATAGGGAAACCAGGCGGGATCGAGCAGATAGCCGACGAGAACCTTGTCGAGCCCGACCCACATCAGCGCCAGCAGCGCGAGCGTGAGCGCCAGCACCTTCCACAGCGTCGCGCGGAAGGGCGGGGTGAACATCTGGTTCAGCGCGTCGTAGGCGGCTCTGAAAATCTGCATCCACATGCGCGGCGTTCCGACTCCGATCCCGCGCGAAAGATGGGGGCGCGGGGCCGCGGGCGCAAGCGCGCCGGGCTGAAGCGCAAAATCACAATCGCACGCCGGTCTTCGCGTCGAACAGATGCACGGCGTCGGCGGGAATGGCGAGATTGTGGGCTTCGCCCGCTGGCGCGCTATGCGCGGCCGGCAGGGCGACAGTGAAATTCGCGCCAGCGACACGCCCATGCACGAGCTGGCCGAGGCCCAGCTCCTCGACAAGCTCCTGCATGAACGGCAAACCCGTTCCGTCCTTCGAGAAGGCGACGCGCTCCGGCCGCACGCCCGCCTTCACCTCGGCGCCGAGCGGCGGGCCGAAATGAGCGGGATCGTAAGCGAGTTCGCCGCCCCCGCCGAGGCGCACGAGGCCGGGCTTCTCCACAACGCCATCGAGAAAATTCATCGGCGGCGAGCCGAGAAATCCCGCGACGAAGACGCTCGCCGGCCGCTCGTAGAGTTCGAGCGGGGCGCCGACCTGTTCGACATTGCCGGCGTTCATCACCACCAGCATGTCGGCGAGCGTCATGGCTTCGAGCTGGTCGTGCGTCACGTAGACCGATGTCGTTTTCAGGCGGCGTTGCAGCTTGCGGATCTCGATGCGCATCTGCACACGCAGTTTCGCGTCGAGATTGGACAGAGGCTCGTCGAACAGAAAGACGGCCGGCTTGCGCACGATGGCGCGGCCCATGGCGACGCGCTGGCGCTGCCCGCCCGAAAGCTGGCGCGGCTTGCGCTTCAGCATGTCGTCGTTCAGTTCGAGAATTTTCGCCGCCTCGCTGACGCGCGCAAGAATCTCCGGCTCGGGCGTCTTCAGGTTGCGCAGGCCGTAGGCCATGTTGTCGTAGACGCTCATGTGCGGATAGAGCGCGTAATTCTGGAACACCATGGCGATGTCGCGGTCCATGGGTTCGACTTTGTTGACGACGCGCTCGCCGATGGAGATCGCGCCGTCCGAGATCGCCTCCAGTCCCGCGATCATGCGCAGCAGCGTGGACTTGCCGCAGCCCGACGGGCCGACGAGCACGCACAAGCCGCCGTCGGGCACGGCGAAGGAGACGCCTTTTACGGCGGTGAAGCCGCCGGGATAGGTCTTGACGACCCGGTCGAGGAGAACGCTCGCCATAACCTATTTCTCCGTCTCGACCAGGCCTTTGACGAACAGTTTCTGCATCAGCACCACGACCAGCACCGGCGGCAGCATGGCGAGGATCGCGGTCGCCATCGCAAGCTGCCATTCGGTCAGCGCGTCCTGCACGGCGACGATCTTCTTGATGCCGATGACGATGGTCTGCATGTCGTCGCGCGTGGTGATGAGCAGCGGCCAGAGATATTGATTCCAGCCGTAGATGAAGAGAATGACGAACAAGGCCGCGATATTGGTGCGCGAGAGCGGCAGCAGCACGTCCTTGAAAAAGCGGATTGGACCAGCGGCGTCGATCTTCGCGGCTTCCAGCAATTCGTCGGGCACCGTCATGAAAAACTGCCGGAACAGCAGCGTCGCGGTGGCGGACGCGATCAGCGGCACGGAGAGGCCTGCGTAGGTGTCGAGCATCCCGAGATCGGCGACGATCTTGTAGGTCGGATAGATGCGCACCTCGACGGGGAACATCAGCGTGAGGAAGATCAGCCAGAAGGCGGCCATGCGGAAGGGAAAGCGGAAATAGACGATGGCGTAGGCGGAAATGAGCGAGATGGCGATCTTGCCGATTGCGATGATGATCGCCGACACGAAAGAATTGAGCAGCATGACGTCGACATGCGCGCGGGTCGTGCGGCCGGTGCCCTCGAACAGGATGCGGCTGTAGTTCTCGACCAGATGCGGGCCGGGCATAAGGCCGAGCTTGCCGTTGGCGATGGTCGCCGCGTCCCAGGTCGAGGCGACAAAGGCCATGTAGACCGGGAAGACAATCACGATCACGCCCGCGATGAGGACGAGATGCGCGACGATATTTCCGAAGGGGCGGTTCTCGACCATCAGCGCGTCCCGCCCATCAGTACGTCACCTTGCGTTCGACATAGCGGAACTGGATGGAGGTCAGCGCGATGACGATGATCATCAAGATCACCGATTGCGCGTTGGAGCCGCCGAGATCGCCGCCGAGGCGGCCGTCCGAGAAGACCTTGTAGACCAGCGTCTCCGTCGCCTTGGCCGGGCCGCCGCCGGTCACCGCGTCGATGATGCCGAGCGTGTCGAAGAAGACGTAGACGATGTTGACGACGACAAGAAAGAAGGTTGTCGGCGAGAGCAGCGGAAAGACGATGGTCCAGAAACGGCGCGCCGGCCGCGCGCCGTCGATGGCGGCGGCCTCGATCAGCGATTTGGGAATGGATTGCAGACCCGCGAGGAAGAACAGGAAATTGTAGCTGATCTGCTTCCATACCGCGGCGATGACGATGAGCGTCATCGCCTGCCCGCCGTTGAGCAGCGGATTCCAGTCGACGCCGAGCGCGCGCACGAGATGTGCGAAATAGCCGAGCGAGGGCTGGAACAGAAATACCCAGATCACGCCGGCGACGGCAGGCGCGACCGCGTAGGGCCAAACGAGCAACGTCTGGTAGACGGTTTTGCCGCGAATGCCGCGATCGGCCTGAACAGCCAGCAACAAGGCAATCGAGAGCGAAGCGAGCGTAACGGCGATCGCGAAGACCGCCGTCACGCCCATGGACTGGAAATAATAGGGATCGGCGAACAGGGCCTTGTAATTCTCGAAGCCGACGAAATTCGACGTCGTGCCGAAGGCGTCCTGGATAAAAAAGCTCTCCTTCACCGCCTGCGAGGCGGGCCAGTAGAAAAAGACGAGCGTGATCGCAAGCTGCGGCGCAACCAGCAGATAGGGCAAAAACCTGTTCGAGAAGGTCGCGCGCTTTTCCATGCTTCAGGCCATCATCGCATGGCATGGCCGTCGACGACGGCAAAGCGAAGCGAAGTGGTCACGAGACTTTCCATCATTGGGGACGCCTCATGGCGTGGATGCCCGCGACAAGCGCGGGCATGATGCTGCGGCGGACGCCTACTTGCCCGCCGTGCGTTCGAACTGGCGCAGCATGGCGTTGCCGCGTTCGACGGCGGAATCCAACGCCTGTTTCGCCGTCTTCTTGCCGGCGAGCGCCTGCTCGATCTCCTCGGACCAGACGTCGCGCATCTGCACCATGTTGCCGAAGCGCAGGCCGCGCGAATTGTCGGTCGGCTCCTTGTTGGTGAGTTCGAGCAGCGGAACCTCGAGGATCGGGTTTTCCTTGTAGAAGCCTTCCGCCTTCACCTTGGCGTAAGCCGCCTTGGTGATCGGCAGATAGCCGGACTTCTTGTGCAGTTCGATCTGGCGGTCGGTCTCTGAGAGGAAGCTCAGGAATTTCGCGACGCCCTTGTATTCGGCCGCGCTCTTGCCGCCCATCACCCACAGCGAGGCGCCGCCGATGATCGAATTCTGCGGCGCGCCCTTCACGTCGGGATAATAGGGCATGGCCGCCGCCGTATAGGCGAATTTCGCATTGGCCTTCACATTGCCGTAGAAGCCGATCGAGGTGAGGAAGATCGGGCATTCGCCCGAGGTGAAGCGGCCTTCGCCCGAATTGGCGCGGCCGGAATAATCGTAGGTCTTGTCTTTCTGCAGTTCGGCCAGCGCCGACAGCAGCTTTTCGTGCAGCGGCGTGTTGAACTCGAGCTTGGTGTCGAAACCGTCGAGCCCGTTGGCCTTGGAGCCGATCGGCACATTGTGCCAGGCGGAGAATTGCTCGATCAGCGCCCAGGAGGCCCAGGCGTTGGAAAAACCGCAGGTCGGCGATGTCGCATGCAGCTTTTTCGCCGCCTCGAACACGCCAGGCCATGTCTTTAGACCGTCCTGCTCGACGCCGGCCTTTTTCAGCGCGTCGAGATTGAGCCACATGACCATGCTCGACGAATTGAACGGGAAGGAAAGCATCTCGCCCTTCAGCGTCGAGTAGTAGCCGGTGATGGTCGGCAGATAGGCCTTCGGGTCGAAATTCTCGCCGGACTCGGCCATCAGCTGGTAGACCGGCTTCACCGCGCCCTTGGCTGCCATCATCGTGGCCGTGCCAACCTCGAACACCTGAAGAATGTGCGGCGCCTGACCGGCGCGGAAGGCGGCGATGCCGGCATTCATCGTGTCGGCGTAGCCGCCCTTGTAGACGGGCGTCACCTTGTAGTCGGCCTGCGTCGCGTTGAAATCGTTCGCGAGCTTGACGATGAGATCGTTGTTGGCGCCCGTCATGGCGTGCCACCACTGGATTTCCGTGGCCGCGTATGCAGGCAGGCTCGCGCTGGCGAACAGCGCTGCAGCGAAGGCGAAGCGTTTCATGTCGAACTCCCTAAAATCTCACGGGGCGGCTTCTAGCGGCCGCCCTCTGCAGGTCCGTGACATATTCATGACGGAGGCGTGACAGGCCGGCAAGTGCGCCCGCCATATACAAGCCGGGCTCAAGCCGCCCGGATCATGTCCGCCGCCTTTTCGCCGATCATGATCGTCGCGGCATTGGTGTTGCCGCCGATCAGCGTCGGCATGATGGAGGCGTCGACGACACGCAGGCCGTCCAGCCCATGCACACGCAATTGCGCATCGACCACGGCGGTCTTGGCGTCCGGCCCCATCATGCAGGTGCCGACAGGGTGATAGACCGTATCGACGCGCCGGCGCAGGAAATCGCGGATATCGTCGTCGCTCTCGACGCCCTTGCTGAACATTTCGTCGGTCGCCTGCGACTTGAGCGCGGGCGCCTCCATGATGCGCCGCGTCAGCTTGAAGCCCGCGACCATGGCTTCGAGATCGTCCGATTCGCCGAGAAAATTCGGATCGATCAGCGGCGCAGCCGACGGATCGGCGCTCTCGAGCGTCACGGCCCCGCGGCTCTTGGGCCGCAGCAGGCAGACGTGGCAGGAGAAGCCGTGGCCCAGATGCATTTTTCGCGCATGATCGTCGACGGTGGCGACGACGAAATGCAATTGCACGTCGGGAATGTCGAGATCGGGCCGTGTCTTCAGGAAGCCGCCGGCCTCGGCGAAATTCGTCGATACCGTTCCCGTGCGCTCGCGCCGGTAGCGCGCGATTTCGCCGATCATCTTCCATGCGCCGCGCAGGCTGTAGCCGACGGTGTCGAGCGAATTGGTGCGGTAGTTGAGGATTGCGTCCGGATGATCCTGCAGATTGGCGCCGACGCCGGGCAGGTCGTGGACCGGCGTCACGCCGACCTTCTGCAGCGCGGCGGCATCGCCGACGCCCGACAGCATCAGCATCTGCGGGCTGCCGAAGGCGCCGCCGGCGAGAATGATCTCGCGGCGCGCGCGCACGGTCTTGGTCTGGCCGCCGATGCTGATTTCCGCGCCGACAGCGCGCTTGCCGTCAAACAGGATCTTGCGAATCTGCGCGCCGGTCTGCACCGAAAGGTTTGGCCGCTTGCCGATCCAGGGATGGATATAGGCGCGCGCGGCGCTGCAGCGCTCACCGTTGATCTGCGTCACCTGATAGACGCCGCAGCCTTCCTGTTGCGCGCCGTTGAAATCGGCGGTGAGCGGCAATTGGCATTCGCTGACCGCGTCGAGAAATTTCTGCTGGAACGGATTGCCGGTGCGCAGTTCCGCGACGTTGAGCGGACCGCCCTTGCCGTGAAAGCCGTCAGCGTGCGTCTCGTTGTTTTCCGACTTCCTGAAATAGGGCAGCACGTCCGCATAGGACCAGCCGGCGTTGCCCAGCGAAGCCCAGTGATCGTAATCCCAGGCGTGGCCACGGATATAGACCATGGCGTTGATGCCGGAGGAGCCGCCGAGCGTCTTGCCGCGCGGCTGATAGCCGCGGCGTCCGCCAAGGCCCTTCTGCGGCGTCGTCTCGTAAGCCCAGTTGCGGATCTTGCGCGGCAGGATCGCGGCGGCGGCGAGCGGCGTCCAGATCATCCAGTTCTTGCCGTCGTCGCCGGCCTCGAACAGCGCGACGCTGGTTTGCGGGTCTTCGCTCAGCCGGCCCGCAACCGCGCAGCCGCCCGAACCGCCGCCCAGAACGAGAAAGTCATATTCCTCCACGGTCCGCCTCCCTTGTTGTTTAGCGATAAACTATAGGGGATTTTCGCAAACGGGGAGTCCCTCGAGGGACCGTTTGCCAATTGCGGCGGCGCCGGTCAGGATCGCCGCCCGAACCCGGAGATTTCCAATGACGCCCATGGTCCTGACGTTGATCGGCGACGACAAGCCCGGCCTCGTCAATGCGGCCTCGGCGGCGGTTGCGGCGCATGGCGGCACATGGCTCGAAAGCCGGCTGGCGCGGCTCGCCGGAAAATTCGCCGGCATCGTGCTGATCGAGGCGCCGGACGAAAACGCCGGCGTGCTGACGGATGCGCTACGCGCGCTGGAAAGCGCAGGACTGAAAGTCGCCGTCGAACGCGGCGCGGCGCAGGCGGCCCCTTCCGCGCACGGCCGCCACATCGACATCGAGATCGTCGGCAACGAGCGGCCCGGCATCGTCCGCGATCTCACGCAGACGCTGATGACGCTCGGCGCGAACATCGAGGAATTTTCCAGCGGCGTCGAAAGCGCGGCCTTCACCGGCGGCGAATTGTTCCGCGCCAACATCCGCGTCGGCCTGCCGGATGCTCTGTCGCTGGCCGAACTCAAGGGCACGCTGGAAAAACTCGCCGGCGAGATCATGGTCGATCTGACGCTTGGCGACGAATAGTCGCGTTTTGCGCAGGCCCCAACACTTAACCGGCCCTTAATCCGCCTTCGTTACTCCTCATCAACGCCGTCTCGACAAGGCGAAGGACGGATATGTGGGGCTTGGGCGGATCGGGCAAGAAACCGACGCGCGGCGAACGTCGGGAACCCGGCTTCGACGATCCGCGCGGCGAGGGCTTGCGCGCTGCGCCCGACGACCGGATTTCCGGCGCGCGAAAGGCCAAGCGCGCGCCCGACGGCCGCCGCGAACCGCGCCTGAACACCGACGGCGACCTGCGCGCCGATCCACGGGAGACATCCGTGAGCCGCAAGAAAGGCGATAGCGGGACTTCGCGCGGCAAATCCCGCAATCGCCGCCGCTCGCGCTCGCTCGTCGGCCAGTTCGTCTATTGGGTTCTGGTTCTCGGCGTCTGGGGCGCGATCGGGACCGCGGGCGTGTTCGCCTATTACGCCGCGCAACTGCCGGCGATCGACCAGCTCGCCGTGCCGAAACGGCCGCCGAACATCGCGATCCTCGGCATCGACGGCGACGTGCTCGCCAATCGCGGCGACACGGGCGGGCCCGCCATCCGGCTCGCGGAGCTGCCGCCCTACCTGCCCAAGGCCTTCATCGCCATCGAGGACCGGCGCTTCTATGCGCATTGGGGCATCGACCCGATGGGCATCGGCCGCGCTCTGGTTTCCAACGTCCTGCGGCGCGGCGGCGGCATGCAGGGCGGCTCGACGCTGACGCAGCAGCTCGCGAAAAACCTGTTCCTGACGCAGGAGCGCACCTTCAGCCGCAAGATCCAGGAGGCGATCCTCGCGCTGTGGCTCGAGCGGCGCTATTCGAAGGACCAGATCCTCGAACTCTATCTCAACCGCGTCTATTTCGGCTCCGGCGCCTATGGCGTGGAGGCGGCGAGCCAGCGCTATTTCGGCCATAGCGCGCGGCAGGCGACGCTGGGCGAGGCGGCCGTGCTCGCAGGCCTGATGAAGGCGCCGACCAAGCTCGCGCCCAACCGCAATCCGGAGGGCGCGGCGGAACGCGCCGCTCAGGTCATCACGGCTATGGCGCAGGAAGGCCACATCACCGAGGCGATGGCGAAAGTGGCGCTGGCGCGGCCGGCCGCAGCCCAGCGCGACAGCGGCGGCGGCTCGATCAATTACGCCGCCGATTATGTGATGGACGCGCTCAACGACACCGTCGGCGCGATCGACGAGGACATCGTCGTCACGACCACGCTCTCTGGCGAGATGCAGAAGGCGGGCGAACAGGCGCTGACGGAAGAGCTCGACAAGAAGGGCGCGAAATTCGGCGTGAGCCAGGGCGCGCTCGTCGCGCTCGATCCCAACGGCGCAATCCGCGCGCTGGTTGGCGGGCGCAATTACGCGGAGAGCCAGTTCAACCGCGCCGTCGCCGCCAAGCGCCAGCCGGGTTCGTCATTCAAGCCCTTCGTCTATCTGACCGCGCTCGAGCGCGGGCTCACGCCCGAAACGGTGCGCGACGATGCGCCCATCAATGTGAAGGGCTGGCGGCCGGAGAATTACAGCCGCGAATATTTCGGGCCGGTGACCCTCACCAACGCGCTGGCGCTGTCCCTGAATACGGTCGCCGTGCGGCTGGGGCTCGAGGTCGGGCCGAAGGCCGTCGTCGCGACCGCCCACCGCCTCGGCGTTCAGTCGGAGCTGCAGCCCAACGCCTCGATCGCGCTCGGCACCAGCGAGGTGACGCCGCTCGAACTGGTGACGGCCTATGCGCCCTTCGCCAATGGCGGCATCGGCGTGCAGCCGCACATCATCACCCGCGTGCGCACCGCCGACGGACGGCTGCTCTACCAGCGGCGCGGCTCGTCCAACGGTCGGCTGATCGAGCCGCAATATGTGGCGATGATGAACACGATGATGGAGGAGACCCTCCAGACGGGCACGGCGAAAAAGGCCTCGCTGCCGGGCTGGCAGGCGGCCGGCAAGACCGGAACAAGCCAGGATTTCCGCGACGCCTGGTTCGTCGGCTACACGAGCGCGCTGGTGGCGGGCGTGTGGCTCGGCAACGACGATTCCTCGCCCACCAAGCACGCCTCGGGCGGCAATCTGCCGGTGGACGTGTGGAGCAAGTTCATGCGCGCGGCGCTGAAGGGCCAGCCGGTGGCGGCCCTGCCCGGCGGCGCGTGGCGGCCGGTCAACATGCCGACGCCGCCATCGGCCATTCCCGTCGCGCGCCGGGCGCCGCTGACGGCCCGGCGGGATCGGGCCCGCGCGCGACGGGAA
>JASGFP010000069.1:0-21384 GCA_047605445.1 Rhodoblastus sp.
CCCCCCCCCCCCCCCCCCCCCCGCGCCGCACCAGGTGGCCCAGTCGTTTGGCCCCTCACCCTACCCTCTCCCCGCAAGCGGGGAGAGGGAGAGGCGCTACATCCTGAACAGGCCGAACTTGGTCGGCTGGATCGGCGCGTTGAGCGAGGCCGAGAGCGAGAGGCCGAGCACGCGGCGCGTGTCGGCGGGGTCGAAGACGCCGTCGTCCCAGAGCCGCGCGGTCGCGTAATAGGGATGGCCCTGCGCCTCGTACTGATCGCGGATCGGCGCCTTGAATTTTTCTTCGTCCTCCTTCGACCACGCGCCGCCCTTGGCCTCGATGCCGTCGCGGCGCACGGTGGCGAGGACGCTCGCAGCCTGCTCGCCGCCCATGACCGAAACGCGCGCATTGGGCCACATCCACATGAAGCGCGGCGAATAGGCGCGGCCACACATGCCGTAATTGCCAGCGCCGAACGAGCCGCCGAGAATGAGCGTCAGTTTGGGCACCTGCGCGGTCGCGACCGCCGTCACCATCTTGGCGCCATCCTTGGCGATGCCGGCGTTCTCATATTTGCGGCCGACCATGAAGCCGGTGATGTTCTGCAGGAAGATCAGCGGAATGCCGCGCTGCGCACAGAGTTCGATGAAATGCGCGCCCTTCTGCGCGCTTTCGGAGAACAGGATTCCGTTGTTGGCGACGATGCCGACCGGGTATCCGTAGAGTTCGGCGAAGCCGGTGACCAACGTCGCGCCATAGCGCGCCTTGAACTCGTCGAAGCGCGAACCGTCGACCACCCGCGCGATCACCTCGCGCACGTCGTAAGGCTTGCGTGTATCGGTCGGGATCACGCCATAGAGTTCCGAAGGGTCGTAGAGCGGCTCGTCGCCGGCGCCGATTTTCAGGCCGACCGACTTCGGACGGTTGAGATTGGAGACGATGCGGCGCGCGATGAACAAAGCATGCGCATCGTTCTCCGCAAAATGATCGCAGACCCCGGAGATGCGCGTATGCACGTCGGCGCCGCCGAGGTCTTCGGCGCTGACGATTTCGCCGGTCGCGGCCTTCACCAACGGCGGGCCGCCGAGAAAGATCGTGCCCTGGTTGCGCACGATCACGCTCTCGTCGGACATGGCGGGCACGTAGGCGCCGCCCGCCGTGCAGGAGCCCATGACGACGGCGATCTGCGGAATGCCCTTGGCGGACATGTTCGCTTGATTGAAGAAGATGCGGCCGAAATGTTCGCGGTCGGGAAACACCTCGTCCTGGCGCGGCAGAAACGCGCCGCCAGAGTCCACAAGATAGATGCACGGCAGATTATTCTGCTCGGCGATCTCCTGCGCGCGCAGATGCTTCTTCACCGTCATCGGGTAGTAGGTGCCGCCCTTCACCGTCGCGTCATTGGCGACGATCATGCATTCGACGCCCTGCACGCGGCCGACGCCGGTGATGACGCCGGCGGACGGCGCGTCGTTGTCGTACATGCCGTAGGCGGCAAGCTGACCCACCTCGAGAAAAGGCGCACCGGGATCGACGAGATGATCGACGCGCTCACGCGGCAACAGTTTTCCGCGCGAGACGTGCCGCTTGCAGGCTTCCGCGCCGCCACCGGCCGCGACGGTCGCAAACTTGTCGCGGAGATCGTCGACGAGCCCACGCATGGCGGCGGCATTCGCCTTGAACTCGTCGGACCGCGTGTTGACGTTGGATTTCAGCGCTTGCATCGGGCGTTTCCAATTTTCTTGTCGTCATTGTGAGCGCAGCGAAGCAATCGATCTCCGGGGGACAGGTCCAGGTAGAGAGATGGATTGCTTCGTCGCTTGCGCTCCTCGCAATGACGGGTCAGTTCGTTGCTTACTTCGTTTCGGCCATCAGTTCGCGGCCGATCAACATACGGCGGATTTCGCTCGTGCCGGCGCCGATCTCGTAGAGCTTCGCATCGCGCCACAATCGGCCGGCCGGAAATTCGCTGGTGTAACCGACGCCACCCAGCGCCTGGATCGTCTCGCCGGCCATCCATGTCGCCTTTTCGGCGGAATAGAGAATGGCGCCGGCGGCGTCCTTGCGCAGCGTGCGCGCGTGGTCCGCCGTGTCGCAGGCGCGGCCGACCGCATAGACATAGGCGCGTGTCGCCTGCCAGGTCGAATACATGTCGGCGATTTTGCCCTGCATGAGCTGGAAGTCGCCGATCGGCTGACCGAACTGCTTGCGCTCGTGCATGTAGGGCACAGTCACATCCATGCAGGCGGCCATGATGCCGAGCGGCCCGCCCGAGAGCACCGTGCGCTCGTAGTCGAGGCCGGACATCAGCACCTTCACGCCCTCGCCCACCTTGCCGAGCACGTTCTCTTCCGGCACTTCGCAATTGTCGAAGAACAAGGGATAAGTGTTGGAGCCGCGCATGCCGAGCTTGTCGAGATGCGGGCCATGCGAAAAGCCTTTGAAGCCTTTTTCGATGATAAAGGCGGTCATGCCGCGCGGACCCGCGTCGAGATCGGTCTTGGCGTAGACGACCAGCGTATCGGCGTCGCCGCCATTGGTGATCCACATTTTCGAACCGTTGAGGATGTAGCGGTCGCCCTTCTTGTCGGCGCGCAAGCGCATCGACACGACATCGGAGCCGGCGCCGGGTTCCGACATCGCGAGCGCGCCGACATGTTCGCCGGAGATCAGTTTCGGCAGATATTTCTTGCGCTGCGCCTCCGTGCCGTTGCGACGCAACTGGTTCACGCACAGGTTGGAATGCGCGCCGTAGGACAGGCCGACCGAGGCCGAGGCGCGCGAAATCTCCTCCATGGCGACGATATGAGCGAGATAGCCCATGTTCGAGCCGCCGTATTCCTCCGGCGCGGTCATGCCGAGCAGGCCGAGGTCGCCGAACTTCTTCCAGAGATCGGCCGGAAATTCGTTGTCCTTGTCGATCGACGCAGCGCGCGGCGCGATCTCCGCCGCTGCAAAGGACTGCACGGTGTCGCGCAGCATGCGGATGTCCTCGCTGAGGCCGAGGTCGATGCCCGGAATGTTCATGGTTTCCTCCCGATATTGAGGATGACCCTATTCGCGCAGCGGCGCCAGCGCCGCCCAATAAGTTGCATTTTCCGCCAAATATTGCGAGACTGGCGTCGAATGAATTCTCGCCGCCCCTTGCCTTTTCTCGCTGCGTCGGACCGCGCACTCACACCAATTTCATTTGTAAATGCGACGTTACGCGCCTATCGCGATCGCGGGCTCGATCCATCCGAACCCTTGCGGAAGGCACATATTCCGCCAAGCGAGCTGGCCCGTCGGAATGCGCGGGTCACGGCCGCGCAATTCGAGATTTTCGCTGAAGCGGCAATGCGCGAGCTCGACGACGAGGCGCTGGGCTGGTTCTCCCGGCCGCTGCCCTGGGGCGCCTATGGCATGCTGTGCCGCGCTTCGCTCACGCGCGGGTCGCTCGAGCTCGCGCTGCGACGGTGGCGGCGTCATCACCGCATTCTCACCGAAGACATTCTGTTCTCGCTCGACGTCGAGAATGGCCTCGCGTGCTGGTCGATCGAAGAGCGCCTCGAGCTCGGCGCCTATCGCGAATTCTGTCTCGTCACGCTGATGCGCTATGTGCTCGGCTTCACCTGCTGGTCGATCGATTCGAAGATCGCGCTGACGCGCGCGGAGTTTCCCTTTCCGCAGCCGCCGCACGTTTCGGTTTACCCCACGATCTTTTGCAAGGATCTGGTCTTCGGCGCGCCCCGCGCGACGATCGTTTTCGATGCGCGCTACCTGGCCCTTCCGCTGCAACGCGATGAAGCCGATCTCGACAACATGCTGCAACGGGCGCTGCCGCTCACGGTGCTGCCCTATCGCCGCGACCGCCTGCTGGTCGAACGCGTGCGCAAATTGCTGCGCGACGCCAAGACGCCTTTCGCGACTGCCGAAGATGTCGCCGGCGCGCTGGCGCTTTCGACCCGCACGCTGCACCGCCAGCTCGCGAGAGAGGGCGCGTCGCTGCGCGAATTGAAGGAAGAGGCGCGCGTCGAGATCGCCCGGCGCGCGCTGGCGCGCGGACGCATGTCGATCAAGCGCGTTGCTCACGCGGCAGGCTTCCGAAACGAGAAGAGTTTCTCGCGCGCCTTTCGCGCGTGGACAGGCCTGACGCCGAGCGCATTTCGCGCGCAAGCTGCGCGGATTTCCGCCGCCATGGCTTGATATTTGCTTTGATGGGGCCAGCTGCACGGCTGGAGCATCGCATGGCCATCGAGCGGGATTCGCTGCGAGATGTGAAAGGCGTTCTGATCGATCTCGACGGCGTCGTCACGATCGGCGGCGCGCTCGTACCCGGTTCGCGCGAGGCGCTTGGACGCCTTCGCCGCGCCAGCCTGCCCTATCGCTTCATCACAAACACGACGCGGCGGCCGCGTCGCCGCGTCGCCGCCGATCTCGCGGCGCTGGGCCTCGATGTCGCGCCCGCGCATATCTATACGCCAGCCGCGCTTGTCGCTCCCTATTGCGCGGCGCGCGCCCTGTCGCCGTTTCTGGTGACGCATCCCGATCTGGCGGAAGATTTCGCGGGCCTGCCGAGCGATGGCCGCGCCGCCGTGATCGTCGGCGACGCCGGCGAACATTTTACCTATGCGCAGATGAACGCCGCATTCCGAAAGCTGATGCACGGCGCGGATTTTCTCGCGCTGGCGACGAACCGCGCGTTCCAGGATGGCGATGGAGAACTCAGCCTCGACGCCGGCCCGTTCGTCGCCGCGCTGGAATTTGCGACGCGGCGCAAGGCGACGGTGTTCGGCAAGCCCGCGCGCGATTTCTTTGCCGCGGCCGTCGCCGGGCTCGGGCTTTCGCCGGACGACATCGCGATGATCGGCGACGATGTCGAAGCCGACGTCGGCGGCGCGATGGCGGCGGGACTGGCGGGCGTTCTGGTCAGGACCGGCAAATATCGCGCCGGTCACGAGACGGCGCTGAAACGGGCGCCCACTTTCGTCGCCGACGATCTGGCGGCGGCGGTCGATGCTATCCTCGTTTGATGCGCCACGCGGTTGTGCTTCCATGGCGCGAATGCGCCAGCGAAGGCAGGAGGGGTTTTTTCGCCATGCTGTCGACAGTGCGGTCCACACGCGGAATGGTTACTTCGCCCCATCGCCTGGCGAGCGAGGCGGGCTTGCGCGTCCTGCGCGAGGGCGGCGGCGCGATAGAGGCGACGATCG
Source organism: Rhodoblastus sp. (assembly GCA_047605445.1). Classification (GTDB taxonomy): domain Bacteria; phylum Pseudomonadota; class Alphaproteobacteria; order Rhizobiales; family Beijerinckiaceae; genus JAJXWB01. The sequence goes on from JASGFP010000069.1 coordinate 5,173, forward strand.
CCATGGGAGCGTGCCTTGCTGTCGTCTATCCGCACATGACGGCGATCGGCGGCGACGGATTCTGGCTCATATCGAAGGATGGCGCGGCGCCGGTCGCGATCGACGCCTGCGGCGCGGCCGGCGGCGCCGCCGCCGAGACGTTTTACGTGTCGCGCGGCATGCTCGCCGTGCCGCAGCGCGGCCCCTTCGCCGCAAATACCGTCGCGGGCGCAGTGTCCGGCTGGGGAGAAGCCCTGAAGCTCGGCGGGGAATTGGGCGGCAGGCTGCCAATGTCGCGGCTGATGGAAGACGCGGTCTTTCATGCGCAGAACGGGTTCGAGGTCACCACGAGCCAGGAAGAGACGACGGCGGCCAAGGCGACGGAGTTAGCCGCCGCGCCGGGGTTTGCTCCTGTATATCTTGCGCAGGGCGCCGCGCCCGCCGCGGGCTCGCATATGCGCCTTCCCGCGCTTGCCCGGACGCTGAAGCGCATCGGCGATTTCGGCGCACGGGATTTCTACGACGGCGCGCTGGCCAGAGACATAGCCGCCGACCTCGCGCGCATCGGCGCACCGGTCGGCGCCGACGATCTGGCGCGCCATCGGGCGCAACGCCGCACGCCGCTTTCCGTCGACGTGCGCGGCGCGCGTCTCTTCAACTTTCCGCCGCCGACGCAAGGGCTCGCGTCGTTGATGATACTCGCGCTGTTCGACAGGCTCGGCGTGCAGGCCGCCGAGACGTTCGACCATGTGCACGGTCTCGTGGAAGCGGCCAAGCAGGCGTTTCTCGTGCGCGACGCCCATATCGGCGATCCCGCGTCGATGACCGCAGACCCCGCCGAATTCCTCACGCCGGCGTGTCTGGACGAACTGGCGGCGCGCATAGATCGCGCGCGCGCCCTGCCCTGGCCTCAGCCGGCTTCCGTCGGCGACACGGTCTGGCTCGGCGCCATCGACGGCAATGGAGTCTCGGTCAGCTACATCCAGAGCATCTATTTCGAGTACGGCTCCGGCTGTGTGCTCGAAGACACGGGAATCGTCTGGCAGAACCGGGGCGCAAGTTTCGCAATCGGCGCGACGTCGATTGAAGCGCGAAGGCTTGCGCCCGGCCGCAAGCCTTTCCATACGCTCAACCCCGCAATGGCGACGTTCGGGGATGGCCGCACGATGGTCTACGGCACGATGGGCGGCGAAGGCCAGCCGCAGACCCAATCCGCGCTGTTCAGCCGGTACGCCATGTTCGGGCAGGACTTGCAGGCAGCGATCACCGCGCCGCGCTGGCTGCTCGGCAAAACCTGGGGCGAGGGCAGCGTGTCGCTCAAGCTCGAGAGCCGCTTCGATCCGGGGCTGATCGATTCCTTGCGCGTCGCCGGCCACGACGTCGAACTCGTCCAGCCCTACTCGAGCGCAATGGGGCACGCCGGCGCGGTCGTGCGCTCCGCAGACGGCGTCTTCGAAGGCGCGACCGATCCACGTTCGGACGGCGCGGCGCTCGGACTCTGACGGGCCACGCCTCCGGCATGCGCGACGGACTGGATCTCTAGCTGCGGTCGATCAGGAAGATAACCAACGGTATCGTGAGGGCCGCGAAAATCGAGCCGAGGGCGACCGCGCCCGACACGGAATTCTCCAGGCGCCGGTATTGAACCGCGAACAGATAGGCGTTGGCGCCGGCCGGCATGGCGGCGAACATGACGACGACGCCGACCGCGATATGCGGCAGCTTGAACACATGGACCGCCAGCCCCCACGCGAGCGCAGGCATGGCCAGCAGTTTGACCGCGCACATCAGCGCGATCTGCATCTTCTGGCCATTGGTGGTGAACCGCACCAGGCTTATGCCGAGCGCGACCAGCGCCGTGGGCGACCCGGCCTGACCGAGAAGATTGATCGTCTTGTCGGCGACGGGATGCAGGCCGGCCCCGGTAAACCGCCAAAGGAAGCCGCACACGATGGCGATCATGATGGGGTTGCGCGCGAGCTGCGAGAACAGGGGAACGACCAGCGATGCGGTCGTATCCGCGGCCTGACGTTCGGACCATGCGATCTGCAACATGCCGCCGAGCCAAAGAAGAGGGTTGTTGATCGCCAGAATGAGCGCCATCGGCCCCGCCGCCTCGTTCCCCAGCGCGGACAGCGTGAGCGGCAGGCCGAGCATGGCGAGATTGCCGTAGACCGAACCGACAGCGAGCACCGCCCCGTCGCGCGCGCTGTCGGCCTTGCCCAAGCGCGAAACCAGCGCAACGCCAATCCAGGCGAGCGCGACCGAACCATAATAGGCCGCCCAGATTTCAAACGCGCTGGCCGCGGGAAAATCAGCGATGACGATGGTGCGAAACAGCAGCGCGGGAATGGCGACGCTGAAAGCGAATTCGGAAATGCCCCTGTGGGCGCCCTCGGAGATGAATTTGAGCTTCACCGCGGCGAAACCCGCCGCAATCAGCGCGAAAACCGGGACGACAGTCATAGCCGCCGCCAGAAGTCGCGCGTCAACGTGCATGAAATCGGTCAGCCATCGCGGACAGGCCCTCGTCGCCGGATATCTGCAAGGGCGAACGGCGCCAGGCGGGCCCGTGCGAGACGATGGTGAGCGCGCTGGGACTCGAACCCAGGACCCTCTGATTAAAAGTCAGATGCTCTACCGACTGAGCTACGCGCTCCCTTGCGGGCGCCCCGGGAGTAGCCCCGGGGGCCGTCAGGGTCAACCCTGCCAGGCGATATAGGCCATCAGGGCGGCGAACAGCACGGCCGAGGCCAGCGTGGTCAGCCCCGCCTTCATCAACAGTTTCGGGGCGATCGGGGCGCCCGGGTCTGTGCCCTGGAGGCGGCCTTCCTCGTTCTCGTGCTGCGAGCGCACGCCGAGCGGCAGGATCGCGAAGAGCACGATCCACCACATGGTGAGGTAGATCGCGATCGCCATCGGGATGGGGACGGGAAGCGCCATGTCGGCGCGCCTGCGACCGCGTCAAACCTGCTCGATCTCGACCAGCGTGCCGTTGAAGTCTTTCGGATGCAGGAACAGCACGGGCTTGCCGTGCGCGCCGATCTTGGGATTGCCGTCGCCGAGCACGCGGGCGCCCTTGGCCTTGAGATGGTCGCGCGCGACCAGAATGTCGTCGACCTCGTAGCAGACATGGTGCATGCCGCCGTCCGGGTTCTTCTCAAGGAACTTCCCGATCGGCGAATCCGCGCCGAGGGGCTCGAGCAGTTCGATCTTGGTGTTGGGCAGTTCGATGAAGACCACCGTGACGCCGTGGTTGGGCTCGGGCTGCGGCGCCGACACTTTGGCGCCGAGCGTGTCGCGGTAGAGGGCGGCCGATTTTTCGAGATCCTTGACCGCGATGGCGACGTGGTTGAGGCGACCGATCATGGCTTGCTCCGGGTTTCAGACTTCGATAACGAGAACGTGCACCTGGGGCCGCTTGCCCCAGGCCTGGCCGAGCGCGCTGCGCACGGCGCGCTCGACGGCATTGGCGACGGCGTCGGCGTCGCGGCGCTTGGGCCGCGACAGGCCGTCGAGCGTCGAGAATATCGTTTCGTCGACTACGGCGTCCATCATCGCGCCGTTGCGGTCGCGCTCGGGAATGCCGGACATGACAACATCGGGATCGCCGGCGAGTTCGCCCTTCGCGGTCAGCGCCAGCGCGATGGAGACAACGCCTGCGAAGGCGAGGCGCGCGCGCTGGGCGATGGCTTCGTCGTTGGCGGACATCAGCACCGCCCCGTCCTCGACCACGCGGCCGACGGGAACCTGTCCGATGACAGCAGGCGCGCCGGGCGCGAGCACGACCAGATCGCCGTCGCGCGGCGAGAGGACGTGTTCTATGCCTTCGGCCCTGGCGAAGGCCGCGTGTTCGGAGAGGTGCAACGCCTCGCCGTGGACGGGGATAAGCGCGTTGGGCTTGAGCAGCTGATAGAGCCTGCCGACCTCGCCGCGGCGCGGGTGGCCGGAGCAATGCACCAGAGCAAGCCGGTCGGTAATCACCTCCAGCCCCTGGTCGATCAGGCCGTTGATGATGGCGTTCACCTCGCGCTCGTTTCCGGGGATGGTGCGCGAGGAAAAGATCACGGTGTCGCCGCTGGCGAGCTTGATCGAGGGATGCTCGCGCGCGCCGATGCGCGCCATGGCGGCGCGCTGCTCGCCCTGGCTGCCGGTGGCGATGACGACGACCTTGTCGCGCGGCAGGTCCGAATAGGATTGCGGACCGAGAAACGGTTTGACGCCGTCGAGATAGCCGCAGTCGCGGCCGACCTCGATCACGCGTTCGAGGGAGCGGCCGACGACGATGACGGAACGGCCGGCGGCTTCGGCCGCCAGCGCCACCGCTTTCACGCGGGCGAGATTGGAGGCGAAGGTGGTGACGACGACGCGGCCCGTGGCCTTGCCGACGATCTCGCGCAAGGTGCGCGCGACCTCGCCTTCAGATGGGCTGTAGCCTTCGCGCACAATATTTGTGGAATCGCAGATGAGGACGTCGACGCCCTCTTCGCCGACCGCCTTGAGCCGCGCCTCGTCGGTCGGCTGCCCGACGCCCGGTTCGGGATCGAGCTTCCAGTCGCCGGTGTGGACGATATTGCCGGCCGGCGTGCGCAGCACCAGCGCGCAACTCTCGGGGATAGAGTGCGACATGGCCACTGGCTCGATGTCGAACGGCCCGAGCGTGAAACGGCCGCCTTGCCGAAATTCGATCAGGTCCACCTTGGGCGCGCCGGGTTCGCCAAGGCGCCGGGCCTCCAGCAGCCCGATGGCGAAGCGCGTCGCATAGACCTTGCAACCGAGCTTCGGCCAGAGCGCGGCAATGGCGCCGATATGATCCTCGTGCGCGTGGGTGATAACGAGGCCGAGAAGATCCTTGCGTATCTTGTCGATGAAAGAGACGTCGGGAAAGACGAGGTCGATGCCCGGCAGGTCGGGGCCGGCGAAGGACAGGCCGCAATCGACCATGATCCACTTGCGGCGGCCCGGCGCGCCGAAACCGTAGAGCGCGGCGTTGCGGCCGATTTCGCCGATACCGCCGAGCGCGACAAAAACCAGCTCTTCCCGGGAATGCGTCAATTCAGCCCTTTCCGCGCAGACTGGCCCGAGCGGCAGGGCCGAGCAGGACGTCGCCCGCGTCAATGAAGGCCGGGCCGTCCGCCGTCAAGACGATCAGGCGCCCATGCGGATCGATCGTGTCGAAAACACCCTCGATCGTGCGTTCGCCGAGCGCAACCTTGACGGGGCCGCCGCGGCCGAGGCAGGCGGCGAGCCATCTTTCCCGGATGGCGGCGAAGTTCTCGCCGCGCGACCAGAGTTCGAGCGCGCGCGCCATCGCGTCGGACAGCGCCGCGAACAACGCGACGGGATCGCCCGCGCCGGGCCGGATGGTTTCAAGGTCCGTCGTGGCGTAATTCGGCAAGTCCGGATGCGAGCGGCAGTTGACGCCGATGCCGATGACGGTGGCGAGCACGCCATCGCCGAGGCGTGTCGCTTCCAGCAGCATTCCCGAAAGCTTCGCGCCGTCGCAGAGCAGGTCGTTCGGCCATTTGAGGCCGAGGTTTTCGCGTGCGCCAACGATGACGTTGGCGGCTTCCGCCAGAGCCACGCCGGCGACGAAACCGAGTTCCGGCGCTTTCTCTGTTGGACAGGGATTGGTCAGCAGCAGGCTCGCATAAAGATTGCCTTGCGGCGACGACCATTGCCTGCCCATGCGGCCGCGCCCCGCCGTTTGCTCGCCGCCGACGATCCACAGCGGCCCGCGCTCGCCCTGCTCGCGCGCGCGCATGAGGGCGACCGCGTTGGTGGAGCCGACGCTGTCGAGATAATTGAGGCGATAGCCTCGTGCGGCGGCTGCGGGGCCGAGGCGCATGCGCTCAGCCGTCATTGCGAGGAGCGGAGCGACGAAGCAATCAATTTCCGCGCGCCTGTCTGGAGCGGGGGATGGATTCGCTGCGCTCGCAAAGACGGCGCCTCAGAACGCGAACGCCTTCGCGGCGTTGGCGGCGGCTGTGACGAGCGGCGCCGGGTAGACCCAGAACAGGAAGACGAGCGCGGTCGAGACCACCATCACCGCGCGCACCGCGAAGGGCGCGACGTCGAACGCGGGCGCCGGATCGTCGAAATACATGATCTTGACGATGCGCAGATAATAGAAGGCCGCGACGGTCGACAGCAGGACGCCGATGACGGCGAGCGGCGTGAGGCCCGCCTGCACGGCGGCGAGGAAGGCGTAATATTTCGCGAAGAAGCCGGCGAGCGGCGGAATGCCCGACAGCGAGAACATCAGCATGGCCATGAGGAAGGCCATCCAGCCGTTCGTGCGGGAGAGCCCGGCGAGATCGGCGATTGTCTCGACCTGCCTGCCCTGCCGGCGCATGCCCAGGATGACCGCGAAGACGCCGAGCGTGGTGACGAGATAGATCGCCATGTAGATGGCGACGCCCTTGACGCCGTCCGCGGTGTTGGCGGCGAGTCCGACCAGCGCGAAGCCCATGTGGCCGATCGATGAATAGGCCATCAGGCGCTTGATGTTGGTCTGGCCGATCGCCGCGAACGAGCCGAGCGCCATCGAGGCGATCGAGATGAACATCACGATCTGACGCCACTCATGCGCGAGGCCCGGCAGCGCATCGGTGACGACGCGCAGGGTGATGGCGACGGCGGCCATCTTCGGCGCGGAGGCGAAGAAAGCGGTGACCGGCGTCGGCGCGCCCTCGTAGACGTCGGGCGTCCACATGTGGAACGGCACGGTCGACATTTTGAACGCGAGGCCGGCGAGCAGGAACACCAGGCCGAAGACGACGCCGATCTGCGGGCCGGCGGTCAGCGCCTTGGCGATGCCGTCGAACTGCACGGTTCCGGCATAGCCGTAGATGAGCGAGGCGCCATAGAGCAGCATGCCGGAGGACAGCGCGCCGAGAACGAAATATTTGAGGCCCGCTTCCGACGCCTTCAGATTGTCGCGGTGGAAGGCGGCGACGACATAGAGCGCCAGCGACATCAGCTCGAGCCCGAGATAGAGCGAGATGAGGCTGTTGGCGGACGTCAGCAGCAGCATGCCGAGCGTCGACAGCAGGATGAGGATCGGGAACTCGAACTGATCTATGCCTTCGCGCTTGAGAAAATCGCGCGAAAGCACGAGCGAGACGAGCGAGCCGATCAGCACCAGCACTTTCATGAAGCGCGCGAAGGAATCGTCGACGAAGGCGCCGTCGAACACGTCAGCCGCCGTCTTCACGCCGACGAAGATGACGACCAGAGCCAGCGCCAGCAGACCGATGGCGATCTCGGCGACGAGGCCGGCCGACTTTTCGCCGCGGATTGCGCCGAGCAGCACCAGCGCCAGCGCGCCGATGGCCAATATCGTCTCCGGCAGGGCGTGCGCGATGGAGAAAGAGAGCGGATGCATCGATCTGCCTTCAGTGCAGGGACAGCGCGGCAGCCTTCACGGCGCCGGCGACGGATTGCGTGGATTTGACGAGTTCGGCGACCGAGGCCGCCGAAGCGTCGAGGATCGGGCCGGGGTGGACGCCGTAATAGATGACGAGCACGACCAGCGGCGCGAGCAGCGCGATCTCGCGCCCGCTCAGATCCTTGATGTTGGCGAGTTCAGGCTTGTCGAGCACGCCGAAGATCGCGCGGCGGTAGAGATAGAGCGCATAGGCCGCCGACAGAATGACGCCGAAGGTCGCGAAGAAGGCGACCTTGGAATTGGCCGCGAACGTGCCGAGCAGCGTCAGGAATTCGCCAACGAAGCCCGACGTTCCGGGAAGGCCGACATTGGCCATGGTGAAGACCATGAAGGCCACGGCATAGAGCGGCATGTTGCGCACGAGGCCGCCGTAGGCCGCGATCTCGCGCGTGTGCATGCGATCGTAGACGACGCCGACGCAGAGGAAGAGCGCGCCCGACACGAGGCCGTGGCTGACCATCTGGTAGACCGCGCCCTGCACGCCCTGCTGGTTCATGGCGAACAGGCCCATCGTCACGAAGCCCATGTGCGCGACCGACGAATAGGCGATCAGCTTCTTCATGTCCTCCTGCACCAGCGCGACGAGCGAGGTGTAGATGATGGCGATGACCGACATGGCGAAGACGAGCGGCGCGAAATAATGCGACGCGTCGGGGAACATGGGCAGCGAGAAGCGGATGAAACCGTAACCGCCCATCTTCAAGAGAATGCCCGCCAGAATGACCGAGCCCGCGGTCGGCGCCTCGACGTGCGCGTCGGGCAACCAGGTGTGGACCGGCCACATCGGCATCTTCACCGCGAAGGACGCGAAGAAGGCGAGCCACAGATACTTCTGCGCGTCGACGGGGAATTGCGTCTTCAGCAGCACCGTAATGTCGGTCGTATGCGCGAAGCCCGCCATCCACATGATGGCGATCAGCATCAGCAGCGAGCCGACCAGCGTGTAGAGGAAGAACTTGAAGGCCGCGTAGATGCGGCGCTTGCCGCCCCATACGCCGATGATCAGGAACATCGGGATGAGGCCGCCTTCGAAAAACAGGTAGAACAGCACGAGATCGAGCGCGCAGAAGACGCCGAGCATCAGCGTTTCAAGCACGAGAAAGGCGATCATGTATTCCTTGACGCGGAACGTGATCGATTCCCACGACGCCAGGATGCAGAACGGCATGAGGAAGGCCGTCAGCACCACGAACGGGAAGGACATGCCGTCCACGCCCATCTTGTAGACGAGCCCGCCGCCGGCCCAGGCCTGCGATTCCACCATCTGGAAGCCGGCAAGCGCGGGATCGAAACGGCTCCACGCCAGCAGCGTGACGAGGAAGGTGGCAAGCGTCGTCCACAGCGCGACGTGGCGGATCGAGCGCTGGGTCGCGGCGTCGTCGCCGCGATGGAACATGAGGATGATCACGCCGACGAGCGGCAGGAAAGTGATCGCGGAGAGGATGCCGAAGCCGGTCATTTCAGCGCACTCCACCGATCAGATACCAGGTGATGAAAGCGGCGATCCCGATCAGCATCGCGAAGGCGTAGTGATAGAGATAGCCGGTCTGCAGGCGCACGGCGCCTTTCGCAATGTCGACGACGCGCGCCGAAATGCCGTCCGGGCCGAGACGGTCGATGATGCGGCCGTCGCCCTCTTTCCAGAACACCCGGCCTAGCCAGAAGGCCGGCCGCACGAAGATGGCGTCGTAAAGTTCGTCGAAATACCACTTGTTGAGGAAGAAGCGGTAGAGAACCGGGTTGGCTTTGGCGACGCGGTCGGCCGTGCCGGGCTTGAGCACGTAGAACCACAGCGCGACGAGGAAGCCTGCAATCATCATGAAGGTGGGCGTGAGGCCGACGCCGAGCTTCACGTCGTGCATCTCGTGCATGATGTGATTGTCCGGCCCCTGCCCGATCGTGCCCTTCCAGAATTCCTCGAAGTGATGGCCGATGAAATATTGCGAGAACGCGAGGCCGGCAAACAGCGCGCCGACCGCAAGCACTGCAAGCGGAATCAGCATGACGAGCGGACTCTCGTGCGGCGTATGGTGGCCATGGCCGTGGCCATGATCGTCATGCGCGTGCGCGGCATGGTCGTCGTGTCCATGCGCATCCGCGTGAACGGCGTTGGCGCCGCGCTCGCCGTAGAAGGTCATGAACACCAGGCGCCATGAATAGAATGATGTCAGGCCGGCGGCGATGGTCGTCATCAGGAAGGCGTAGACGGCGGCCGAGGAATGCGCCGAGGCGGCATATGACGCCTCGATGATCGCGTCCTTGGAATAATAGCCGGCGGTGAAGGGAAAGCCCGTCAGCGCCAGCGTGCCGATGGTCATCATCCAGAACGTGAAGGGAATCTCTTTCCGCAGGCCGCCCATGTTGCGCATGTCCTGCTCGTGGTGCATCGCGTGGATGACCGAGCCCGCGCCAAGAAACAGCAGCGCCTTGAAGAAGGCGTGCGTGAAGAGGTGGAACACGCCGATCGCGTAGCCGCCGACGCCGAGCGCGACGAACATGTAGCCGAGCTGCGAACAGGTCGAATAGGCGATGACGCGCTTGATGTCGTTCTGCACGAGGCCGACGGTGGCGGCGAAAATCGCCGTCGTCGCGCCGATCACGGTCACGACGGTGAGCGCGGTGTGCGAAAGTTCGAAGAGCGGCGAGAGCCGCGCGACCATGAATACGCCGGCCGTCACCATCGTCGCGGCGTGGATGAGCGCGGAGACGGGCGTCGGGCCTTCCATCGCGTCCGGCAGCCAGGTGTGCAGCAGGAATTGCGCCGACTTGCCCATGGCGCCCATGAACAGCAGCAGGCAGGCTATCGTCCAGGCGTCCCAGGTGTAGCCGAACACCTCGATGTTCTTGTGCGCGAGGCCGGGCGCTGCGGCGAAGATCGAGTCGAAGGCGACAGAGCCGGTGAGCAAGAACACAAGGAAAATGCCGAGCGAGAAACCGAAGTCGCCGACGCGGTTGACGACGAAGGCCTTGATGGCGGCAGCACACGCCGAGGGCTTCTCGTACCAGAAGCCGATCAGCAAATAGGAGGCGAGGCCGACGCCCTCCCAGCCGAAGAACATCTGCACGAGATTGTCAGCCGTCACCAGCATGAGCATCGCGAAGGTGAAGAGCGAGAGATAGCCGAAGAAGCGCGGCCGGCTCGGGTCCTCGTGCATGTATCCGATCGAGTAGAGATGCACGAGGCTGGACACCGTCGTGACCACGACGAGCATGACGGCAGTGAGCGAGTCGATGCGCAAAGCCCAGTCGACCTTGAGGCCACCCGACGTGATCCAGTTGGCGACGACGGGCGTGACCGCATGGCCGTGGCCGAGCGCGATCTGCGAAAAGACGACCCACGAGAGCAGCGCCGACACCATCAGCAGGCCGGTCGTGATGATCTCAGTCGGGCGTGGGCCGATGCGATTGCCGACGAAGCCGGCGATCAGGAAGCCGAGAAGCGGGAGAAAGACGATCGCGGTATACATCTCAGCCCTTCATCGCGTTGATGTCTTCGACCGCGATCGAGCCGCGGTTGCGATAGTAGGTGACGAGGATGGCGAGGCCGATGGCGGCTTCGGCGGCGGCGACGGTGAGAATCAGCAGCGCGAACACCTGGCCCGTCAGATCGCCGTGCGCGGACGAGAAGGCGACGAGGTTGATGTTGACCGAAAGCAGAATCAACTCGACCGACATCAGGATGACGATGACGTTCTTGCGATTGAGAATGATGCCCGCGACGCCGATCGTGAACAGGATCGCCGCCACGACGAGATAGTGGGTGAGTGATATCGTCATGTCAGCCCCTTACACGCCTGCTCGCGACGCGACTTTCTTCAGCTCGACCGCGGTTTTCGGGTCGCGCGCGTTCTGGGCCTCGATCGACTGGCGCTTGACGACCTTGTGGCGCAGCGTGAGCACGATCGCGCCGATCATGGCGGTGAGCAGCACCAGACCCGCCGCCTGGAAGAACAGCAGATATTTCGTGTAGAGCACTTGGCCGAGCGCCTGGGTGTTGGAGATTCCGGCGGGTATCTTGGCTTCGAGCGTAATGATATTGGCCGGCGCGGTCGTCCAGGCGCCGACAACCATGATGAGTTCGATCGCGACGATGGCGCCGATGACGGCGCCGACAGGCAACACCTGCAGAAAGCCGCGTTTCAATTCCGCGAAATCGACGTCGAGCATCATGACGACGAACAGGAAGAGAACCGCGACCGCGCCGACGTAGACGACGATCAGCATCATGCCCAGAAACTCTGCGCCGGCCAGCAGGAACAGACCCGACGCGTTAACGAAGGCGAGGATGAGGAAGAGGACGGAGTGAACCGGGTTGCGCGCGGCGATGACCATGAAGGCCGACGCCAGCATGATGGCCGAGAATATGTAGAAGAAGACGGCTGCGGCGGTCATTGTGTGAGCCCTCAGCGATACGGCGCGTCGAGCGCGATGTTGCGCGCTAGCTCGCGCTCCCAGCGCGCGCCGTTGTCGAGCAGACGCTGCTTGTCGTATTGCAGCTCCTCGCGCGTCTCGGTGGCGAATTCGAAATTGGGGCCTTCCACGATGGCGTCGACCGGGCATGCTTCCTGGCAGAAGCCGCAATAGATGCATTTCATCATGTCGATGTCGTAGCGCGTGGTGCGGCGCGTGCCGTCGTTGCGCCGCGGACCCGCCTCGATGGTGATCGCCTGCGCCGGGCAGATCGCCTCGCAAAGCTTGCAGGCGATGCAACGTTCCTCGCCGTTGGGATAGCGGCGCAGCGCGTGCTCGCCGCGATAGCGCGGCGAGGTCGGGTTCTTCTCGTGCGGGTAGTTCAGCGTCACCTTCGGCTTGAAGAAGTAACGCATCGCCAGAGCGAATGCCTTGACGAACTCGGTGAGGAAAAGCGAGCGGACCGCTGCGTCGAGTTTCATTGTTCGATCCTCAATGCCCGGTGAATTTCAGAAAGCCGGCGACAATGACGACGCAGGCGAGCGAAATCGGGAGAAACACCTTCCAGCCGAGACGCATCAGCTGGTCGTAGCGGTAGCGCGGCACGATCGCCTTGGTCATGGAGAACATGAAGACGACCGCCCAGGCCTTGATCAGGAACCAGAAGACCGAGGGCGCGCCGATGATCGGGATCCACGGGAATGGCGACAGCCAGCCGCCCATGAACAGGATCGCGGTCAGCGACGACATGGTCAGGACCGCGACGAGTTCGGTCAGGAACTGCAGAAGGAAGAGCGAGGCGCCGTATTCGACCGTGTAGCCGGCGACGAGCTCGGATTCGGCTTCCGCGAGATCGAAGGGCGGACGATTCGTCTCGGCCAGCGCCGAGATGAAGAAGATGACGAACATCGGGAACAGCGGCAGCCAGTACCAGCCGAGCAATCCGTATTTCGTGTCCTGCGCGCGTACGATATCGGACATGTTGAGCGAGCCGGCGCAGAGCAGCACCGTGACGATGACGAAGCCGATCGAGACTTCGTAGGACACCATCTGCGCTGCGGCGCGCAGTGCGGACAGGAACGGATATTTCGAGTTCGAGGCCCAGCCGGCCATGATGATGGAATAGACGCCGAGCGAGGAGACCGCGAAAATGTAAAGGATGCCGACGTTGATGTCGGCGACGACCCAGCCCTCGTTCACGGGAATGACGGCCCAGGCCATCATGGCGAGCACGACGCCGACCAGCGGCGCCAGAATGAATACGACCTTGTTGGCGCCTGCCGGGAAGACAGGCTCCTTCAGGATGAACTTGGCGAAGTCGGCGAAGGGCTGAAGCACGCCCCAGGGGCCGACGACGTTTGGACCGCGACGCAGATGGACCGCGCCCCACACCTTGCGCTCGCCGTAAATCAGCACGGCCGTCGACAGGAGCACGCAGACCAGCAGGATGAGGCTTTTGACGATGCCCCAGAGAACGGGCCAGAGCCAGGGATGTTCGGTCATCGCGCTCACTCCGCCGCGTGTTTGTAGCCGCCCGCGGCGACGGCCGAACATTCCGCCATGACAGCGGAGGCGCGCGCGATCGGATTGGTCAGGTAGAAGTCCTCGACCGCTGCGCCAAACGCCTTCTTGTCCATGGCGCCGCCGAGGCCCGCGAGCGCCTTGATGTCCTCGGCGCTCGCCGCGACAATCTCGTCCTCGTGCGCGTAGACCGGATGCGCGGCGGCAAGCGCGGCGCGCAAGGCGTTCAGCGAATCGTAGGGCAGCTTCTTGCCGAGCCGCTCCGACAGCGCGCGCAGGATCGCCCAGCCCTCGCGGGCGTCGCCGGGCGGGAAGCAGGCGCGGTCGGAGCGCTGCACGCGTCCTTCCGTATTGGCGTAGAGGCCGGACATTTCGGTGTAGGCCGCGCAGGGCAGGATGACGTCCGCGCGGTGCGCGCCGCGATCGCCATGCGTGCCGATGTAGACGACGAAGGCGCCGGGCGCGATGTCGATCTCGTCCGCGCCGAGATTGAACAGCAAATCGACGCCGCCGGGATTGGTCATCGCCAACGCGTCGAGACCGCCCTCGCCCGGCACGAAGCCGACATCGAGACCGCCGACGCGCGCGGCGGCGGTGTGCAGCACGTTGAAACCGTTCCAGCCGTCCTTGACCATGCCCATGTCGAGCGCGGCTTTGGCGAGCGCGGCGAGAACCGCCTTGCCGTCCGGACGCGCCAGCGCGGACTGGCCGACGATCATCATCGGCTTGGCGACATCCTTCGGCGCCTTGTTGACGAAGTCGACGATGCTTTCGGGACCTGCGCCGAAATGCTCATAGGCGTAGGTCAGGTCCGCGCGCTCGCCGATCACGCCGGTCATGAATTTTCCCGCGCGCTTGCGCTTGAGGATGCGCGCGTTGAGGACAGGCGCTTCCTTGCGCGGGTTGGAGCCGACGATGACCAGCGCGTCGGCCTCCTCGATGCCCGCGATCGTCGTGTTGAAAATGTAGGAGGCGCGGCCGAGCGCGGGATCGAGCTTGGAGCCGTCCTGCCGGCAGTCGAGGTTCTTCGAACCGAGGCTCTCGATCAGCTGCTTCAGCGCGAACATCTCTTCCACGCTGACGAGATCGCCCGCAAGCGCGCCGATTTTCTCGGGCGCGACGCACTTGGTCCTGGCCGCAATCGCAGCGAAGGCCTCGCCCCAGGACGCAGCGCGCAACTTGCCGCTCTCGCGCACATAGGGGCGGTCGAGGCGCTGGCGCTTCAGGCCGTCGACGATCTGGCGCGTCTTGTCGGAAATCCATTCCTCGTTCACCGCGTCGTTGACGCGCGGCAGGATGCGCATGACCTCGCGGCCGCGGGTGTCGATGCGGATGGCGGACCCCACGGCGTCCATCACGTCGACTCCCGGCGTGCGGTTCAATTCCCACGGGCGGGATTTGAAGTTCTGCGGCTTGGGCAGCAGCGCGCCGACGGGACAGATGTCGGCGATATTGCCCGACAGTTCCGATTTCATCGCGGTCTGGAGATAGGTGGTGATCTCCATGTCCTCGCCGCGGTAGATCGCGCCCATGTCCGAGGTGCCGGCGACCTCCGCGGTGAAGCGGACGCAGCGCGTGCAGTGGATGCAGCGGTTCATCGAGGTCTTGACCAGCGGACCGATGTATTTGTCGGTCACTGCGTGCTTGTTCTCGCCGAAGCGCGAGGAGTCCACGCCATAGGCCATGGCCTGGTCCTGCAGATCGCATTCGCCGCCCTGATCGCAGATCGGACAGTCGAGCGGATGGTTGATCAGCAGGAATTCCATCACGCCTTCGCGCGCCTTCTTCACCATCGGCGAATTGGTCAGCACGACGGGCGGCTCGCCGTTCGGGCCGGGGCGCAGGTCCTTCACCGCCATGGCGCAGGAGGCGGTCGGCTTGGGCGGGCCGCCCTTCACTTCCACCAGGCACATGCGGCAATTGCCCGCGATCGACAGGCGCTCGTGATAACAGAAGCGCGGAATTTCCTTGCCCGCCTCCTCGCACGCCTGCAGCAGCGTGAATTCGGGCGGAACGTCGATCTCGATTCCGTCGACGATGAGCTTCGCCATGATCCTACTCCGCCGCCACGACGATGCGCTCGACAGGCTCATGCGGCGCGCGCGCCGAATAATCGTCGATCCGCTTTTCGATCTCGTGCCGGAAATGCGTGATGAGGCCCTGGATCGGCCAGGCGGCCGCGTCGCCGAGCGCGCAGATCGTGTGGCCTTCGACCTGCTTGGTCACTTCGAGAAGCATGTCGATCTCGGACTTGTGCGCCCTGCCCTCGGCCATGCGGTTCATGACGCGCCACATCCAGCCCGTGCCTTCGCGGCAGGGCGTGCACTGGCCGCAGCTCTCGTGCTTGTAGAAATACGAGAGGCGCGCGATGGCCCGGACGATGTCTGTCGACTTGTCCATGACGATCACGGCGGCCGTGCCGAGGCCGGAGCGCAGCTTCGACAGCGAATCGAAATCCATCGGGCAGTCGATGATCTGCTCGGCCGGCACGCAGCGCACCGACGACCCGCCCGGAATGACGGCCAAAAGATTGTCCCAGCCGCCGCGCACGCCGCCGCAATGGCGGTCGATCAGTTCGCGGAACGGGATCGACATCGCCTCTTCGACGTTACAGCGCTTGTTCACATGGCCGGAAATGCAGAACAGTTTGGTGCCGGCGTTGTTCTTGGCGCCGAAGCCCGCAAACCACGCCGCGCCACGGCGCAGGATGGTGGGCGCCACCGCGATCGACTCGACGTTGTTGACCGTCGTCGGGCAGCCATAGAGGCCCATGTTGGCGGGGAACGGCGGCTTCATCCGCGGCATGCCCTTCTTGCCCTCGAGGCTTTCGATCAGCGCCGTCTCTTCGCCGC
>JASGFP010000070.1:0-21051 GCA_047605445.1 Rhodoblastus sp.
CGATAGACCGACGACCGCGACGCCGCGCGCGCCGGCGCCGCCGAACTGCTGTCGCTCTACGCAGGCCGCCCGGATACGGCGCGCGCCCGCGCGCTGGTGAAAGACCTCACCCGCGAGATCGTCGACGGACGCGATCTGCTCGACATCGCCGAACGCAATCTCATGGCGCCGCTCGACGCCGATGCCAATCGCGAGATCGCGGCGGCCGCCAAGCGCGTCTCGATGGTCACCGCCATCAGCCCGCGCGCGCTGATCGACGTGCTCTTCGTCGCCGCGCAGGCCGTGCGGCTGCTGCGGCGCATTTCCGAAATCTATGGCGGACGTCCGGGCTTCCTCGGCTTCGTACGGCTGGCGCGATCCGTCGGCGCGCATCTCGCCATCACCGGCGGTATGGCGATCGGCGATTCCCTGATCCAGCAGGTCGTCGGCCACGGGCTGGCGGCGCGGCTCTCGGCGCGGCTCGGCGAAGGCGTGCTCAACGGCATGCTGACGACGCGCATCGGGCTTTCGGCCATGGCGGTCTGCCGGCCCATGCCCTTCGCCGCGTTGCCGCAGCCCGGCGTCAGGGACGTGGCGCCATTCTTGTTCGGGGATGGAAAGTAGAACAACCACTTAGTTGGTTGACACTTCATTGCCTATATTTGAATTGATGCTCTCGCAGAAATTTAACCTCTGAAAGTAAAGACTGTTCGCGATTGGCGGGGCGGCGCATCGTGCGGCGCACGCCTCGAACAGGCGTATGCATGTCCCAAGCCGGGATCACCTTGTCGGAGATCGAACAGCTTGTCGCCTCGCAGCGCGGGGCGTCGTCGCTGCCGTCCGCGCTCGAGGAACGTTACGAGTGCGAGACGGGCGAGCGGCGCGCGCGCTTTCTCGCCTTGAATGTGCGCCGCACCGTTCTCGTCTACAATCTGTTCCTGCTTTGCGATTACCTCCTCGTGCCCGACGTGCTGCCGCTGACGGCGGTCCTGCATCTGTTCGTCGTCACGCCTTACATGCTGCTCGTCGCCCATCTTCTGCCATCCGTGACAAGGCCGGCATGGCGCGAAGCGCTCGCCGCCTCGATCGCGCCGGCGATGGTGGCGCAGGTGACGGTCGTCTATTTCCTCACGACATCCGAATTCGCCTCTCGCTACATGTATTTTGCGCCAGTCGTCTTCATCATGGTCGCATCCAGCCAGCGCATGCGCGCCGGCCACGGCCTTCGTCTCGCCGGAGTCGTGTTCCTCATGATGGCGATGGCTGCCCACTTGCGCGGCGGCGTGCCGCCGCAGATCGCCATCGTCAATGCGATCAGCTTCGCCTGCATCGCCGGCGTCATCGTCAATTCCAACCATCACGTCTGGAGGGAGCAGCGCCGGCTCTACCTTCTGTCGGTCCGCGATCAGCTGCGCGCCGAAATGAGCGACAGCGACGCCAACGCCGATGCGCTGACCGGCCTCGGCAATCGCCGCTATCTCGACAAGCGCGCACGCGCGCTGTGGAGCGGCGCGCCCACACAGGTGGCGGCGATCATCTTCGACGCCGATCATTTCAAGAGCTTCAACGACAATTACGGCCATTCGCGCGGCGACACCTGCCTCAAGCGCGTGGCCGCCTGCGCCACGGCCGAATTGCGCGAAAGGTCCGACGTCGCCATCAGGCTCGGCGGCGAGGAGTTTCTGCTGCTGCTCGTCGACACCGACGCCGAGGTCGCCGAGATCGTCGCCGAACGCATCCGCGCCACGATAGCCGCGCTCGGCATCCCCCATGACGGCAATGGCGCGGGCGTCGTTACCGCGAGTTTCGGCGTCGCATCCGGCTCCACGCGCACGTCCACGCTGGAAGAATTGATCGAGCGAGCCGACAGCGCGCTTTACTTCGCCAAGAGCGCGGGCCGCAACCGGACGCAGCGCCACGACATGCTGCGCCAGATCGCCGTCGCCTGACGTTTGGCGTTCGCGCGTCTTTGACCGATGCTGTCGTCCAGCGATTCGCGGGCGGGACCGACGCTTCTTGAACGACCTTACCCTTATCACGCCGCCGCCGGGGCTCTCGGCAGCCGATTATTCCATGATCGAGCAAGCGGTCATGGAGACAGCGCGCGGCCGCTGGTTCCTGCTGGAATACGCCCGCCGCCAGCGCGCGGCCGAAACACAGCGCCTGACCGACGCCGTCGACCGGCTGGAGGCGATGATGGCAGGCGCGCCGCCGCCCGTCGTCGAGCCTCCGCTGCCGGCCGATTTCCGCGACACGGCCGCGCTCGCCGAACGGATGAGCGATATCGCCTGGCGCCTGCGCGAGGACGGCGCCCATCCAGCCCTCTGCGCCGAACTGGAGCGCGAAGCCGCCGCCCTGCGCCCCGCCCGCGCAGCGACGCCGGAGCCCGAGGCCAAAATGGCGCCGCCGGTCGCGCCGCCGCCGCTCGCCACGCCGCCGTGGGAAACGCCGCGCCGGGCCACGCCGCAATTCGCAGATCGCGACCCCCGCGCAAAAGCGCTAGCGCGCCTCGACGATCTTCCGCTCGTCGAAAAGCTGGCCCTGTTCTGCTGAGCGCCGCGCGCTGCGCGCGTTGCGCAGATTGTCGAGAAACTGCCGCGCGCTGTTCACCCAGCTGAACGTCAGCGCGTGGGCGCGCGCGGCTTCCGGCGCCAGATCGAGCGCAGCGAGACAGGCCGCGCGCAGATCGTCCGACAGCACGCCCGCCTCCGGCGTCACGACATCGAGCGGGCCCGGCGCCGGAAAGGCCGCAACCGGCAGGCCGCTCGCCATGGCTTCCAGCAGCACGATGCCAAACGTGTCGGTGCGGCTGGGAAAGACGAAGACGTCGGCGCCGGAATAGATTTCCGCCAGCGCCTCGCCCTTCCGCATCCCGAGAAAATGCGCGTCCGGAAAGCGCGCCTGCAAAGCGGCGCGCGCCGGCCCGTCGCCGACGACGACTTTGGAGCCCGGCAGATCGAGCGCGAGAAAGGCCTCGATATTCTTCTCGATCGCCACACGGCCCGCGTAGAGGAAGATCGGGCGCGGCAGATCGAGCGTGGACGGGCGCGGGCGGAACAGCGCGTGATCGACGCCGCGCGACCAGAGCATCGTGCGGCGAAACCCTTGCGTCTCCAGTTCGGCCGCCAGCCGCGGCGTCGAGGCCATCACGCCCGCCCCGGCATTGTGAAAGCGGCGCAGCGCGGCATAGCTCCATCGCTCCGGCAAACGCGTGCGCGCGTAAAGATATTCGGGAAAGCGCGTGTGATAGCTGGTCGTGAACGGCAGGCCGCGCGACAGGCACACATGGCGCGCGAGAAGGCCGAGCGGGCCTTCGGTGGCGATATGCACGTGATCGGCGCCGGCCGCGTCGATCCGCTCCGCGACCGCGCGCGGCGGCGCAAGCGCAAGCCTGATCTCGCGATAGCCCGGCATGGCGATCGTGCGAAAACCCTCGGGCGTGCAGAAGCGGATTTCGGCGCCGAGTTTCGCCGCCTCGCGCGCGACGGCCTCCAGCGAATGCACGACGCCGTTGACCTGCGGCTTCCAGGCGTCGGTTACGACGAGAACGCGCATCACGCCGCGACCGCTTCTGCGGATGCCGTCTCGGGCGTTTCGGCCAGAACCGCCTGCCAGCGCAAGATCTCGAACGTCCCGTCGTCGCGCTCGGCCAGCGCCGTGCAGCTTTCGACGAAATCGCCTGTGTTCATGTAGTCGATGGCGCCGATACGCCGGATCGCGGCGTGATGGATATGCCCGCATACGATCCCGTCGACGCCCGCCCGCTGCGCTTCGGTAGCCAGCGTCTCCTCGAAATCGCCGATGAAATTGACCGCGTTCTTGACCTTCAGCTTCGCCCAGGCCGACAGCGACCAATAGCCGAAGCCGAGCGCGCGGCGGGCGCGGTTGAAGATTGCATTGAAACGCAGCGCCGCCTCGTAGGCCCAGTCGCCGAGAAAGGCGATCCAGCGCGCATGGCGCACCACCACGTCGAACTGGTCGCCGTGGATGACGAGCAGGCGCCGCCCGTCCGCCGCAACATGTATGGCGCTGTCGGCCACCTCCACGCCGCCGAACAGCAGGCCGAGATAGTCGCGTGCGAATTCGTCGTGATTGCCGGGAATGTAGATCATGCGCGCGCCCTTGCGCACCTTGCGCAACAGCTTCTGCACGACGTCGTTGTGCGCCTGCGGCCAATACCAGCCCTTGCGCAGCCGCCAGCCGTCGACGATGTCGCCGACCAGATACCAGGCGTCGGCCTCGTTATGCTTGAGGAAATCGAGAAGCAGCTCGGCCTGCGCGCCGCGCGAGCCCAGATGCACGTCTGATATGAACAGGCTGCGGTAGCGTCCGGGCTCTTGTCGCGCCATTGTCTGCGGGCCTAATCTCGTTTGGTTCGGTCCCGGCGGACTGACCAGATTCCCGTAACGTCTGCATGACAGGGCAAGAACGCGGCGCGCCAGCCGTCGCGCGAAAAAGAGGAAACGCCATGGATCTCGGAATCGCCGGCCGCAAGGCCATCGTCTGCGCCTCCTCCAAGGGGCTGGGCAAGGGCTGCGCGCGGGCGCTCGCCGAGGCCGGCTGCGAAGTGACGATGAACGGCCGCAACGCCGATGTTCTGGACGCCGCCGCCAAGGAAATCGCCGCCGCCACGGGCGCGAAGATCACGGCCATCGCCTGCGACGTCGGCACGGAGGACGGACGCAAGGCGCTGCTGGCGGCCTGCCCGGCGCCGGACATTCTCGTCAACAACAACGGCGGCCCGCCGCCCAAGGATTTCCGCCAGATCACGCGCGACGAGATGATCGCGGGCCTCGACGCCAACATGATGACGCCGATCATCCTCGTGCAGAGCGTCATCGACGGCATGGCCGAGCGCGGCTTCGGCCGCATCATCGACATCACATCCGCTTCCGTGCGCACCTCGCTCGTGGGGCTCGACCTGTCTTCGGGCGCACGCGCCGGCCTGACCGCCTTTCTGGCGGCCGCCGCGCGGCAATTCGTGGACCGCAACGTCACGATCAACCACATCCTGCCCGGCGTGTTCGACACCGACCGCATCGCCACCGCCACCGGCCGCATGGCGGCCATGAAGGGAATCACGCCGGACGAATTCCGCAGGCAGCGCGAGGCCGGCATTCCCGCCAAGCGCTTCGGCACGGCGGACGAATTCGGCAAGCTCTGCGCCTTTCTGGCCAGCGCACATGCCGGCTACATCACCGGCCAGTCTTTCCTGATCGACGGCGGCGCCTTCAACACGGTGATCTGATCATCACATGAAGATTGCCGGCGTCGCCAAAGGCGTGCTGATGCGCGTCGGCTCCGCGCTCGCCTTCTCCATGATGGCGACGGTCGCGAAGCTGACCGACGGCTATCCGATCGGCCAGATCGTTTTCTTCCGCTCGCTGTTCGCGCTCGTCGTGCTGGTGCTGTGGCTGCGCGGGCGCGGCGAGTTTCCGCACGCCATCCGCACCCATCGCCCGTTCGGGCATCTGGGCCGCGGGCTGGCCGGCACATGCGGCATGTTCTCCTACTTTCTGGCCGTCGCGCTGCTGCCGCTGCCCGACGTCACCGCCATCGGCTATCTCGCGCCGCTGCTGGTCGTCGCGCTGGCGGCGATCGTGCTCGGCGAGACCGTGCGCGCCTATCGCTGGGGCGCGGTCATCATCGGCTTTCTCGGCGTGATCGTCATGGTCGGCGAGCATCTGGGCCAGGGCGAGGGCCAGGGCTCGCGCATCGGCGCGCTGGCCGCCGTCTCCACCGCGACATTCGCCGCGGTGGCCACCATCCAGACCCGCCGCCTCGCGCTTAGCGAATATACAGGCGCGATCGTCTTCTATTTCTCGGCGCTGACCACCCTGTTCGGCTTCCTGCTGATGACGGCGGGCTATATCTGGCCGGCCAGCGCGCCATTCGCCGGCTTCATCGAAAGCCAGAAATGGGTGACGCCGGATTTATACGACCTCTTCCGCCTCATCGGCATCGGCCTCCTCGGCGGCGTCGGCCAGATCTGGCTGACCGATTGCGTGCGCTATGCGGAAGCCAGCGTCATCGCGCCGTTCGACTACACGTCGATCATCTGGGCGGTGCTGCTCGGCTATCTCTTCTTCAACGAGAAGCCGACGACGGCGATCCTCATAGGCTCGGCCATCGTCATCGCCTCGGGCCTGTTCGTGCTGTGGCGCGAACGTCAGTTGAAGCTGATCCGCAAGAGCCCGATGGGGCGGTGAGGATCACGCATGAGAGAACTAGGCGAAAGCGAGATCGACCCGAGCGCCGCGAATATCTTCGCCAACCGAGAGCTTAGCGCTCTTCCCGCGATGCCTGTTAATGCGCGCGTGATCGAACATCTCGAAGAAATGTTGTGGGGCGCGAGGAACTCCTTCGAATGGCTCTTGGCCTAGCTCCACACTCAATTGCAAGTGAGCGGTGAGGACACGAAGGAACTCTTCTTGAAGTTCATCTGCCGAAGGGGCTTGAGCGGCAATGTCGTATTCAAGGCCTTGCGCAACCCATGCCGTGGTGCCCTTAAAGGCAATCACACGAATGTTCACGGTTGGAGATCGGAAGGACATTGCTCGCGCCACGAGTGAGTTGATCGTTGAACGCAAGGACAGCGTCATCGTTCCCCTCTGGTCGCTCATTGTCTCTCCCCACTGATTAACGTGAAGTTAACAGACTTATTCTTGTAGGTCTGTTACCTTCTGGCAACTGCTGTGTAAAACTCCTTTTCGGCAAGAAGTTGACGCGTCGTCAGTAGGCGAATCAGTGCGCAATTGCAATAAAGCGGGTTTCGAGGAACGCTATGGCCCGAACGCCGCCCTATTGCATGACAATCCAGGACTTCGTGAAGGAAGCCCTGCAGCAAGGCTGTGTTCACAAGGTATTTGGCACTAGCTCCGCGATTGTAAAGGCGGGAAAACCCCCTTTGATTTTGCCCGCCGGCCAAGAGCATGTCTGGGTGGACGATGCTATCGTCATGAATGCGGTTCGGTTGCTGGACTGGTCAGGATTTGACATTTCCGAAGCCGCTCTCAGGGTTGCCACCAACTGGGCGCCAAGCGAGAGCGAGCAAACGTAGGCTAGCGTCTGCATTTCTCAGAGCCACCCCGCCAGCAACCCCACGCCCGCGGCCGCCATCGCAGCCCCACTGATTCGGACCACCCGCTGCGAGGCGAGCCGCCCTGCGATCAGCCCCACCGCAACGCCCGCGACATGCAGCAGCGCCGTCGCAACCATGAAGCCCGCGGCATAGGCCGCGCCCGAGGCGTCCTGGGGCATTTCCGCGCCATGCGCATGGCCGTGGAAAATGGCGAAAAAGCCGACCAATCCCATCGCGAGGCCGACCGGCAGCGTGACGCCCGCCGCCAGCACGAGGCCGAAGACCAGAACCGAAAGCCCGATGCCCGTTTCGACGTAGGGCACGTTCACGCCGTTGATCCCGAGCGCGCCGCCGACCGCCATCAGCGTGACGAAGGCCGCCGGCACGGCCCACAGCGCCCGCCCGCCGAGATGCGCCGCGAACAGGCCCACCGCAACCATCGCCAGCACATGGTCGAGCCCGCCGACGGGGTGCATGAAGCCGTGGATGAAGCCGTGCGTGTCGCCGACGCCGGTATGCGCCAGCGCCGGCGCGGTCGCGCCGATCAGAGCCAGGGCTGCGCCAGCCGCAATCCGTGTCGCCTTCATGAATATCTCCGTCCCCGCCGAGGCTTCCAGATGAAAAGGTAGAGCAGATCGGGAGTGCGGAGCTAGACCCATGCGAAGCCCCGGCGCCTATTTTGACGGCGCCAGTGCAGCCGCTGGCCAGATTTCCGTTCGTTATTCCAAACGAAATTGGCTATAATCCCGAACGATCGAGAGCGGGCGAAATCATGGGCGTCGAGGGCAAGGACAAGCAGAAGGCGCTGGAAGCGGGTGCGCAGGTCGTGTCCGGCCAGCTCGGCCGCACCGTCCAGCGCCTGCGCAAGGCCTACAATCTCTCGCTGTCCGACCTCTCCGAGCAATCGGGCGTCGCCAAATCCATCATCTCGCAGATCGAGCGCAACGAGACCAACCCGACGCTCGCCACGATCTGGCGCCTGTCGCAGGCGCTCGACGTGTCGATCGAGCGCGTCCTGCAGGGCGCCGAGGACGAGCCATTCGTCGAGAAATCCTCCAAGGGCGACACGCCGATCCTCGTCTCCGAGGACGGCAAGTGCAAGCTCGCCATCACCGGCTGGATCAAGACGGTCGAATGGCTGCAATGGTACGATTTCACCGCCGCGCCCGGCGGCGTGCTGGCCTCCGACCCACACCAGCGCGGCTCGGTGGAATGCCTGTCGGTGATCTCGGGCGAATTGGAAGTCGAAGTCGCCGGCGTGATCGAGACTGCCGCCGCCGGCGAGACGCTCCGCTACCGCTGCGACCGCCCGCACGTCATCCGCAACCGCTCGGCAAAGCCTGCGCACGCGACGATGGTGTGCATTCTGAAGGCCGCAGTGATGGAGTGAGGGCAAATAGACCGCGAACCTTCAGGCTCGCCCGTTTCGGCGCGCATGCGAGCCTGAAGGCTCGCGGTCAAAGGCAGCCTCACACGGCCCTGAGCAACCGCGCCCCTTCCCCCAGCGCCGCCAGCTTGCCCTCCGCAACCCCGCGCGGCAGCGGCGCGAGGCCGCAATTGGTAGAACATTGCAGCCGCTCGGAATCCGCGTGCTTCATCGCCTCGCGCATCACGGCGACCACCTCTTCCGGCGTTTCGATCCGGCTCGTCGCCACGTCGATCGCGCCAACGAGAATCTGCTTGTCCGGCAGCAACCGGATCAGCGAGATCGGAACCTTCGAGCCCGCGCATTCCAGCGACACGCCGCCGATGGCCGACTTGTTCAACGCCGGGAAGATGGCCTCGTATTGCCGCCATTCCTCGCCCAGCGTTTCCTTCCACTTGATGTTGGCCTCGATGCCGTAGCCGTAGCAGATGTGCACGGCCGTCTCGCATTTGAGGCCCGCGATCGCCGCCTCCAGCGCCGGCACGCCCCATTCCACGACCTCGCCCATGAAAACATTGAACGCCGGCTCGTCGAACTGGATGACGTCGACGCCGAGCGCCTCCAGTTCGCGCGCCTCCTCGTTCAACGCCCGCGCGAACGCCATCGCCATATCGGCGCGCCGTCCGTAGTGCCCGTCGGCGATCGTGTCGCAGATCGTCATCGGACCCGGCAGCGTGAATTTCAGCTTGCGCTTCGTATGCTCGCGCGCGACGGCGGCTTCGTCGCCATGCACGCAGCACTTGCGCTTGACCGGCGCGGTCACGGTCGGCACCTCCACGACATAGCGATTGTTGCGGATGCCCATCGCCGTTTTCCTGTTCCAGTCGATGCCCTCGATCTGCTCGAGAAAACCATGCACGAAATGGATGCGCGATTGTTCGCCGTCGCCGACGATGTCGATGCCGTAATCCTCCTGCAGCTTCAGCCAGAGCAGCGTCGCGTCCCGCTTGAGACGCAGGAGTTCGGCGCCTTCCGCGCGCCAGGCGCCCCACAGTTTTTCCGGCTCGGCGAGCCAGGCGGGCTTCGGCAGGCTGCCGGCGATGGTGGCGGGAAATTTCATGGCGCTTCCTCGTTCGCCGGCGACCATGCAGCCCTTCGCGCCGCTGCGCAATCTGGTATGAGAGCGGCCTGCGCCGCCACGATTCTCATTCCAGGGGCCGGATTTGTCTCGGGCCGAACCACAGACCGGCGCCTCCGCATCGCGCCTCGCCGCGCTCAACCTTCTGGTCTTCGCGCCCGTCGGCGTGCAACTGCCATTTCTGTCGCTGTGGTACGCCAGCATCGGCTTCGCCGCCGAATCGATCGCGCTGATCCAGGGCGCGACGCCGATCGCGCGCTTTCTCTCCAACCTTCTGATCCCGCCGCTCGCCGACCGCTACGGCGCGGGCGCGCGCCTGCTGGCCCTGTGCGGCGTCGGCATGACGCTGGCGAGTTTCGCCGCCGGTTTCGTCCAGCCGGTCTACGGGCTCGTCTTTCTCTTCATCCTCGCCAGCGCCTTCGGCCAGGGGCCGATGATCGCGCTCACCGATTCCATCGTGCTGCGCGAAGCGCGCCGCCGGATCGTCGAAGGCGAGCGACCGCTCGATTACGGCGTCGTGCGCGGCGCGGGCTCGGCCAGCGTCCTTGTGCTGATGGTGGTCGGCGGCTGGTTCGTCGGCCTCGTTCCGCCGGCCTCGATGATCTTTGTAATTTCCGCCGTCATGGCTCTGGCCGCCGCGGGCGTCTTTCTGCTTGCGCCCGCAGACGCCCCTGTGGCGGATGGCGGCGGCGTGCGAGCGCTGGAAAAGATCGCGCAGCCGCATCTCGTCGTTCTCGTCGTGCTCGGCGGCGCCATCGTCCAGGCGAGCCACGCCGTCGTCTACACATTCGGCTCCATCGCCTTCCGCGCGCAAGGGCACAGCGATTTCACGATCGGCCTCCTGTGGGCGGTCGGCGTCGCCACGGAAATCGCCTTCTTTGTCGCCTCCAACCGGCTCGGCGGCGCAAGCCGCGCCTACACGCTTCTCGTCGTCGGCGGCGGCGTCGCCATGCTGCGCTGGATCGTCATGGCGACGACGACCAGCACGGCGCTCGTCTTCCTCGCGCAGGCGCTGCACGCTTTCAGTTTCGCGGCGACGCATCTGGGATCGATCTTCGCGCTCACCCGCCTCGTCGGCGAGAGCAGGCGCGCGCAGGCGCAAGGCTGGATATCCGGCGCCAATGCGCTGACGACGGCGCTCGTGTCGGTGCTGAGCGGACCGTTGTGGACGCACTTCGGGCTTCAAGCCTATTTCGTCATGTCAGGCGTCGCCGCGCTCGGCCTCGGGCTTCTTCTCGCTGCCGCGTTCGATCCGCGCCGCAGCGATTAATCCGTGCGATGCAGGCAGGAATAGGCGCGGATCATCTCGCGCGTCTTGCGCGCGACCGCGCGCTCAGCCCGCGCGGCCTCGCTTGCCGTGGCGCAGGACAGCCAGAAATAATTGCCGGCGGGATCGACCACGAGACGGTTCGGCCTGAAGTCGGCGACGACGGCCGAAAGATAGGGCGTCGTGGAGAACCATGACAGCCGGTTGAGATCGGCGTCGATGCGCCGCGACGAGACGAGAAACGGCGCGCCGAGTTCGGGATCGGCCGCCTCGCCCTGCGCAAGCGCGCGCACGGCGGCTCGATAGGCGGAAAAGCCCCGCACAAATTTCGCGATTTCGACGCCGTGAACGAGCATGACGAGCGCCACGGCGCCGATGACGGCGCGCGCTGCATTCTCGCTGCGCAGCGCTGCGAGCGCACGGCGCAAGATCGCGCCGCGCCCGACCGGCGCGCCTTCGCTTGCAAGCTGCAGGAGGCCGACGACCGCAGCAAGGCCGCACGTGCCGATGAGCAGGATCGTGCGCAGGTAGTACCGATTTTCGGCATGCAGCGCATGATCGAACCAAACCCACCAGATAAGGAGAGCAGCAGCCGTGACGGCGGATGCGGCAAGCGCCGCGCGGCGCGCGGAAGCGCGCCATAGAAGCGCGCAAAGCAGCATGTAGCCGACGAGCGTCGCAGCAATCAGCAGCAGCAGCGGGCTTGCGAATATCGTCGCCTCGAAGAATTCGGACGCCGCGCGCAGCCGCACCTCGCCGAAATAGGAATCGGGTTGCAAGAAATGATTGACAGCAACCCACACGGCGAGCGCACATGCGTAGCTCGTGAGCGCCCGCAGAAAAAGCGCATCGCGCAAGCCGCGCAGCCCTGTCGCGGTCACGAAGCCGAAGCCGAGCACGAGCCCGCCTTCGTGCGACAGCACAAGCGCGGTCGTGAGCGCCGCGAGCAGCGTGCGGGAAAAAAGCGTGACGGGACAAGTCATCGCGCAGGCGAAGGCCGGCCAGAACAAGGCGTGCGCGATCCACATTTCCGTCGGAAAGCCGAACACGAGCGGCGCAAGCAGCGCGGTCGATGCGCAGGCGAAAACGAAATACGGCCGGCCCGCCGCGCGATCGAGCGCGAAAGTCCCGGCCAGCGAGACGGCCGGCGCGGCGAACAGGCACAGCCCGTAGACGAAAACGCCCGCAGTCGGCGCGCCGGTCAGCGCGACGGCCAGTTCGCCCGGCGCCAGCGTCAGCGCATAGACCGCCGCGCGCGTGGCGATGTTATGCCAGTGAAAAGCCCAGACATCGCGGGTCGCGACCGCGTAGGAAAAGATCGAACCGTCGCCGAAGGTCTGGAGATCGAATGCCGGCCCGACGGCGATGAAAACGAGCGCGGCGGCGATGCCCGCGCCGACGATGAACTTGCGCGCCGCGCACGAGGCGTCGCTCATCGCGGGCGCCGCAGGATTATGGTTTCGGCGCCTCGACTGCCGCTGTCCATCTGGCGTAGTCGGCGTCCGAAACGTCCGGCAGCTTCTTCACGAAAGACGCGAGCGACCACAATTCCTCCGCGGACGCCGCCGCGCCGAACCCCGGCATGCCGGTCATGCGGATGCCGTTCTTCGCAACCCAGAACACGTCCTCCGGCTTCAGCCGCGCCGCCTCCTCCTTGAGGTCGGGCGGCGCCGGGTTCAGGCCTTCCGAAAATTTCCGCCATCCGACGCCCGGCGCGCCGTGGCAATTCGCGCAGCCCAGTTTCGCGAAAATGCGCGCGCCCGCCTGCACGCGTTCTGGCGAGGCGAAATCGGCGGGCGGCTTGTCGGTCGCGCGGCGCGCGATCGAGGCGTCGCGCACGCGCGCAATCACACTCGTTACCGGCGCGGGATCTTCCCATGATGTGGAAATATCGAAAAAGCCGCCGAAGAAAAAGCCGGCGGCGGCAAGAGCGCCGGCGATCGCCAGCGCGCCGATCAACGCAAGAAGTCTCATCGCCGCCTCCCGTCCGGCGCGGCCCGCGCCGCGCTGCTTATATCGGGCGGCGGTGGAACGGCGTCCAGCGCGCCAAAGTCAATGCGTCAGCCGCGCCACATTGTTGGCGGCGCTCGAAAACATTGTCGTGACGGCCGACGTGATCTGCGCCGGCGAATTGGCGGAATAATAATATCCCGCGCCCGAGGAGCAGGCAGCCACATTGCCGGGCACGGCCGGCAGCACGATGCTTTCGATATCGCCGTAGCGGCTCTGTTCCGCGAGATCGGTGGAGGTGATGACATATTGCGCGTTCAGCACCAGCATCGAATAGCCCTTGGCCTTGATCGGCGCGCAGCCGCCGGGGTCGATCGGCTGATAGTCCCACTGATTGTAGACAGTGGGCGCATAGGGAACCCAGTTCGGATCGTTCGCCCAGACGCCGGTCGCCAGCGTGAACTGCTCGTGATCCTGCACGGCGTCGGTGAACAGCAGCACCGCGCCCTTGGGGTTTGCCGCATTCATGCCGTTGCCCGGGGTCGGCAGAACCGCACTCAATGAGTTCAGCGAATAGGTGATGTTGGTGCCGCCGCTGTCGGTCGACAGATCGACCGCGTTTGCAGCCGCTATGGCCGCCGACAGATTGCCCGACAGCGGGAAGACCTGCGTCAGCGTATTGTTGAACGTGTAGATGGCGACGCGCACCGTGCCAGACGCGGTCGAACTCATCAGATTGGTCAGCGATTGCGCGACGGCGTTCTTGATCACGTCGATCCGCAGCGTCGCGCCCGCCGCGCGATAGCTCGCCGCCGTGTCGGAGCCGGGAAAGGCGTTTATGTGGCAGCCGAGGAAGCAGGTCGTGCCGAGTTTGGTCTGGATGATCGCTTCATCGGCGGCCGAAGCCGCCATGCCCATTGATTGCGAATTGTCGATGACGACATGCAGATCGGTGTACTTGGCGACCACGACGCTGGTCGTCACGCTGTTCTGGACCGCCATCGTGTTGATATGCGCTATCTTCAGCAGGTTGGTTTTCACCGCCGCGGTGTAGGCCACGGTCGCCGACATGGTCTGGCCTGCCAGTGCGACGGTGATGACAGGCGTTCCGACTGTCGCGTCGCCTCGCTTTATCACCGTGCCCGAGGCGAACGCCTTCTGGCCGGCCGAGACCGCAGCAGCGTTCCAGCTGGAATTGCCAGACCGATATTGCTGGGCGGCGAACTCGGCGGCGGCGAGCGATGCGGAATCGGCGAGCGTGTCGAGCGCCTGTTTGGCGCGCAAGGTCGCCGCATAGTCGACGGCGCCGCCGGCGGCCAGAATGAGCGGAAGCAGCGCAATCGCGAAAACGACCGCCACAGCTCCCTGCGCATCGCGGCAGAACCTGCGAAAACCGCCGCGGGCGAGCAAGAAGACTTTAGGGGGCATGAGACCTGGCCGGGTCGATCTGGGACGACCTAGGGTAAGCCTTAGAGATAAATAGGAATTTAACAGTCCCGTTAGGGGTGAGGCGACGTCAGCCCCAAAGATCCGCGGACGGCGGATGAACGAGCGACCCCTCGTAGACGAGGCCCGGCGTGCGGTCGCGCGCCAGCAGCAGCGGGCCGTCGAGATCGACGAATTGCGCACGGGGAGTCAGCAGCATCGCCGGCGCCATTCCCAGCGACGTGCCGACCATGCAGCCGACGAAGATCGAGAAGCCGAGGCGTTGCGCTTCCCCCGCCAGCGCCAGCGCTTCCGTCAACCCGCCGGTCTTGTCGAGCTTGATGTTGACCGCGTCGTAGCGGTCCTTCAGCGCCGCGAGGCCGGGGCGATCGTGCACGCTCTCGTCGGCGCAGACCGGGATCGGCCGTTTGACCCGCGCCAGCGCCGAATCATTGCCCGCCGGCAGCGGCTGCTCGACCAGCGCCACGCCGGCCGCAGCGCAGGCTGCGAAATGGCTTTCGAGATCGGCCTCGGCCCAGGCCTCGTTTGCGTCGACGATCAGTTGCGCGTCGGGCGCGGCGCGGCGCACGGCGGCGATTCGTTCGGGATCGCCGGCGCCGGCGAGCTTGATCTTCAGCACGGGGCGCGCGGCGGCTTTCGCGGCGGCCTCCGCCATCGCCTCCGGGGTTCCGACCGAAATCGTGTAGGCGGTCGTCGCCGGCGACAGGCGATGCAGGCCAGCCATCTGGAAGGCGCGAACGCCGAGCAGCTTGGCGTCGAAATCCCACAGCGCGCAATCGAGCGCGTTGCGCGCCGCGCCGGCGGGAAGGATGGCCTGCAATTCCGCGCGGTCGCAGCCGGCTTCGAGTGAGCCCCGCACGCTCTCGATAGCGGCGCTCACGCTCTCGATGCTCTCGCCATAGCGGGCATAGGGCACGCACTCGCCGCGCCCGGTCGTCGCGCCATCGAAGATGGTCGCGGTCACGACCACAGCTTCGGTCTTCGCGCCGCGGGAAATCGTGAAGGTTCCGGCGATCGGAAAGCGCTCCACGTCGATCTTCAGAATGCGGCCCATGCGAATCCCGGAACGAAAATCCGCCTGGATGCTTACATCCGCGCGGGCCGCCTCCCAAACCTTTCGCGCAACCGCGAAATATGAGAATTTGCGCCGCTGGCGCATCCGGACCGGCCAACGCACCGGACAAGCCCCAGCAGAAAAGCGACTTTTCGGAGTTCTATGCCCGCCCAGCCCGGATTTACAGTCGAGCGCGCCGGAGACGAGACCCGCCTGAAGCTGGGCGGCGACTGGACGCTCGAATCGGGCGCCGAGATGGAGCGCTCGTCCGACAGCATGATCGGCGCGGCGGCCGGCGCGAAAGCGGCGGTGATCGACCTTGCCCATGTCGAACGCATGGACACCGGAGGCGCCTGGCTGATCGACCGCGCCCGCAAGATTCTCGAAAACGCCGGCGTCGACAGCAAGATCGCCAATGCGCGGCCCGTGCAGTCGACGCTGCTGGAAGCCGCCCACTGGCGCGACTTCGAGACGCCCAAGCCGCCGCCGCGCCATCCGCTGATCGACATGCTCTCCGACATCGGCGCAAGCGTGGTCGGCGCCTGGCGCGACCTGCTGCACGGCGTCGGCTTTCTCGGCGAATCCGTCGTGGCCCTGCTGCGCGCGCTCGCCCGGCCGCATCTCTTCCGGATGACTTCGCTGGTCTACCATCTCGAGAGTTTCGGCCTGCGCTCGGTGCCGATCGTTCTTCTGATCAATTTTCTCGTCGGCTGCATCGTCGCCCAGCAGGGCATTTTCCAGCTGCGCTATTTCGGCGCCGAGACATTCGCCGTCAACATGATCGGCATCCTCATCCTGCGCGAGATGGGCGTGCTGCTGACCTCGATCATGATCGCAGGCCGGTCCGGCTCGGCGATCACCGCCGAACTCGGCTCGATGAAGATGCGCGAGGAGATCGACGCGCTGAAGGTGATGGGCCTTTCGCCCATGGACGTGCTCGTGACGCCGCGCCTTCTGGCGCTGATCTTCGCCCTGCCCATGCTGACCTTCGTCGCCGACATGGCTGGCATATTCGGCGGTCTGGTCGTGGCTTGGGGCTATGCGGGCCTGGGCCCCGACCTGTTCCTCGACCGCCTCAAAACCGCCATAGGCTTCAATACGTTCATGGTCGGCCTTATCAAGGCGCCCTTCATGGCGCTCGTCATCGGCCTGATCGGCGCGATGGAGGGCCTCGCCGTTCAGGGTTCCGCCGAATCGCTGGGGCGGCAGGTCACGTCCTCGGTCGTGAAATCCATCTTCATGGTGATCGTGGTCGATGGCCTGTTCGCCATGTTCTTCGCAGCAATCGAGTATTGACGCATGCCGGTTGAAGCAGCCAGCGAGACTCAACGGGCGGATGTCATCATCCGCGTGCGCGATCTCGTCGTCGGCTTCGGCTCGAAGGTCATCATGCGCGGCCTCGATCTCGACGTGCGGCGCGGCGAAGTGCTGGGCTTCGTCGGCGGCTCCGGCCAGGGCAAGTCGGTTCTCACGCGCACCATCCTCGGCCTCGTGCCGAAGCGCTCGGGCAAGATAGAGGTTTTCGGACAGGATCTCGACACGGCGGACACCGAGCAGCGGCGCGCGGTCGAGCGGCGATACGGCGTCATGTTCCAGCAGGGCGCGCTGTTCTCCGGCCTCACCGTAAAGCAGAACGTGCAGGCGCCGATGCGCGAGCATCTGAACGTTTCGCAGCGGCTGATGGATGAACTGGCTCTGCTCAAGATCGAGCTTGTCGGTCTGCCGCGCGACGCCGCCGACAAATTCCCGTCGGAGTTGTCCGGCGGCATGATCAAACGCGCCGCGCTGGCTCGCGCGCTCGCGCTCGATCCGGAGCTGGTTTTCCTGGACGAGCCGACCTCTGGTCTCGACCCCATCGGCGCCGCGGAATTCGACGACCTCATTCAGACGCTCCAGCGCACGCTGGGGCTGACCGTCTTCATGGTCACCCACGACCTCGACAGCCTCTATGCGATCTGCGACAGGATCGCAGCGCTCGCCGAGGGCAAGGTGATCGCCGAAGGAACGATTCAGACCATGCTTTCCTCGCAGCATCCCTGGCTTAAGGCCTATTTCCGCGGCAAGCGCGGCCGCGTGCTGGCGCTTATGCGCGAGGAGCATCCAGCCGACTTCCAGGCGGGAGGCCTGTAATGGAAACCCGCGCCAATTACGTCCTCATCGGCGCCTTCACGCTGGCGGTCATCGTGGCCGCCTTCGGCTTCGTCTTCTGGTTCTCCGGGCCATCCAAGACCGCGACGCGCCGCGGCTACGACGTGATCTTCTCCGGCTCCGTCGCCGGCCTCTCGCGCGGCGGCGCCGTAACCTTCAACGGCTTGCGCGTCGGCGACGTGACCAACCTCGGCCTCAACCCCCGCGACCCCGGCGAGGTGATCGCCCATGTCGAGGTCGACAAGAGCGCGCCGGTGAAGACGGATACGCGCGCGCGTCTTGAAATGTCCGGCCTGACCGGCGTCGCCTCGCTCGCGCTCTACGGCGGCAGCGCGACGGCGACCGCGCTCGAGGCGCAGAACGGCGAAGCCTTTCCCACGATGCGCGCCGACCCCTCGCAATTCCAGAGCCTGCTGGAAACCGGCCAGAGGATCGCCGACCAGTTCGGCGCCTTCATCGACCGCGCCAACAAGCTGCTCGACCAGAATTCGGAGGACATCAACAAGACGGTCGCCAACGTGAAGACGTTCACGGACGCGCTTGCCGGCAATTCGAGCGACATGGGCTCGCTGATCGCCAATCTCAATTCCTCTGCGCGCAAGTTCGATACGGCGATGGACAACGTCAACGGCGTGCTGAACGACAGCAAGGGCGAGGTGCGCAAGACCATCGTCGACATCGGCGAAGCCGCGCGCGCCTTCAAGCGGACGGCCGACAATGTCGATGCGCGGCTGAAGGAGATCGCCGCCGGCCTCACGCGCTTCACGGGGCCTGGCCTGCGCCAGTACGAGGCGCTCGCCGCCGACGGCCGCAAGACGCTCGACGAGATCAACAAGGCGGTGCGCTCCATCAAGCGCGACCCGAGCCAGGTCATTTTCGGCGGCAAGCCCGACCTGCCGGAATACAGGGGCAGATAGTGGCGAGACGACCGAACCACCGCGCTCTGCGCACACTGGCGGCGCTCGCCCTGCCCGCGCTCATGCTGGCGGGCTGCGGCGACAGCCAGCTCGCCAGCTTCGATCTCGCCGCGGCGCCTGCCGGTCCGGTTCGCGCCGGCGCCATCCGCGGCGTGCTCGCGGTGGCGAGCCCGATCGCTGACGGCCCGCTCGATTCCGAGCGCATCGTCATCCGCACCGGCCCGGACCAGCTCGCCTATCTCTCCGGCGCGAAATGGGCGGGCAATCTGCCGACGCTGCTGCAAGGCAAGATCATCGCCTCGTTCGAGAACGCCCGCCTGATGAAATCCGTCGTGCGGCCGGGCGCCGTCTCCGACTATTCCCTGCATGTCGAGATCAGGCGTTTCGAGGTCGATGTTGAAAGCAATCAGGCCCGGATCGAATTGTCGGCGCGCATCATGTCCGATCGCACAGGGCGCCCGGTCGCCGCTAAAGTCTTTTCGGGGAATGCGCCGGCCGACCGCACGGCCGACGGCAAGGCCGCCGAAGCGCTGGATGCGGCGCTCATGGGCGTGCTGCGGCAGATGGTGGCCTGGACGGCCGCCGCGATCTGAACGCGACGCCGAACCCGGCTGCGCCTGTCACACCAGCAGGCGCTTCACAGGGGCCGACATGCGCAACTCGAGACCGCCCGGCGGCCAGAGATATTCGATCTCCCCGTCGAGCTGGCCAGCGATGCTGCGCCGCGTGACCATACTGCCGAAGCCGGTCGTGCGCGGCGGCCCTCCGACGGCGGGGCCGCCGGTCTCGATCCAGTCGAGCCGCATGGCCTCGCCATCGAGACGCCAGACCACGCGGATCGAACCCTCGGGGCGCGAAAGCGCGCCGTATTTGGCTGCGTTGGTCGCCGTCTCGTGCAGGGCAAGCGCGAGGCTCGTCACCGCCTGTGGGCCGACCGCGACCGCGGGGCCTTCGATCGTCAGGCGCGCCGGGCTGTCGGTTTCGTTGTAGGGCGCGAGCACCGCCCGCACCAGCGTATCCACCGTGGTTCGCTGAACCTGCGCCGTCTCGGCGTTGACCAGGCCCGGATTGACCAGTTCCTTGGCGCGCATCAGCGCATCGAGCCGCCCAACCAGCGACTCCGCCATTTCCTTCGCGCTGCCTGCGGACCGGGCGCTGATGCTGATGAGCCCTCGAAACACCGCCAGCAGGTTTTTGATGCGATGGTTCATCTCCTGCAGCAGCAGATGCTGCCGGTCCTGCGCGTCCTTCTGGCCGGAAATGTCGACGACCACGCCGAGAAGGCGCGTCGGCGTCCCGCCGCCGTCCCGCAGACATTCGCCGCGCGCCTCGACCCAGCGCGTCACGCCGTTCTTCTGAAGCAGTCGGTATTCCTGCACATATTTGCCGCCTGCGGCGACTGCCGCCGACACCGCCTCGCCGACCCGCTCGACATCTTCGGGATGGATGCCGGCCAGATAGTCGGCGAGCGGCGCGCCTTTTTCGCCCTTCTCCGGATCGACCGAGAACATCTCGGCGAAATGCGCGTCGGAATAGAAAATGTCGTTCCGCACGTCCCAGTCGAACACGCCGACCATGCCGCTGGCGTTGAGCGCCTGCGTCAGACGTTCCTGTGCCCGGGTGAGCGCGCGCTCCGCATTCACGCGCTCGGTCGTCTCGCTGACGATGCACAACACACCGTCGATCTCGTTCGCGGCGCCCCGCACCGGCGAATAGGAAATGTCGAAATAGACGGTTTCCGGATAGCCGTGCCGCTCGATGTAGAAGGGCCGGTCCTTGGCGACGACCGTCTCGCCGCTCTCGCGGACGCTGCGCAGCAGCGGCTCGAGGTCGTCCCACAATTCGGTCCAGTTTTCCTGCGCGGGACGCCCGAGCGCGCCGGGATGCTTGGCCCCGATCGTGGGCGCATAGGCGTCGTTGTAGAGCGCGACGAATTGCGGGCCCCAGAACAGGACGATTTGCGCCTGCGCCGGCAGCATCAGATTGACGGTGGCGCGCAGATGCGCCGGCCAGTCGGCGGTCACGCCGAGCGGCGTCGCCGCCCAGTCGAGCGCGCGCATCCGCGCGCCCATCTCGCCGCCGGCGGCCGGGAAGGACTGCGGCTTGTCGTGCGCTTCAGGCTTGATGTCGAGTGGCATAGCTGAAGCTCATATCACTGCAGGGAATGCCGCAATACGTCATAAGACAATCAGGGGGGTCTAAAACGAAAAAAGCGGCGCCGAAGCGCCGCCCTGTTTTCTGGCGATGTAGCGCCTATTCGAAGCGCTGCGCCGCGTGCGCGAGCATCGTGTAGACCTTGCCCGTGTCCGACACGAGGTAGGACTTGGCCAGCGAGCCGTCGCGGTCATCGCGGCCGACTTCCGACAGAAGCCGCTCGAACTCGTGGATGTAGCG
The DNA here is from genome assembly GCA_047605445.1 of Rhodoblastus sp. GTDB lineage: Bacteria > Pseudomonadota > Alphaproteobacteria > Rhizobiales > Beijerinckiaceae > JAJXWB01. The sequence continues at coordinate 20,741 of JASGFP010000070.1, forward strand.
GTCGATCGTCTCGCGGAACTCGCGCTCGCCGCGATAGCGGCGGCGGATTTCGTCGAAGGCCTGCTGGCCTTGCAGCGTGTAGAGCCGGCGGCTGAACACGTTGCGCTCGCCGCGGCGATAGCGCTCCCAGAGATCGGCGACGGCGTCGTGGTCGAGCATCCGCGCGATGTCGAGCGACAGCGCGTCCAGCGAGTCGATCGGCTTCGGTCCGGGCGCGGCCGGCCGTGGCGCTTCTTCGTCGCGCGAGGCGCGCGCGAGCAGGTCGCTCAGCCAGCCCGCGCCGCGCTCAACCGGCGCCGGGCTGCGTTCGG
>JASGFP010000071.1:0-21005 GCA_047605445.1 Rhodoblastus sp.
GATGGCAGATGCCGGTGCCCGGCGGCACGACGCGGAAATTGTCGAACGAGCCCTGCCCCCATTTGAGGAAGCGGTAGCGCTCGCCGTTGCGCTCATATTCGAGTTCGACGTTCTTCTTGAAGGCCTTGGGCGAGCCGAAGGCGTCGACGATGACGGAATGGTCGATGACGAGATCGACCGGCACCAGCGGATTGATCTTCTGCGGGTCGCCTTTCAGTTGCGTCATGGCGTCGCGCATGGCGGCGAGATCGACGACCGCGGGCACGCCCGTGAAGTCCTGCATCAGCACGCGCGCGGGGCGAAACGAGATTTCCTTCTCGACCTTGCCCTTGTTGGCGAGCCATTCGGCGACGCCCTGGATGTCCTCTTTCGTGACCGAACGCCCGTCCTCGTTGCGCAGGAGATTTTCCAGCAGAACCTTCATGGAATAGGGCAGGGTCGATATGCCGGCGAGCCCGTTCTTCTCGGCCGCTTTCAACGAAAAATAATGATACGTCTTCTTGCCGACCACTAGCTTCTTGCGGGATTTGAAGCTGTCGAGCGAGGCCATGGCGGACTTCCTGCGCAATGTGAGGGAACAAGGGACTTATAGATAAATTGCGCGAAGCCCGCTACACGACAAGCCGGGGCGCGCGGAATTTGCGGGCGCCGATCAGGAAAGGCGCAACACGCGCGATCATGCGTCTTCTTGCCGAAAACATCTCGGTCGACCGCGGCGGGCGGCGCATCGTCGAGGGCGTCGATTTCGTCCTCGACGACGGACAGGCGCTGATCCTGTCCGGCCCCAATGGCGCGGGCAAATCCACCCTGCTGCGCGCCATCGCGGGCCTTCTGCCGCTCTCGGGCGGCGCGCTGTCGCTGGATGGCGAGAGCGAGGACGTCGCCGCCGCGCTCCATTATGTCGGCCATGCCGAGGGCGTGAAGCCGGCGCTGACCGTGCGCGAGAATCTCGATTTCTGGTCGGCCTTTCTCGCGCGCGAAGGCGCTGCCGGCGGGCTTGCCGCCGCCGACGCGCTCGCGGCGTTCGGGCTCGCCCACGTCATCGAGATTCCCGCCGGCTATCTTTCGGCCGGCCAGAAGCGCCGCGTCGCGCTCGCCCGACTACTCGTTGCGCCGCGCCCGATCTGGCTGCTGGACGAACCGACGACCGCGCTCGACGTGCGCGCGCAGGCCTCGCTCGCCGCCGTCATGGCGCGCCATCGCGCCAGCGGCGGGATCGTGCTGGCGGCGACCCATTCGCCCGTCGGGCTGGAGAACGCCGCGGAGCTGAAACTGGGGACCGGCCCGTGAAAAGCCCGCTCGCCGCGCTCTTCGTCCGCGAATTCGCGATCGCCCGCCGCATCGGCGGCGGCGGCTCGATGGGCGTCGTCTTCATGTTGATGCTGGTGACGATCCTGCCCTTCGCCATCGGCCCGGACCTCAACCTGCTGCGCCGGATCGGCCCCGCCATCCTCTGGATCGCCGCACTGCTCGCCATGCTGCTCGGCCTCGACCGTCTGTTCCAGGCCGATTTCGAGGACGGCTCGCTCGATCAGCTTCAGCTTGGCGCGACGCCGCTCGAGCTTGTCGTCTTCGTCAAATGCCTCGCGCATTGGGCGACCACCGCTCTGCCCCTGGTGATCGCAGCGCCGCTGTTCGGCGTGCTGATGGCGCAGGAGGCCGCCTCCATGCTGGGCGTCGGCGTGTCGCTGCTCGCCGGCACGCCCGCGCTCACCTTCATCGGCGCCGTCGGCGCCGCCGCCACCGTCTCGCTCAGGCGCGGCGGCCTCCTGATGGCTCTGCTGGTCCTGCCGCTCTGCATTCCCGCCCTGATCTTCGGCGTCTCGGCGGCGACGGCGGCCTCCGGCGGAACCATTCCCTTCACCACGCCGCTGGCCATCCTCGCCGCGCTGACGCTCGCGTGCGGCGCGCTTTGCCCCTTTGCGGCGGCAGCGCTGCTGCGGCGGCTGGGCGAATGATTTTGCGACTGATCCAGGTCAAATTGCCATCGTATTTCTGAGGGCATAAGACGAATACGGACCGCGAGCCTTCAGGCTCGCAATCCGATGAAGCGAGCCGGAAGGCTCGCGGTCCAACAGCGGAAAGCGATGCTTCGTTTCGCCAACCCGTCCTTCGTGCTGCGCTTCGCCGCCCGCGCCGTGCCGGTTTTCGGCGCGCTGGCGGCGATCCTCATCGCTGTCGGGCTCTATCTCGTCTTCTTTGTCGCGCCGGCGGATTACCAGCAGGGCGAGACGGTGCGCATCATGTACATCCATGTGCCCGCCGCCTGGCTGGCTCTGTTCGCCTACATGATCATGGCCTCGGCCGCGCTCGGCACGCTGGTCTGGCGTCATCCGGTCGCCGACGCCGCCCAGAAAGCCGCCGCGCCGCTCGGCGCGCTGTTCGCCTTCATCTGCCTCGTCACCGGCTCGCTGTGGGGCAAGCCGATGTGGGGCACATACTGGGTCTGGGACGCGCGGCTGACCTCGATGCTCGTGCTTCTCCTGATCTATCTCGCGCTGATCGCGCTGTGGAACACGATCGAGGAGCAGCAGCGCGCAGCCAAAGCCGCAGCGGTCATGACGCTCGTCGGCCTCGTCAACATTCCCATCATCAAATTCTCGGTCGACTGGTGGAACACGCTTCACCAGCCGGCCTCCGTCTTCACGACGAGCGGCCCGGCGATCTATTCCTCGATGCTGTGGCCGCTGCTGGTCATGGCGCTTGGCGCGACTTTTCTCTTCCTCGCGCTGCACCTCATGTCGATTCGCAACGAGATCCTGCGCCGCCGGCTCGACCGCCTGACGCGGCTCGCCGCCAGCGCCAGCGACATGCCGCGCGTGGCGCGCTTCGAGGCGGCGCGATGAGTCAGGACCACCTCTACTTCATCGCCCTGTCCTACGGGATTACGGCCATCGCCGTGCTCGGCACGATCGCCGCGATCATGCTCGACCATCGCCGCCTGAAGAAGGCGCTGGCCAACATGGGCGTGGCGGCAAGCGCGCGCGACGAGGCGCGGCATCTCGACTGACACGGCGTTGGAGCACAAACTGCGCGCCCCTGAACGGAGCGCGCAATGAGCTTCCCCGAGAGATCCGACATTCACCAGGCTTTCGAGCGGCAGGCGAAAGCCTGCGCCGACATGGGCGCGCCGTTCACCGCCAATCTCTGCCGCCTTCTCGGCGCCAGGCTCGACGCGCGCTCGGCCTTCGGCCGGCGCGTCTCGGCGTGGCCCGCCGATTCGCTCTGGCCCGATCTGATGCCGCTGCGCTGTTGCGCCGCGCTCAACACGCTGGTGCGCCGGGGCCGAGCGCCGACGCTGGCCGCTTTCTATCCGCCCCACGCGCCCGGCGACGACGACGCCTTCTGGAACGCGATTTCCGCTGGAATCGCCGATCATGACGCCGCGCTGACCGCCTTCCTCGATTCGCCGCCGCAGACCAACGAGGTCGTGCGCTCGGCGGTGCTGCTCGGCGGCTTTCTCACGATCGCGCAGGCGGTAGGCCGCGCGCTCGCGCTCTACGAACTCGGCGCAAGCGCCGGCCTCAATCTGCTGTTCGACCGCTATGCCTATGACCTCGGCGACGGCAGGAAATGGGGCGACGCCAATTCGCCCGTGCGGATTTCAAGCACATGGTCTGGCGCTGCGCCCGCGCTCGATACGTCCCTCAAGATTGTCTCGCGCGAAGCCGTCGACCTGCGCCCCGTCGACGCCCGCTCCGGCGACGACCGCGAGCGCATGCTCGCCTACATCTGGCCCGAGCAGACCGAACGCCTGCGCCGCATCGAACCCGCGCTCGACATGGTCGCGAAAAGCAACCTGCGCGCAGAGCCGGGCGACGCGCTGGCCTGGCTGAAAAACGTCATGGCGGGGCCGCCGCCGGACGGCGTCTGCCGCGTCGTCTTTCACAGCGTCTTCTTTCAATATCTGCCGGCGGACCTGCGTAGCGCCTTGCGTGAAAAAATCGTCGCGACCGGTGAAATGGCGACGCCATCTGCGCCCTTCGCCTGGCTGTCTATGGAAGCCGGCGAGGACCACATGTCCTGCGAACTGCGGCTGACGATCTGGCCCGGCGCCGAGCGGCGCAAACTGGCGGACGTCGACTGGCACGGACGCTGGGCGAAGTGGGTATAGCCAGGCCGCGAGCCTTCAGGCTCGCCTTGAATGACTGCGAGCCTGAAGGCTCGCGGTCGAATCGTCACAAATGCTCCGGCGCCTTCTCCGCATCCGCGCCCTTCAGTTCGTATTTCAGCATCAGCGGCGTCTGCGACAGCGCGAACAATATGGTCAGCGGCACGAAGCCGAACACCTTGAACTTCACCCAGAAATCTTCCGTCTGCGTACGCCACACGATTTCATTGACCGCAGCCATCGCCAGAAAGAACAGGCCCCAGCGCAACGTCAGCTTGCGCCAGCCTTCTTCGGTCAGGTTCATCACGCTGTCGAAGGCGACCGACAGCAGCGCCTTGCCGAACACGAGCCCGCCAAGCAGGGCTGCCGCGAACAGCAGATAGACGATGGTCGCCTTCATCTTCACGAAGGTGGCGTCGTGCAGCAGCAGCGTCGCCCCGCCGAAGATCACCACCATCGCCGCCGTCACCATCGGCATGACCGGCAGATGCTTGGTCAGCGCGTAGGTGACGGCGAGCGCGATTACGCTCGCGACCATCAGCGCGCCCGTGCCGGCGAAAAAGCCGAACTTGTTGTAAGCCAGAAAAAACAGGACGAGCGGCCCCATCTCCAGCACGAATTTCAATCCCGGCTTCAGTTTCCTGCGCGGGGCGGTATGCGTGTCGCTCACGCTGTATCCTCTTCAAGTCCTGCAATGGCGCGCGCAAAATCCCGCGCCGCGAAAGGTTCGAGATCGTCGGCGCTCTCGCCGACGCCGATGAAGTGCACGGGCAGGCCGAACTTGTCGGCGATCGCCACCAGAATGCCGCCGCGCGCGGTGCCGTCGAGCTTGGTCATCACGAGCCCCGTGACGCCCGCCACGCGGCCGAAAATCTCGACCTGCGAAAGCGCGTTCTGGCCGACCGTGGCGTCGAGCACGAGAATGACGGCGTGCGGCGCGCTGGCGTCGACCTTCTTCATCACGCGCACGATCTTTTCGAGCTCCGCCATCAGCTCTGCCCGGTTCTGCAGGCGGCCCGCCGTATCCATCAGCACGACGTCGGCGGTCTGCGCCTTCGCCTGCGTCAGCGCATCGAAGGCAAGGCCCGCCGCGTCCGCGCCGGGCGCGCCGGAGATCACGGGCGCGCCGAGCCGGTCGCCCCACACGCGTAGCTGCTCGATAGCCGCCGCGCGAAACGTGTCGCCGGCGGCCAGCACGACGGATTTGCCCTCACCGCGCAGGCGCTGCGTCAGCTTGGCGATGGTCGTGGTCTTGCCCGATCCGTTCACGCCGACGACCAGCACGACGAAGGGCTTGTGCGCTGCGTCGATGACGAGAGGCTTCGCGACCGCCGAGAGCGATTTCTCAACCTCCGCCGCGAGAATGGCGCGCACCTCGTCGGGCGCGACTTCCTTGTCGTAGCGCCCCTTGCCGACCGCCTCGACGATGCGCGTCGACGCCGCCACCCCGAGATCCGCGCGTACGAGAATGTCTTCGAGATCCTCGAGCGCGGCGCCATCCAGCTTGCGCTTGGTGAAGACGTCGGTGATTCCCTGCCCGATGGAGGAGGAGGATCGCGCCAACCCCGACTTGAGCCGCTTCCACCAGGAAATCTTTTCGGCAGGCGCCTCGCTTCCCGGGTCGTCATTGCGAGCGGAGCGAAGCAATCCATCCCCGGAAGCCGGTCGAGATTCCAGGCTGGACTGCTTCGCCGCTTCGCTCCTCGCAATGACGGGATCATTGCCGAATTCGCGGTCCGGCTGCGCAGGCGCAGGCTCCGCCTTGCGCCCGAACATGCGGCCGAACAGACCAGGTTTCTTCGTCTCGCCGTCGCCCTCGGCCATCAATTCTCATTCCCCTGGCCGGCGCATCGCTTGACGCCGCGCCGCGCGCCTCAGATAGCCTCTAACCGATGAACCCGGAAGAGATCATTTCCCGCCTGCTGCATCGCGACGGCATGATGCTGATTCTCGACAAGCCGGCCGGCCTGCCCGTGCATAGGGGGCCCAAAGGCGGCGAAAATCTGGAAGAGAGTTTCGAGCACCTGAAATTCGGCCTGCCGCGCCGCCCCGCGCTCGCCCACCGGCTCGACAAGGACACGTCCGGCTGCCTCGTGCTCGGCCGCCACCGCAAGGCGCTGGAACGGCTGATGAAACTGTTCAAGGCGGGCGCGATCGACAAGACCTATTGGGCGGTGGTCGAAGGCGGGCCGGAGGCGGACGAGGGTCTGATCGACCTCCCCCTCGGCCGGCTCGACGCAACCCGCGGCTGGTGGATGAAACACGATCCGGCCGGCCTGCCGTCGCAGACCAGATGGCGCGTTCTAGGGCGCGGCGCGGATGCGGACGGCAAGCCGCTGACCTGGCTCGCGCTGGAGCCGCTGACGGGGCGCACGCACCAGTTGCGGGTGCATTGCGCGACGATGGGCTCTCCGATCCTCGGCGATCCCATCTACGGAACCGGCGGAGCGGCGCCGCTGCATCTGCATGCGCGCGAAATCGTGGTGCCGATGGCGAAGAACGGGCCGCCGACGCGCGCCGTGGCGCCGGTTCCCGCGCATATGCGGGCGATGCTGGAGAGATGCGGGTGGCCCGGCGAGCCCCCCTCTACTTCTTCTTCTCGAGCTCCGCCTTAAGCGCCAGCAGCTTGGCGAAAGGCGAATTCGGGTCGGGCTGCTTGTCCCGCTCGCGCTTTTCGGTCGAGGCAAAGGAGCGCTCGTTGCGGTTATCGCGTGGCCTTTCGCCGCGCGGCTTGTCGAAGCGCGGGCGTCCCTCGAAGCGCGGCTTGCCGTCTCTCGGACCGTCGCCCTGGCGCGGTTTGCCCTCGAACCGGCGTCCGCCATCGCGCCTGTCGCCTTCCGGACGGGCCTCGCCCTCGGCCGGCTTCGGCCGTTCGGGCCGTTGCGGGATGATCCATTCGCGCGGCGCGCGCTTTTCCGGACGACGGCCCTGCGGCCGGCCGCCTTCGCGGCGATGCTGGTGCGGACGGCCGGGCGTCCAGACCTCGATCATCGCGGGTTCGGCGGGCTCGGACGAAGCTTCCTCGGCGCCCGCTTCGGCGGGCGCAGCCTCGGCCATGGCCTCGTCGCCCGCAGCCGCCAGTGCGGATTCGGCCATCACGGCCTCGTCGCTCGGCGGTTCGGCCGGCGCGGCCTCGACCGCAGCTTCCTCGTCCGAGTCGTTCGCCAATTCCGGCTGAGCCTCGGCGGCGGCCGCCTCGATCTCGACCGGCGTCGGCGCGGCTGGCGCTTCCTCGCCGGCCTGTTCGACCGTCAGGACGGCCTCTTCGGACGCGACGCCCTCGGCCGCCGCGACGATCTCGCCGTCTTTGGCGCCCTCCGGGACCGCCGGCCTCTGGCCCGCATCGTCGTCCGCGGCGTCATCTGGCCGGTCGGAGGCCGACGGTCCCAGCTCGGGCTCTGCCTCACCCTCGACCTTCGCCTGCACTGGTTCCGTCGCAGCCTTCGGCACGAGCGGCACGGTGATCGCCGGGCCCGGCCGCGTCTCCATGTGGAAGCCAAGCGATTTCAGGATCGAGGCGAACGCTTCGCCGGAACAGCCGGCGAGCGACGTCATGCCCACGGTGACGACGAAGCCGTTTCCGTCCGCCGCGCCCACCGGCGGATCGCCGGGCGTCGTGCCCGGCCGGTAGGCGACGGCCGGGCGAATGAGGTCGGCGAGGCGCTCGAGAATGTCGACGCGCACCGCGCGTTCGCCCGACATGCGGAAGCCGGCGACGCGGTAGAGATCCTTGGAAATTTCAGCGTTCGCCGCAAAGGACGTGCGCCCCGACGAGGCGAGATGCGCGACCTCTTCGAGCCCGACCGCGCCCTCGATGCCGCCGTGCTTGAGCGACCACAATTGCGCGGCGAGCGCGCGCGGCGCAGGCTTCAGCAGCGCGGGAACATAGAGGTGATAGGCGCCGAAGCGGATGCCCGCCTTGCGCAATGCGCCGCGCGCCTCCTGCGACAGGCCCTTCACGTCGCCCGCGACCTTGGCGCGATCGACGACGCCGAGGTCTTCGGCCACCCGGAAGGCGACGCCGCGGGCCATGCCTTCGAGGCCCTCGCCGGATTCGAGCTGCGCCAGCGGTCCGAGCAGTTTCGTCACATGCTGGCCGAGCCACAGGTCGACGCGGCGCTGCACTTTTTCGAGCGCCTCGCCGGCCAGGCTGTCGTCGGCGGTCAGCACCGCGCGCGGCTCGAGAATCTTGTCGCCGGCGACGATTTTCGCGATCGGCTCGCCGAGCCAGCGGATCGCGCCGTCGTTGGAGAGCGCGAAGGCCGTGTCGACGGCGTCGCTCACGCGCGTCGCGCGGCTTTCGATCTCGGCGGCCAGCGCCTTCTGCGCCGCCGCGTTCAGCGCCCTGGCCGCCTCGCCTTCCGCCTGCGGGTCGGCGGTGAAGCGAAAGCCGCGCAGCTGCCCGACGTGCTGTCCCTCGACAAGCACGTCTCCGTCGTTGGTTATCTCGGCGTCCAGCATCCGGTTCTCTCTGAGGCGCCGCATGAGCAGCGACGTGCGGCGGTCGACGAAACGCTGCGCGAGCCGCTCGTGCAGCGCGTCCGAAAGACTGTCCTCTACCCGACGCGCCTCGCCCTGCCAATGCTCGGGATTGTTCAGCCAGTCGCCGCGATTGGCGATGAAGCTCCAGGCGCGCACCTGCGCGATGCGCTGCGACAGCAGATCTATGTCGCCTTCGGTGCGGTCGACCTCGGCCAGCCGCCGCGCGAACCAGTCGTCGGGAATGCGCCCGCGCCGCACGATAAAGAAGAAGATCGTGCGCGCGAGCTCCGCATGGGCGGCAGGCGAGACCTTGCGATAATCGGGAATCTGACAGGCTTCCCACAGACGCGCGACATCGGCGGGCGTGGCCGCCTGCCGGCGCACGTCCTCGTCGTGCGAGAGCACGTCCAGCACCATCTGGTCTTCCGCGATCGGCGCGCGCGTCAGCCCCTGCTCGCCCGGCAATCTGTCGAGCGAGACGCCGAGCGCGGGAATGGATGAAAAATCGAGATTGGCGTTGCGCCATTGCAGCAGGCTCAGCGGATCGAAACGGTGATCCTCCAAAGCCTCGATCAACTCCTCGTCGAACGGCGCGCAGCGGCCGGACGTGCCGAACGTGCCGTCGCGCGTGTGACGCCCGGCGCGGCCGGCGATCTGGCCGAATTCGGCCGGCGTCAGGCGGCGGAACTGGCGACCGTCGAATTTGCGGTCGGAGGCGAAGGCGATGTGGTCGACGTCGAGATTGAGCCCCATGCCGATCGCGTCGGTGGCGACGACATAATCGACGTCGCCGTTCTGGAACATGTCGATCTGCGCGTTTCTCGTGCGCGGCGAAAGGGCGCCGAGAACCACAGCCGCCCCGCCGCGCTGGCGGCGCAGGAATTCCGCGATGGCGTAGACCTCCTCCGCCGAGAAGGCGACGATGGCGCTGCGCCGGGGAAGGCGCGAAATCTTTCGCTCGCCGGCGAAGGTCAGCTTCGACAGGCGCGGCCGCTCGACGATGGGGACGCCCGGCAGCAGCGTGCGGATGACCGGCCCCATCACGCCCGAGCCGATCAGCAGCGTCTCGTCCGCCCCGCGCCGGTTGAGGAGGCGGTCGGTGAAGACATGGCCGCGGTCGAAATCCGCGGCGAGCTGGATTTCGTCCACCGCCACGAAAGACACCGGCAGGTCGCGCGGCATGGCCTCGACCGTCGAAACCCAGTAGCGCGGGTTCGGCGGCTTGATCTTCTCTTCGCCCGTGACCAGCGCGACCGCGTTGACGCCCGCCCGCGCCACCAGCTTCTGGTAAACTTCGCGCGCCAGCAGCCGGAGCGGCAGGCCGATCATGCCGGTGGGATGGGCGAGCATCCGCTCGATGGCGAAATGCGTCTTGCCGGTGTTGGTCGGCCCCAGAACCGCCGTAACGCCTGCGGTTCGGCGCGATTTCGCTTCAGAAGCCGGCAGCCCGCCCGAATAATTCATGGCGCGCCCTCCGCGTCCGCACGCGGACGGCATGTGCCGTTTTGAACCTGCCGGCGGCCCGAAAATTCAGAATTCGAACGAGTCGCGAACGAATCGCGGCCGAATCGCTGACTCGCTCCGAGTCCACTTTCGTTCTCCGCAAGATATCGCTGAATCGAACGCGCCGGGCGCCAAGTATTGTGAATCGAAACGACTCCGAACGGGAATCGGACCGCCAAATCTCGACTCGCGATCGGACTCCGCACGCTTCTTTTGTCAAGCGCGCGCGGAAAAGAACTCAAAAGGGCCACCGCGTTAACTTTCAGGCCGAACCGCGAACGGAGCGGGCACGAATCGCTGAACGGACGAAATTCGCGCTCCGTTCCCCCAACATATGGGGCGCCGACCGCCGCCGCGCTACAAGCCTCTGTGGAAAAAGGGCGAGGAAAATCAGGCGAAAGGCGCGCGAAAGTTAACGGCTGCGCCAGACGCGGTCCGCTTTGGATCAGTTGCCCTGCGCGCGGCGCTCGCCCAGGAAGAAGTCGACCGCCTGGATGATGAGCGATCCCTGCTTCGTGCCGACCTTGATGTAATAGGGCACGACGACATGCGCCTGTTCGACCGGCGCGAGCCAGACTTCGAGATCGCGGTTCTCGGCCATGTACCTGGTCGACTGACTGTCGAACTTGTAGCCGGAAATTGGCGTGTAGCGCGCCGAGCAGACCGACACCGGACCGGCGTAGCCGCGCGTCTTCACATTGCGCATGCCCTTGTAGAACAGCGAGATGTTGAAGCGCACCAGCCCGTCGTAGACAGGAATTGTGCGGTCGCAGGCGGTCGGGCCGACGAGCGGCTGACCGGGCGGCACGCTCATCAGCAGCGCGCTGACGGGATCGAGAATGCCGGTCTTGTGCGCGGCCGTCACGGGCACGCGCTCCTCCATGTCGAGAAAGGGCGGCGAAATCTCCACGGCGCGCACGGCGCCGGCGTTGAGGCCCATGCGGACCGTGCGCGTTTCCGTGGCGTTGGCGGTGGTGTTGGCGTAGGCGTTCGGCAGAACGCTGGCATTGGCGATCACGCCATTGGCGGTCGCCGCGCCCTTGGCCTTGGTGACCAGAGCCGCCAGCCCCGACAGCCGCAGACCGATGTCGATCTTATAGCCGCCTGGCTCGATCGAGGCGACCGCGTCCGCATTGCCGATCGGCACGCCGATGATGCTGAGGGCGTAGCTCGCCTTGAGGCTTTCCGCGCGTGCAGGACAGACGGCAGCCGCCGCAATGCCGGCGGCCAGACCGAGAGACCGGGCGGCCGCGCCCCCAAATCCGTCCATACCCATCAGGCTCACCGTCGCTGCCGGCCGCGTTGAAAAAGCGCGTCTTTCGGCATTGATCCCGCGCGAATCGGTCCGAAAAATGACCTTTCGTGTTTCGCAGGCGCATATGAGGGTGGCAAGCCCCTCGGCGCTTTTTCGGCGCGCGCTGCGGCGCTACAAGGGGCCCGCGCCGCGCCGGCGCCGCCAAGCGAGAAGACATGAGCCGTTTCTGGAGCCCGCTCGTTCACGACCTCAAGCCCTATGTGGCGGGCGAGCAGCCCGTCATGGCCGATATCGTGAAGCTCAACACCAACGAGAACCCCTACGGGCCGAGCCCCCGCGCGCTGGAAGCGATCCGGGATGCCGCGGCCGACACGTTGCGCCTCTATCCAGAGCCGACGTCGCTCAAGCTGCGCGCGGCTGTCGCCAGGCGCGAGGGCGTGCAGCCCGATCAGGTTTTCGTCGGCAATTCCTCGGACGAAGTGCTGGCGCTCGTCTTTCAGGCGCTGCTGAAGCACGAGAAGCCGCTCGCCTTCCCCGACGTGACCTATTCCTTCTATCCCGTCTGGTCGCAGCTCTTCGGCGTAAAGACGAAGATCGTGCCGCTCGACAAGGACATGCGGATCGATGTCGCCGATTACGGCGACGATTGCGGCGCGATCATCTTCGCCAATCCCAATGCGCCGACCGGCGTCGCGCTGTCGCGCGCCGAGATCGAAAGGCTGTTGCAGGCCCATCCCGATAGCCCCGTCGTCATCGACGAAGCCTATGTCGATTTCGGCGCGGAAAGCGCAGTTGCGCTGATCGACCGCTATCCGAACCTGCTCGTCACGCACACGCTCTCGAAGTCGCGCGCGCTCGCAGGCCTGCGCGTCGGCGTCGCGCTGGGCCAGCGCGACCTGATCGACGCGCTGGAGCGCGTGAAGGACAGTTTCAATTCTTATCCCCTCGACCGCATTGCGCAGGCTGGCGCGACGGCGGCCTACGAGGACGAGGAATGGTTTCAGGCAAGCTGCGCCAAGGTGATCGCCAGCCGCGAGCGGCTGACGGCGGAGTTGCAGAAGCTCGGGTTCGACGTCCTTCCGTCGAAAGCCAATTTCATCTTCGCCCACCACCCCGCACACAAGGCCGCCGATATTTTCAAGGCGTTGCGCGAGCGCGCCATCATCGTGCGCTGGTTCGACAAGCCGCGCATCTCGGAGCGCCTGCGCATCTCCATCGGCACGGATGCCGATTGCGACCGGCTGGTCGGAGCGCTGAAGGAGATCTTGCGGTGGAATGAGCCGGCGCGGTGACGAGATGATCGCGGTTCACCACGATCCATCGTGAACCAATCGAATTGCGCCATGACCGCCTTCACCGTCCGTGTGCAGGATGAAATCGACGACAAGCTGGACAAGCTCGACCGCTCGCGCGCCTATGTCGCGGCGCAGGCGATCGAAGATTATGTCGAGCGGGAGGCGCGGCGCCTCGCCGAAATCGAAGCGGGCCTGCGGGAGGCCAACGCGGGCGATTTTGCGAGCAAAGACAACCTCGCGCGGGTCGCCGCTATCTGAAATTCGTCTGAAGCCGATGGCTCTGCGGCGTATCCTCTGGACCCGCAGGGCCGTCCGGCGGATCGACCGGATCGGCGCTTCGATCGCCAAGGCCAATCCCACCGCAGCGACCCGCGACGTCGCACGGATGCTCTCAGCGGTCGATCTCCTGCCTGAATATCTCGCGATGGGGCATGCCGGCCGTTTGGCGCGGACTCGCGAGCTTGTTCTGGCCGACACGCCCTGCATCGTCGCCTGTCGGGCGAAACGACAATCGAAATTCTGTCCGTGATGCATGCGGCGCGGAAATGGCCGGACAACCTTTGAAATCCCGCAAATCTTGACTTCCCCCGCCTCTCCGCCCTAAAAGCGCGCCAACTCTCGTCAGAGTGTCCATTGCGATCCGCCGACCTGTCCCAGAGGCAGGAGGCCAACGCCCGGCAGCGCTGAAGCGCCCCCGGGCGCGATTTGCGTTGGAGATCGGGCGAGGCTGGAGTGAATGATGTTCGAAGGTCTCAGCGAAAAGCTGTCCGGCATATTCGACCAGCTCACGCGCCGCGGCGCGCTGAGCGAGGCGGATGTGGAAGCCGCGCTGCGCGAAGTGCGCCGCGCGCTGCTGGAGGCCGATGTCGCGCTGGAGGTCGTGCGCGGCTTCACCGACAAGGCGCGCGAGCGCGCCGTCGGCGCCAATGTCGTCAAGTCGGTCTCTCCGGGCCAGATGGTCGTCAAGATCGTCTCGGACGTGCTGACCGAGACGCTCGGCGCGGAAGCCGAACCGATCGACCTCAACGCGCCCGCGCCCGTCGCCATCATGATGGTCGGCCTGCAGGGCGCGGGTAAAACCACGACCACCGCCAAGATCGCCAAGCGGCTGACGGAGCGCCAGAAGAAGCGCGTCCTGATGGCTTCGCTCGACGTGAAGCGCCCTGCCGCGCAGGAACAGCTCGCCGTGCTCGGCCGGCAGGTCGGCGTCGACACGCTGCCGATCGTGACCGGCCAGACGCCGGTGCAGATCGCCATCCGCGCCGAAGAGGTCGGACGTCTGCAGGGCTACGACGTCGTCATGTTCGACACCGCCGGCCGCACGCATATCGACGAGCCGCTGATGGTCGAGATGGCCGAGATCAAGGCCGCCGCGCGCCCGCACGAAATCCTGCTCGTGGCCGATGCGCTCACCGGCCAGGACGCAGTCAATCTCGCCAGGAACTTCAACGAACGCGTCGGCGTGACCGGCATCGTGCTGACCCGCGTCGACGGCGACGGCCGCGGCGGCGCGGCGCTTTCCATGCGCGCCGTCACCGGCAAGCCGATCAAGCTGATCGGCGTCGGCGAAAAGATGGATGCGCTGGACGATTTCGATCCCAAGCGCATCGCCAACCGCATTCTCGGCATGGGCGACATCGTCGCGCTGGTCGAGAAGGCCGCCCAGACCATCGACGCCGAAAAGGCGCAGCGCATCGCCGAGAAGATGCGCAAGGGCAAGTTCGATCTCGAGGACCTCGCCGAACAGCTGGCGCAGGCCGAGAAGATCGGGGGCCTGTCGGGCATCATGGGAATGCTGCCGGGCGTCGGCAAGCTGAAAGAGCAGATGGCGTCGGCCAATATCGACGATCGGCTCCTCAAGCGTCAGCGCGCGATCATTTTGTCGATGACGCCTGCCGAGCGCCGCAACCCCGACATCCTCAAGGCTTCGCGCAAGAAGCGCATCGCGGCCGGCGCCGGCGTCAATGTCGAGCAGGTCAACAAGCTCCTGAAGCAGCATCGCGGCATGGCCGACATGATGAAGCAGATGGGCGGCGGCAAGCGCGGCCCGATGGGCAAGATGGCGCAGATGTTCGGCATGGGTGCAGGAGGACTTGGCGGCGGCATGCCGCAGCCGACGCCGGAGCAGATCGAGGCCATGCAGAAGCAGTTGGGCGGGCAATTGCCGCCCGGCATGCCGAAACTGCCTGATGCGCCGCCCGCCGGCGCGTTTGGCCCGAAGCCGGGAATGCCGGGCCTTCCCGGCGCCATGCCGAAACTGCCCGGCCTCGGCAGCGGCGGCTTCAACCCGTTCCAGTTCGGAAAAAAGAAATGACGTTTTCTCCTTCTCCCCGCCAGCGGGGAGAAGGTGGCGCAAAGCGCCGGATGAGGGGCCGAGCCACATCAGCTCTGCCAGTCGCCCGGCCCCTCACCCCAACCCTCTCCCCGCCAGCGGGGAGAGGGAGCTAGACTCGAAAGGTAGAAAAATGTCCCTGAAGATTCGTCTGTCCCGCGGCGGCGCCAAGAAGCGTCCGTTTTATCGCATCGTCATCGCCGACTCGCGCTCGCCGCGCGACGGCCGCTTCATCGAGCGTCTTGGCACGTTCGATCCGCTGAAGGCCAAGGACGCCGCCGACCGCCTCGTGGTCGACGCCGAGAAGGCCCAGGCCTGGATCGCCAAGGGCGCGACCCCGACCGATCGCGTCGCCCGCCTGCTCGAGAGCGTTGGCGTCGGCAAGCGCGAGGCGCGCAACAATCCGCAGAAGGCCCAGCCGAAGAAGAAGGCCCAGGAACGCGCCGCCGCCGCGGCTGCGGCGGCCGAAAAGGCCGCGGAAGCGGCCGAGTAAGGTCGCGCGCTTGTCCGAGCCGTCATTGCGAGCGAAGCGAAGCAATCCATCCCCGAACGCTTGTCGCGATCCGGAGATGGATTCGCCACGTCGCTCCGCTCCTCGCGATGACGGCTAGAAGCCCATGACCGAGAAACCCCGCCTCGTCCTCGTCGGCCGTTTCGGCGCGCCGCAGGGCGTGCGCGGCGAAATCCGCATCAAGAGCTACACCGCCGATCCGCTTGACGTCGGTGAATACAGGCCGCTGTCCGATGAAACGGGCGCGAAGACATTCGAGATCGAACGTCTGCGTCTCTTGAAGGACGACATGGTCGTGGCGAAGGTCAAAGGCCTCGCCGACCGCGATGCGGCGGGCGCGCTCACCGGCGTCTCGCTCTATGTCGCGCGCGAAAAACTCCCGCCGCCGGACGAGGACGAATTCTACATTGCCGATCTCATCGGGCTCTCTGCGGTTTCGTCCGAGGGCCAGCAGATCGGCGTCGTGAAGAACGTTCTGAATTTCGGCGCCGGCGATATTCTGGAGATTGCGCCGGCGGCCGGCGAGACGCTGATGCTGCCGTTCACGAAAGAGGTCGCGCCGTCGATCGATTTCGCGGGCGGCAAAATCGTCGTGGTGCGGCCCACGGAGGTCGAGGGTGAGCGCTAGTCGCGCGGTATGCGTTCTGCTTTGCGCGCTGTCCGGCGGGGCGGCGGCGGAGACGCTCATCCCGCGCAGCATGGCCGGGGATCGCGGCCGCTACTTCCTGATCGAAAGCGTCCGCCACGGCGCCGTCGTGCAAACGCTGCACCGCCGCGTCGCGCCCGATGGAACGATCGGTTTCACGCGCGCGGAAACCGATTGCCGGTCGATGCGGATGCGCGAATTGGGCTACGGCGAAGGCGGCGCCGACAGGATAAAACTGGCGCCCACGAAATGGTTCGCTCTGGTCGCGGGATCGAGCAAGAGCGACCTCGCGCGTTTCGTCTGCAAGCCATGACCTTCCGCGCCACCATCCTCACGCTCTTCCCGGAAATGTTCCCCGGTCCGCTCGGCCTGTCGCTCGCCGGCGATGCGCTGGCGAAGGGTCTGTGGGCGATTGAAGCGCGCAATATCCGCGAGCACGGGCTCGGCAAGCATCGCACGGTGGACGACACGCCAGCCGGCGGCGGCGCCGGCATGGTGCTGCGCGCCGACGTGCTGGCGGCGGCCATCGACGCGGCGCTTGCGCCCGACGACCCGCGCCCGCGCCTGCTGATGAGCCCGCGCGGAAAACCGCTGATGCAGCGCAAAGTGCGCGAACTCGCGGAAGGCCCCGGCGCGCTGATCGTCTGCGGCCGCTTCGAGGGCGTGGACGAGCGCGTGATCGAGGGCCGCGCGCTCGAGGAAATCTCGATCGGCGATTACGTGCTGTCTGGCGGCGAGATCGCCGCGCTTGCATTGCTCGACGCCTGCGTGCGGCTCCTCCCCGGCGTGATGGGCGGTGCGGATTCGGGCTCGGAAGAGAGTTTCGAGAACGGCTTGCTGGAATATCCGCACTATACCCGTCCCCGGGAATGGGAGGGGCGGGGAATCCCGGAAATCCTGCTGTCCGGGGATCACGGCAAAATCGCGAAGTGGCGACGCGCCGAGGCCGAACGGCTGACGCAAACACGGCGTCCCGATCTGGCTCGGAAAGACTGACCACCCGGGACCGCCGACCTCCGGCCGGCACAAGGACCCGCGCCAAACATGCCGGCCGGAGGCCGGCTGTCCCGGATGGCTCGACATCCCGTCCCCGATCCGCTATAGCCCCCGCGCAACTGAAAACAGCGTTCCCGAAACGCCCGTCCGCAACAGGACGAAACCGGCAAGGACAGATACGATGGACATCATCGCCCAGCTCGAAGCCGAGCAGGCCGCGCGTCTCGCGCCCAGCATTCCCGAATTCCAGCCCGGCGATACGCTGATCGTCAACGTTAAGGTCAAGGAAGGCGAGCGTTCGCGCGTCCAGGCCTACGAAGGCGTCTGCATCGCCCGCAATGGCGGCGGCCTCAACGAGAGCTTCACCGTTCGCAAGATCTCCTATGGCGAAGGCGTCGAGCGCGTCTTCCCGATCTATTCGCCGAACATCGACTCCATCAAGGTCGTGCGCCGCGGCAAGGTGCGTCGCGCCAAGCTCTATTACCTGCGCGACCGTCGCGGCAAGTCGGCGCGTATCGCCGAGCGCACGGACCGCACGGACAAGGCGGCGGCCAAGAAGTAAGACTTCGAAAAGCGAGCGCGGGGCACCACCCCGCGCTTTTGCTTTGCGCGCCCCTCCCGCGAGAAACGCCGGGCGGGCGGGCCGCGCATTGATTCGACTTTACCGGCGCGAGTGAGAGGCCTTCCATGGCGTCCGACCTCAGGCGCGCCGCCCGCGCGCTGATTTCCGTTTCCGACAAGACCGGCCTCGTGGATTTCGCGCGCGCCCTTTCCGAGCGCGGCGTTGAACTCGTCTCGACCGGCGGCACGCGAAAAGCGCTGGCCGACGCCGGCCTCAAGGTGATCGACGTCTCCGATCTCACTGGCTTCCCGGAAATGATGGACGGCCGCGTCAAGACGCTGCATCCCAAGGTGCATGGCGGCCTGCTCGCCATCCGCGGCAATGAAGAGCATCGCGCCGCCATGGCCGCCCACGGCATCGGCCCGATCGACCTTCTCGTCGTCAATCTCTACCCCTTCGAGGCGACGCTCGCCCGCGGCGGCAGCTTCGAGGACCTGATCGAGAACATCGACATCGGCGGCCCCGCCATGATCCGCGCCGCCGCCAAGAACCACGACGACGTCGCCGTCATCGTCGATGTCGAGGATTACGGCGTGGTGCTCGCCGAACTCGCCGCCAACAACGGCGCGACGCGCCTCGTCACGCGCCGCAAGCTCGCGCAGAAGGCCTATTCGCGCACGGCGGCTTATGACGCCGCCATCTCCAACTGGTTCGCCGCCGCGCTCGACGAAAAGACGCCGGCCTATCGCGCCGTCGGCGGCAAGCTGGCCGAAGCCATGCGCTACGGCGAAAACCCGCACCAGTCCGCGGGCTTCTACGTCACCGGCGAGAAGCGCTTCGGCGTCGCGACCGCGCGTCAGGTGCAGGGCAAGCAGCTCTCCTACAACAACGTCAACGACACCGACGCCGCCTTCGAACTCGTCGCCGAATTCGATCCGTCCCGCACAGCGGCGGTCGCCATCATCAAGCACGCCAATCCCTGCGGCGTGGCGGAAGGCGCCTCTCTGAAGGAAGCTTACGAAAAGGCCCTGCGCTGCGATTCTGTCTCGGCCTTCGGCGGCATCATCGCGCTCAACCGCAGGCTCGATGCGGCGGCGGCGGCCGAAATGACCAAGATATTCACCGAGGTCATCATCGCGCCTGAAGCGGATGAAGAAGCCATCGCCATCGTCGCGGCGAAGAAGAACCTGCGCCTGCTGGTGACGGGCGGCCTGCCCGATCCGCGTTCGCCCGGTCTTGCCGTGCGCACGGTCGCCGGCGGCCTGCTGGTGCAGGGCCGCGACAATGCCGTGGTCGACGACATGGAATTGAAGGTAGTCACCAAACGCGCCCCGAGCGTGCGCGAACTCGCCGACCTCAAATTCGCTTTCCGCGTCGCCAAGCACGTGAAGTCGAACGCCATCGTCTACGCGCGCGATCTCGCAACGGTCGGCGTCGGCGCGGGCCAGATGAGTCGTGTGGATTCTTCCCGTATCGCCGCCTGGAAAGCGGAGGAGGCTTCAAAGGCCGCCGATCTGCCAGAAAGCCTCGCCAGGGGCGCTGTCGTCGCGTCCGACGCCTTCTTCCCCTTCGCCGACGGCCTGCTGGCCGCAGCCGAAGCCGGCGCCACGGCGGTCATCCAGCCCGGCGGCTCGATGCGCGATAACGAGGTTATTGCGGCGGCGGACGAGAAGGGTCTCGCGATGGTGTTCACGGGACACCGGCATTTCCGGCACTGACCGACCTGGTTCCCTCCCAGGTTGTGAGGGAGGGCGAGGGTGCGGGGGTCGCGCGATCCTGCGAGATTGGCGCACCGGCGCTGCAGAAATTGTCGCAGGATTCCGCGCCCCCTCTCACCAGGGGGAGGGGAGTTCTCGCAGCTGCTACCGCAGCCGCAGTTTCATCCCGTCGCGGCCTGCAACCACACCCTCGATCATTGCGCCTGCCTCGACGCCCGGCGTCGCGACGGCTGAGAAATCCGCAGCGCGGCCAATTCCGCCGCGCTCCGCCAGAACGTCCACACGCCGCCCGACCTGCGCATCGAGATGCCGCACGAGTGCGCGGTCGCCCGCGTCGCGCAGTCTCTTCGCGCGCTCATCGCGCACATCTTTCGTCACCTGCGGCATGCGCGCGGCCGGCGTCCTGTCGCGCGGCGAATAGGGGAAGACGTGCAGATGCGTCAGGCCGCAATCGTCGACGAGCCGCAACGTATTTTCAGCCATCGCATCCGTCTCGGTCGGAAAGCCCGCAATCAGATCGGCGCCGAACACGATGTCGGGCCTGAGCTTGCGCACACGATCACAGAAGGCGACGCCGTCGCGCCGCGCATGGCGCCGCTTCATGCGCTTCAGGATCATGTCGTCGCCCGATTGCAGCGACAGATGCAGATGCGGCATGAGCCGCTCTTCCTCGGCCAGCGCGATGAACAGGTCGTCGTCGGCCTCGATGCAATCGAGCGACGACAGGCGCAGACGTTTGAGTTGCGGGAGTTCGCGCAGCATCTCGCGCACAAGCGCGCCGAGCTTCGGGCCGCCTGCCAGATCGCCGCCCCATGAGGTGAGGTCGACGCCAGTGAGCACGATCTCCTTGTGCCCGAGATCGACCAGCCGCCGCGCCTGCGCGATCACGACATCTCCGGCGACGGAACGCGACGGCCCGCGCCCATGGGGGATGACGCAGAAGGTGCAGCGATGGTCGCAGCCGTTCTGGATCGCCAGAAAGGCGCGCGTATGGCCCGCAATGCCGTCGACGACGATCGGCGTCGCAACGCGCATCTGCGCAATATTCGCGTCCGGCGCCTCGCCGCGCAGCAGCGCGCGCCAGGTTTCGGCTTCCGTCTTCGCGGCGTTGCCGACGATGGCCGACACCTCCGGCATGTCGGCGAAACGCGCGCGCTCCGTCTCCGCAGCGCAGCCCGACACGACGATCTTCGCCTCCGGCCTCGCGCGCGACATCCGCCGGATGGACTGGCGCGCCTGCCGCACGGATTCAGCTGTCACCGCGCAGGTGTTGAAGACGATAGTATCCGAATGACCGGCGGCTTCCGCGGCGCGCCGCATCGCCTCGGATTCGACGAGGTTCAGGCGGCAGCCGAAAGATACAACCTCGACCTTTTCGCGCGCGACCGCGGTCATGCTTCTTCGCGCGCGAAAATCGCGGCGTCGAGAACCGTTTCGAACTCGAGTTCGACAGGGCCCGTCATCAGCACATGATCGTCGCTCTCGCGCCAGACGATGCGCAGGTCGCCGCCGGGCAGGGAAACGGTCGCGGCGCGGTCCGTCAGGCCGAGCCGCGCGCCGGCGACAGCCGTCGCGCAGGCCGCCGTGCCGCAAG
>JASGFP010000072.1:0-20480 GCA_047605445.1 Rhodoblastus sp.
ACGCCGCGCGTGGCGCCGTCGAGCGCCGCCAGTTGCGACTTCACGCCCTTGCCGATATCCGACCGCCGGAAATCGACGAACGTCCTGCCATGTCGCGCGCTGGCCTGAGGCCCGCGATAGATGCGCAGCCCTTCGGGCGTCATAAAGGCGTCGCCAATCCGCAGCGTCGGATCGTTCTCGATTTGCGCCGGCGTTTCGATCCGGGCGGCGGGTGCGCGCTGCGCGACCATCGGCGGCGCGGCGGTGAAACCGGCGACCTTCGTCCTCGATTTAATGACATGCGCGCGACCTGCGCGGCGGTTCTGGTCAATGGCGAAACGCGCCGCCGGCGCGAGTGCGGCGACGGACGCGCCCTTTCGATTTACGGCCCAGCGTTTCGGCTGGGGCCTCTTCGCAAGCGCCTTGCGCGGCGCCGGAGCCCGGCGCGAGACGCGAAAGCCGGGGTCCGCGAGGAACCGCATTTGCGGCTGGGCGGGCGCGTAATAGGTGACGATCGGCGCCATGCGCGGCGCGGGCGCGAACAGATCCTGCAGGAGGCCGCCGGCCTCGGCGGGGGAGAAACCGAGCGAGGCAAAGGCGAGAACCACGGCACACAGCAACCGACGCATTACGAACTCTCCGCTCGCGGAGGGTTAACAAATCCTCAACGATATCGGTACTAGTCCCACATCCGCGCAGGAGCGGCAATCGCCATCGCCCGGTAACCTGAACGCGTAACGCTGGGCGCCATCACAACGCGGCGCGGATGAGCGCAAGCGCATCGTCCGACGCCCAATCCGCCGGCCCGGCCATGGCGGCGATCTCGCAGCCGTCGCGGCCGACGAGGAAGGTGGTTGGCAGGCCGACGACCTTTCCTGCGGTTCTCAACCGATAGAACACGTCGGCCTTCGGGTCTGAATAGAAGGCGAGGCTCTTGACGGAAATATCCTTCAGGAAGTCCTTCGCCCGCTCCAGCCGCGCCGTATCGACATTGATGGCGACCACCTCGAAATCCTTCGAACCGAGCGTCGCCTGAAGCCGGTCGAGCGTCGGCATTTCCTCCCGGCAGGGCACGCACCAGGTCGCCCAGATGTTCACGAGCGTCACGCGGCCACGAAAGGCGTCGAGGGAAATCGGCGTTCCGTCGGGCCCCAGAAAATCGAGCGCGGTCATCTTCTGCGCCTGTTTCGGCGACGCGGCGGCGGCGACCGCGCCTTTTTCGAGCGGCGCGACCCGCCCGAGAACCGCGTCGGAGACCGCGCATTGCGCCGAGGCTTTCTTGGCGCCCGGCGCGATAATCCCGTATAGGACGCCCGCTGCGACCGCCGCGAGAGCCCCTGCGATAAGCAATGGCCGCGTCTTGCGCGGCGCCGGGCGGGTTGTCTGTTCGGTCATATTGGCGGTTCCGGGGTTGAACGCATGAGCAACAAGATGTGGGGCGGACGGTTCGAATCCGCGCCCGACGCGATCATGGAAGAGATCAACGCGTCCATCGGCTTCGATCAGGCCTTGTTCCGTCAGGACATTACCGCCTCCAGGGCTCATGTGGCGATGCTCGCCGCCAAAGGCATCGTCGCGCCCGACGACGCGGCGGCGATCGCGGCGGGTCTGGAACAGGTTCTGGGCGAAATCGAGAAAGGCGACTTCAATTTTTCGCGCGCGCTCGAAGACATTCACATGAACGTCGAATCGCGGCTGGCCGAAATCGTGGGACCGGCTGCGGGACGCCTGCACACCGCGCGCTCCCGCAACGATCAGGTCGCAGTCGACTTCCGGCTGTGGGTCCGCGACGCCGTGGACGCGCTCGACGGGCAATTGCGCGACCTGCAACTCGCGCTTGCCGAAACCGCGGCGCCGCACGCAGGCTCGGCGATGCCAGGGTTCACGCATCTGCAGCCTGCGCAGCCCGTCACCTTCGGCCACCATCTTCTCGCCTATGTCGAGATGCTCGGCCGCGACCGGGGCCGCTTCCGCGACGCCCGCGACCGGATGAACGAAAGCCCGCTCGGCGCCGCCGCTCTCGCGGGCACGTCGTTCCCGATTGATCGCGAAATGACGGCGAAGGCGCTCGGTTTCGACCGCCCGACCGCCAATTCGCTGGACAGCGTCTCCGATCGCGATTTCGCTCTCGAGACGCTTTCGGCGATCGCCATCTGCGCCACCCATCTCTCGCGCTTCGCCGAGGAGATCGTGCTCTGGACCGGGCCTTTCTTCGGATTTTTGCGCCTCAGCGACAAATTCTCGACCGGCTCCTCGATCATGCCGCAGAAGCGCAACCCGGACGCGGCAGAATTGGTGCGCGGCAAGACCGGGCGCATGATCGGCGCGCTGAACGGTCTGCTGATTGTCATGAAGGGCCTGCCGCTCGCCTATTCCAAGGACATGCAGGAAGACAAGGAAGGCGTGTTCGACGCCGTGCATTCCCTGTCCCTGTGCCTTGCCGCTGTCACAGGCATGGTGCGCGACATGACGCCGGATGTGGAGCGGATGCGGGCCGCCGCCGGTTCCGGCTATTCGACCGCGACCGACATCGCCGACTGGCTGGTGCGCCGGCTCGGCATGCCTTTCCGCCAGGCTCATCATGTCACCGGGCGCGTGGTCGCGCTGGCCGCGGCGCGCGGCCAGGGTCTGGAGCAATTGACGCTCGACGACCTGAAGGCGATCGAACCGGCGTTCGAGGCGGACGCACTCGACGTGCTGAGCGTCGAAAGTTCGGTAGCGAGCCGCACCAGCTACGGCGGAACCGCGCCGGTCAACGTGAAGGCGCAAGCCGAATCGTGGCTCACGCGCCTGCGCGCCGAGGCGCGGGCCTGACGCCTCGGTTGTTGGCTGGATACAGCGACCTGTGTTAGGCCAAGCCATCGTCGTCCGGGAAGCTCCAGTGTTCTTGCGCGCCAGCATCATGGTCTGCATTGTCGCCGCCCTCGCCTTGAGCGGATGCGGTCGGCGTGGGCCGCTTGAGCCGCCGCCCGGATCGCCGCCGGAACAGAAGACAAGCCAGCCGCAGGAAATGAAGACGCAGCCTCCGGGCGCGCCGGGCGGCTTGTTCCGCAACACCCTGTCGAAGCCGGAGGAGCCGGAAGCCAAGGCGCCGAATGTTTCGAAACGGCCATCGTCTTTCGTTCTCGATCCGCTGCTCTGACCATGCGCCATTTCGACTACCGCGACGGCGCGCTTTTCGCCGAGGACGTCGACATCCGCGCGCTGGCCGAGCGCGTCGGCACGCCGTTCTATTGCTATTCGACAGCCACGATCGAACGTCACTACCGCGTTTTCCGCGACGCTTTCGCCGGGCTCGACGTTTCGGTCTGCTACGCGATGAAGGCCAATTCCAACCAGGCCGTCATCCGCACGCTCGCGCGTTGCGGCGCGGGCATGGACATCGTGTCGGAAGGCGAGTTGCGCCGCGCGCTCGCCGCCGGCGTGCCCGCCGACCGCATTACTTTTTCCGGCATCGGAAAGACGCGCGATGAAATTGTGCTGGCGCTGCGCAGCGGCATCTTCTGCTTCAACGTCGAGTCCGAACCAGAACTGCGCGCGATCTCCGAGGTCGCAAGCGCACTTCACGCGACCGCTCACGTCGCGCTTCGCGTCAATCCCGATGTCGACGCGAAGACCCACGCGAAAATCTCCACGGGAAAGTCGGAGAACAAGTTCGGCGTTCCAATCGCGCGCGCGAGAGAGATTTACGCCGAAGCCGCGCGCCTGCCCGGTATCCACGTTTCCGGCGTCGACATGCACATCGGCTCACAGATCACCGATCTCGCGCCCTTCGAGAACGCATTTCTACTTCTTGCCGATCTCGTTGCGGGTTTGCGCAAGGACGGGCACGTCATCGACCACGTCGATCTCGGCGGCGGGCTCGGTATTCCCTATCGGCCGGATGAAGATCCCGATTCTTATCATCCGGACCGCTACGCTGACGTAGTGCGCCGCACGGTCGGCCATCTCGGCTGCCGCTTCATCTTCGAGCCCGGCCGCCTGATCGTCGGCAATGCGGGAATACTGATCACGCGCGTGATCTATGTGAAGCGCGGCGAGAACCGGACGTTCGTCATCGTCGATGCGGCCATGAATGATCTGATTCGGCCGACCCTTTACGAGGCCCACCACGAAATTCTCCCCGTAGTTCGCCAGCATGGCGCCCCGATGGAACGGGTCGACGTCGTCGGACCGGTCTGCGAAACCGGCGACTATCTCGCGCTCGACCGCGACATGCCGTCTGCCCGCCCCGGCGACCTTCTCGCCATCATGTCGGCGGGCGCTTACGGCGCGGTTCAGTCCTGCGCTTACAATTCGCGGCTTCTCGTCCCCGAGGTCCTCGTCAACGGCGCCGAGGCCGCAATTGTGCGGCCACGACCAACCTATGAGGACTTGATCGGTCTCGACACAATTCCGGCTTGGTTGGCGTAAACGCTGTCAGCCGCACGGCGGTCGCACTCCATGTGCGCTTCGTGTAGCCTGACCCGAGGCGGAGCGCCCGCCTCTCCTGCGCCGCGGAATTCAGCCGAAGTGCATTCGCCCGAACGAACGCTTGCCCAACTCGTCGCCCGGGCCAGGACAGTCCTGGCCTGGGAAGTCGTGTGGCGCGCGCTGTCGACGGCGGCAGGCGTCGGCGCGCTGTTTCTGGCCGCATCCTGGTTCGGGCTGTGGGACCATGTCCCGCCGGCGGCGCGGCCGTTTGGGATCGCCGCTTTCGCGATTGTGGCGATAGCTGTTGCAATCCGCGAGATCAGGCGCGCGGCATTCTCGCGGCGCGATGCGCTACGACGCATCGATCGCGACGCCGACGACGCCAACGCCGTCGCCACCACGCTCGACGATCTGCCAGCCAATGCTGGCGACCCGACAGCCATGGCGCTCTGGCGCCTGCATCGGGCGCGCCTTGCCCGCAAGCTCCAGACGGTCCGCCTCGCGCCGCCCTCGCCGCGCGCAATCGAGCGGGACATCTGGGCTTTGCGCGCCGGCGCCGTTCTGCTCGCCGTCGTGGCGGCGATTTATGCTGGCGGCGACCGGTCGGCCCGCCTCGCCTCGGCCTTCGAATGGACCATCGACGGAGCAGCAGGCGCCGGCGCCCGCATCGACGCCTGGATCGATCCGCCGCCCTATACCGGAAAGCCGCCTGCCGTACTCGTCAACGGGCGCGCCGAACAGGCGCTACGCCACATCGCCGCGCCGATCGGTTCGACGATCGTCGTGCGCAGCGCGGGCGACGGTTTGGCGTTAGCAGCCGTCGAGGGCGCAATAGCAGGAATCGAGGATACGGCCGCCCGACCCCGGCCGGACGAGCATGTAAGTCGCTTCGCGATCAAGGGAGACGGCCGTCTGAAAGTCGGCGGCGCGACTTTTGAGATTGCGGCGATCGCCGACCGGCCGCCACGCATCGAACTGCTCGAGCAGCCCCGCGCCAACTTGCGCGGCTCGCTTGGCGTTTCCTACCAGACCGACGACGACTACGGCGTCTCGGCGCTGGAGGCTCGGATATCGGATCCCGAAATCCAGGGCCGCGCAGCGCACGAAAAACCGCTGGTCGACCCGCCGCAGCTCCCGCTCGCGCTGCCGCCCGGCGCGAACGGTATCGGCGAAGGGCGTTCGACGCTCGATTTTTCGGAAAGCCCCTGGGCCGGCGCGCGCGTCGCTTTTCGACTGGTCGCGCGGGACGAAGGCGGTAACGAAGGCGCGACCCCGCCGATATCGATCTATCTGCCGCAACGTCCGTTCGCCAAGCCTTTGGCGCGCGCCTTGGTCGAGCAGCGGCGCAATCTCGTTCTGGCCCCCAGCCAGCGCAACCGGGTTGCCGCAGCACTCGGCTCCTTGATGCTGGAGCCGGAGAAGTTCGCCGTCGAAAATGGCGTCTATCTCGGCCTGCGGGTCGCAGGCGCCGGCATCGCCAACGCCCGCTCCAACGCCGACCTGATCGATGTTGCGGACCTTCTGTGGTCGATGGCGCTTCAGATCGAGGACGGCGGCGCCAGCGACGCCGAACGTGAATTGCGCGCTGCGCAGCGCGATCTGCGCGAAGCTCTCCAGCGCAATGCGTCGCCCGAGGAAATCGCCCGGCTCACCCAGGCGCTGCGCCAGGCGATGGACAGATTTCTTGCGGAAATGGCGCGCAAGCAGCCCGAGTCGCAGGATCAGGCGAAAGCGAACCCGGATCGCCAGTCGCGGTCCATATCACGGGATCAGCTCCAGAAAATGCTGGAGCAGATGGAGGCCATGGCGCGCTCCGGCGATACGGCGAACGCCCAGCAGATGCTCGATCGCCTGCAGGACATTCTCGAGAATCTCCGCACCGCGCGCAGGCGAGGCCAACCGAGCGAGGCGCAGCGTGAGAGACAACGCGCCATGTCGGACCTCGACCAGCTCATGCGCGACCAGCAGCAATTGCGCGACGACACATATCGGGATGGACAGTCCGATCAGAACGAAAGCCCGTCGCCACGAGGCGGCCGCTCGAACCGCGAGGCCGATCAGGGACGGGAACGCGGCCAGAACGGGACGAACGGCCAGGGCCGCGGGCGCAGCCTGAAGGAACGTCAGACCGATCTCGAGAGCCGTTTGGCGGACATCCAGCGACGGCTGGGCAAGAACGGAAACGGCAAGTTCGGCGGCGCTGGCGAGGCGATGAAACAGGCAGAAGGCGAACTCGGCGAGGGCGGCGACCGCGACAAGGCCGTCGATGCGCAGGGCCGGGCGCTGGACGCCATGCGCAACGACGCCGAACAGCTTGCGCAAGAAATGCAGGGCCGCGGAGATCCCTCTGAGCAGGCGGGCGACGGCGAAGGGCCGGCGATGGGGGACGCGAACGGTGACGAGCGCGAGGAAGCCGATCCGCTGGGCCGGCCAACCGGGCGCAGCAGCCGCCGCTACGATCCCAATGCGCGTTACGATCCGCTCGGCGCCGCCCCCGCCCTGCGCGCCCAGCGCGTTCTCGAGGAATTACGCCGCAGGCTGGGCGAAACCGCGCGTCCGCAGGACGAACTCGATTATCTCGAGCGCCTGATCCGGCGCTGAGGCGCTTGACCTTGTTCGGGCCGGCGCGCACGGCTAACTACGGCCGGCAATGATGCGAGGTTTCCGTCGATGGGCGCCAATATCCTGATCTCCGTAGCGCTCGGCGCGGTCGCGATCGTCCTGTTCCTGGGACTGGCGAACATGATGCGCGATGGAAGCGCAAACACATCGCAAAAGCTGATGCGATGGCGGGTGGGGCTTCAGTTCGTCGCCATCCTCGTGATCATGGGCGTCCTCTGGTTCAGGAGCTGAAAGCGGATGGTGCGCCTCAACAAGATCTACACCCGCACCGGCGACGACGGCACGACCGCGCTGGTTTCCGGCGAACGGCGGTCGAAGGCCGATTTACGTGTCGAAGCCTACGGCGCGATCGACGAGGCCAATGCGGCGATCGGCATGGCCCGCGCCGCGCTGGATGCAGCCGAGCCTGCGCTTGTCGCCATGCTCGCGCGGATCCAGAACGATCTATTCGATCTCGGCGCCGATCTCGCGACCCCCGCCAATGCGCCGCGCGCCGATGGCGCCTTGCGCATCGTCCAGAGTCAGGTCGATCGGCTCGAGCGCGAGATCGACGAGCTCAACGCGGAACTGCAGCCGCTGAAGTCCTTTATCCTTCCCGGCGGATCGCCCGCCGCCGCCGCGCTTCATCTGGCGCGCACCATAGCGCGCCGCGGCGAACGCATGATGGTCGCGCTGACCGCATCGCCCGGCGAGAGGGTCGACGATCCCGCCATGCGATATGTGAACCGGCTTTCCGATTTTCTCTTCGTCGCGGCGCGAATCGCCAATCAGCGCGGCGCTGCGGATATTCTATGGAAGCCGGGCCAAAATCGCTGATTTCGCCCCTCGGAACGGGAGTGCTGAATACGGCGACGCGCGTTGACTCGACTGGAGTCGACGCGTACCAAGCTTTTCCGAATTTTGGCCCTGTGGGAGCGAGTGATGAAGGTTCTCGTGCCGGTAAAGCGGGTTGTCGACTATAACGTGAAGATCCGCGTGAAATCGGATGGCACGGGCGTCGATCTCGCCAACGTGAAAATGTCGATGAACCCGTTCGACGAGATCGCTGTCGAGGAAGCTCTGCGCCTGAAGGAGGCTGGCAAGGCGACCGAGGTGATCGTCGTGTCCGTCGGTCCCGCGCAATGCTCGGAGACGCTGCGCACCGGCCTCGCAATGGGCGCCGACCGCGGCATTCTCGTAAAGGTGGATGGGCCGGTCGAACCGCTCGCCGTCGCCAAGGTCCTCAAGGGCGTGGCGGATGCCGAACAGCCCGGCCTGATCATTCTCGGCAAGCAGGCGATCGACGACGATTGCAACCAGACAGGCCAGATGCTGGCTGCGCTTCTCGGCTGGGGCCAGGGCACGTTCGCCTCGAAGGTCGAAATGACCGACGCCGGCGTGAACGTGATCCGCGAGGTCGATGGCGGTCTGCAGACGGTCGCGCTCAAGACGCCGGCGGTCGTGACCACCGATCTGCGCCTCAATGAGCCGCGCTATGCATCGCTGCCCAACATCATGAAGGCGAAGAAGAAGCCGATCGACGAAAAGACCGCGGCCGACTATGGCGTCGACGCTGCGCCGCGTCTGGCCGTTCTCAAGACGACCGAGCCCGCCGCCCGCAAGGCCGGCGTGAAGGTCGGTTCTGTCGCTGAACTGGTTGGTAAGCTCAAGAACGAAGCGGGAGTGATCTGATGGCGACGCTGCTACTCGCGGAAGTCCACGGCGACAAGCTCAACGACGCCACCGCCAAGGCCATGACGGCCGCCGCCGCTCTCGGCGCGCCGGTCCATATCCTCGTCGCGGGCCAGGGCGCTGACGCGGCCGCCGCCGAAGCCGCCAAGCTCGCCGGCGTGGAAAAGGTGCTGGTCGCCGACGACGCCGCCTACGGCCACCAGATGGCTGAGCCGACCGCAGCGCTGATCGTCGGCCTTGCTTCCGGCTATGACGCCATCGTCGCGCCGGCGACTGTTTCAGCCAAGAACATCATGCCGCGCGTCGCCGCGCTGCTCGACGTCATGCAGGTCTCCGAAATCACCGCAGTTGTCGCGCCCGACACCTACGAGCGTCCGATCTACGCCGGCAATGCGATCCAGACCGTGCAATCGAAGGATCCGAAGAAGGTCATCACCGTCCGCACAGCCTCGTTCAAGGCCACCGGCGAAGGCGGCTCGGCTTCGGTCGAGAAAATCGCCACGGCCGCCGATCCCGGCGTGTCGAGCTTCGTTTCCGAAGCGCTCGCCAAATCCGACCGTCCGGAACTGGCTTCCGCCAAGATCATCGTATCCGGCGGACGCGCGATGCAGAGTGCGGAAAACTTCAAGAAGTACATCGAGCCGGTCGCCGACCGTCTCGGCGCTGCGGTCGGCGCATCGCGCGCAGCGGTCGACGCCGGCTACGCGCCGAACGACTGGCAGGTCGGCCAGACTGGCAAGGTGGTCGCGCCCGACCTCTACGTCGCGGTGGGCATTTCCGGCGCGATCCAGCATCTGGCCGGCATGAAGGATTCCAAGGTCATCGTCGCCATCAACAAGGACGAAGAGGCGCCGATCTTCCAGGTCGCCGATTACGGACTTGTAGCCGACCTGTTCCAGGCGATTCCGGAGCTCGATCAGGAGCTGCAGAAGGTCGGGCGCTGAGGCGCCCGACGACTGGACCATCCCGCGGCTTGGCTTATGATCGTCGCGTGAAGCTGAACTGGACGGGAAAATGGGCAGCGAAATAGCCAGGGTCGGAATCATCGGCGCCGGCCAGATGGGCAAGGGCATCGCGCAGGTCTGCGCGACCGCCGGCTTTTCCGTCGCGCTGAACGACATCTCCGACCAGCGGCTCGAAGCCGCCGTCGCTGATATCGAATCGACGCTTCAGCGGCAGGAGGAACGCGGATCGCTCGACGCGGCGACGCGCGCTGCGACTGTTGGCCGCATCAAGACGTCCACGAGCTACGATGCGTTCGCAGATTGCGACATCGTGATCGAGGCGGCCTCGGAGAACGAGGAGCTCAAGCGCAAGATTTTCGCGCAGCTCTCCCCTGTGCTGCGCAAGGACGCGATCATCGCATCCAACACCTCGTCGATCTCGATCACGCGGCTTGCCGCCTCGACCGACCGGCCGGAACTGTTCATCGGGATTCATTTCATGAATCCGGTGCCGCGCATGCAGCTCGTGGAACTGATCCGCGGCATCGTGACGGAAGACGACACGTTCGAGAAGTCGCGCAACTTCATCGCCAAGCTCGGCAAGATCATCACGGTTTCCGAGGATTTTCCCGCCTTCATCGTCAATCGCATTCTGCTGCCGATGATCAACGAGGCGATCTACACCCTTTATGAGGGCGTCGGTTCCGTGGACGCCATCGACACCGCGATGCGGCTTGGCGCAAATCATCCGATGGGGCCGCTGCAACTGGCGGATTTCATCGGCCTCGACACCTGCCTGTCCGTCATGCAGGTGCTGCACGAGGGCCTCGCGGACTCGAAGTACCGCCCCTGCCCATTATTGGTGAAGTACGTCGAGGCAGGCTGGCTCGGCCGCAAGACCCAGCGCGGCTTCTACGATTACCGCAGCGGGACTCCCGTCCCGACCCGCTGACCGAACCGGCCTTCACAATACCGTCTTGACGCCTGTAGACTGTGCCTGCGGTGAGATTCGGCATGCGCCGATCATGATGAGACGGGGTGCTCCGGTTGACGGTTCACTTCCAACCGACTGTCCGGCCGGAGGCTTGTCCGGCCCTCGTGCTCAACGCGGATTACAGGCCGCTGAGCTACTACCCGCTGTCGCTCTGGTCGTGGCAGGATGCGATCAAGGCGGTCTTCCTCGATCGGGTGAACATCGTTTCGCACTACGACAAGATGGTTCGAAGTCCGAGCTTCGAAATGCGCCTGCCCTCGGTCGTATCGCTCAAGACCTACATCAAGCCCGCGCGCCATCCGGCCTTCACGCGCTTCAACGTATTTCTCCGCGACCGCTTCACCTGCCAATATTGCGGCCTGCACGAGGATCTCACCTTCGACCATGTCATTCCGCGCTCGAAGGGCGGGCTGACGACCTGGGAGAACGTCGTCGCCGCATGCTCCTGCTGCAACCTGCGCAAGAGCGACCACTTGCCCGCCGAAGCGCACATGTGGCCGGCCGTTTCGCCATATCAACCCGATGTCGAAGATCTCATGCGCGCGGGCCGGCAGTTTCCGCCCAATTATCTGCATGAAAGCTGGATGGACTACCTTTACTGGGATTCTGTCCTCGAGCCGTGAGGCTCACCGCCGCGGCGGCTTTCGCTCGCCGGCGGAAGCCGGTATGGCCTGCATCTGTTCGGCTCTGTCGAATTCGACCGCGACGCTCGTTCCCCTGGCGGGAGGCGCCGCGAGCCGCGCCGTAAAGGCGGCGCGCGCGCCGGCGACGATCGTCTGCTGAGGCGCCCGCGTAACCCAGGTGTAGAGCGACTCGTCGCCGTCGCCGCGAACGGAAACGGCAAGCGGCCTTGCCACCTCATCTCTTGCGCCATTGTTCGCCAGCTCGCCCTCCACGACGAGAATCCGACGATCGCCGTCGGCGACGATTTTCGCGGTCACGCGCTCGAGATTGAGTCCGGTCAGATTGACGGGCATGCCCGAGGCTGCGAACAGGATCGCTGTGCGCGGCGCCAGTCGGACGATGGTCGCGCGCGCCGCAGCGATGGTCATCGCGGCGACCGCCATGACGCCAAGGGCGATCGCCAGACCCCGGCGTCGATGATCGGGCGGGTCGAACTCTGCCTCGCAGGCTAGGCTCATGTCGGTCGGACCGGATTGGTTCGTAAGGGCGGTGCGGCCACCGCCCGGATTGCAGACGGCTTTCGATTTCATTGATCGCAGGCTTATAGTTAATTGCGGGTTAAACATCGCCCGATTCGCCTCAGCATCGGGTCGACGCGTCCCTGCCGGAGCCTTGTCTTGGTACGCTTCGAAAACGTCGGACTGCGCTACGGCATGGGCCCCGAGGTTCTTCAGGATCTCAATTTCTCGATAGAGCCGGGTTCGTTTCAGTTTCTCACCGGCCCTTCAGGCGCCGGCAAGACGACGCTCATGCGGCTGCTTCTGCTGTCGCTGCGGCCAACACGCGGGCTCATCTCGATTTTCGGCCAGCAGGCTTCGACGCTCGACAAGGACGCCATCACCTCGATCCGCCGCCGCATCGGCGTGGTTTTCCAGGACTTTCGTCTCCTCGGTCATCTCACCACCTACGAAAACGTCGCCCTGCCGCTGAGAGTCCAGAACCGGTCGGAGAAGGACTACCGCGACGAGGTCGTCGAATTGCTGAGATGGGTGGGTCTCGGCGACCGCATGCACGTTTATCCGGAGGTTCTGTCCGGGGGAGAGAAGCAGCGCGCGGCGATCGCGCGCGCCCTGATCGTCCGGCCGGAAATACTGCTTGCCGACGAGCCGACGGGCAATGTCGACCCGACGATGGCACGCCGGATCATTCGTCTGTTCGTCGAACTGCAGCGGTCGGGAACGTCCGTCGTCGTCGCGACCCACGATCTCGGGCTGATGGACCAGTTCGACGGCGCGCGCCGCCTCGTCCTCGGCGACAGCCGGCTCCACATCTACGATTGAGGGGCCGCGCCATGTCCGATCAGCCTACAACAGCCGGATTGCCGGGCGGCAGGGAACGCGCAGCCGAGGCGCCGCTCGTCCCCGCCTCCAGCATCGCCGGCCGCACACTCATCATCGTCGTGGCGATCATGTCGTTTCTCGCCTCGCTCGCGGCTGGCGGCGCCGTTTTGATCGGGCAGGCGAGCCGGGAGTGGCGCTCGACCGTTTCGCGCGAAGCGACCATCCAGCTCAAGCCCGCACCCAACCGCGACATGGACGCCGACATTGCACGCATCGTGCAGGCGGCCAAAAGCGCGCCCGGCGTGGCCGACGTCCGCGCTATGACGAAACGCGAGTCGGAATTGCTGCTGGAGCCCTGGCTCGGCAAGGGGCTGAACCTCGACGAAGTGCCGGTTCCGCGCATGATCGTCTTGAAGCTCGACGCCGGCCGCGGCGTGGATTTCGAACAATTGCGGCGCCGGATAGGCGAAATCGCGCCGAACGCCAACGTCGACGATCATCGCATCTGGTCCGAGAGGCTCGCCGACATGGCCAATGTGCTGGTCGCCATCGCGCTCGTCCTGCTTGCATTGATCATCACGGCGATGGCGCTCGCAATTTCCTTCGCGACCCATGGCGCGATGGCCGGAAATCGCGAAATCATCGAAGTTCTGCACTTCGTCGGCGCCAGCGACCAGTTCATCTCCAAGCAGTTCCAGCGACGCTTTCTCTGGCTTGGCCTGCGCGGCGGCGTCATCGGAGCGGCGGCCGCATCGTTCGTCTTTCTGATTGCGGGCGCGCTCAGCCGCAAGCTGGCCGCAACCCCAAGCGGGGAGCAACTTGAGGCATTGTTTGGCTCCTTCTCGATTGGCTGGCTCGGCTATTCGGCCATCGCATTGATCGCAATATTGAGCGCTGCGCTATCCGGCCAGACATCGCGTATGATCGTCTTCCGTCGCCTGAGACGCCTGGCCTGACCGAGATCGACGTTCATGGAGCCGAGCATCGCCAATCCTCGCCCCGATTCGCCGGCGCAAGCGCCTGCCGCGCGCCGGGCTTCCGTGGCCATACGCTCATTGATCTTCAACGCTCTGTTCTACATCAATCTGGTCGGCCTCATGACGATCGGATTGCCGTCGGTGCTGATGGGGCGCGGGCCGGCGACATTCATGGCGCGCGCCTGGGCAAGATCGTCGCTCTGGCTCCTGCGCGTCATATGCGGCACGACAGTCGAGTTTCGCGGCGTCGACCTGATCCCGCCGGGTGGACTGGTCGTAGCGCCAAAACATCAATCGATACTCGAGACCTTCGCTCTCACGCTCGCTGTCGACAATTTCTCCTACGTGCACAAGCGCGAACTTACGTGGATTCCCTTGTTCGGATGGTATCTCTGGGCCGTCGATCAGATTTCCATCAACCGCTCGTCCGGATCGACGGCGTTGATGCATGTCACGAATGGCGTAGCGAAATTCCTGAAGCTCGACCGGCGAATCCTCATCTTCCCGGAAGGCACGCGACGTCCCGTGGGCGCGCCGCCGAAATACAAATACGGCGTCAGTCACCTCTACACGACGCTCAATGCGCGCGTGACGCCGGTCGCGCTGAATACCGGTCTGTTCTGGCCGCGCCGCAGCTTTCTGCGCAATCCTGGCGTCGCCGTCATTGAATTTCTGCCGGTCATCGAGCCGGGGCTCACGCGAGAACAATTTTCCGCACGCCTGCAGGACGCCATCGAAAGCGGGACGGACGCGCTGGTGGCGGAGGCGCTGCGAATTCAGCCGGCGCTAGCTGCATTGGTTCAGAAGCCGAATACAGATGCCAGCGAACAAGCGCAGCGATCTGCGTGATCCACGCCGATGAGCGATGATCTCCCAGACAGGAAATTCTCCACCGTGCGCCGCGTTCTGGCGTTGCTCGTCTTTGCATGCGTCTTTCTGACAATCGGCTGGTCGATCTATTGGTATGTCGCGCAGCGCCTGGCCCTGGGCGAGTTTCACGCGCAGATCGCTCGCGAAGCGCAGCATGGGCGTTTCTGGTCATGCGCGTCAGTCGAATCGAAGGGCTACCCGCTCGCTGTCTCCATCGATTGCGACGCCCCAAAGCTGCGTATCGAGTATCGAACAGGGCCGCGAACGATCTCGACGCAGCACGCATCGATCAGAGCGGGCCTGCATGCGCCAACGCTTGTCGAAATTGACCTGCGAGGCCCTGCCTCATTCGAAGGAGACGCGAATAAAGTCGAGTTCGACTGGACGGCGCTTCGGGTCGACTTGCGCGGGTTGCCCGCCAGACTCGATAGGCTTTCGATCGTCGGCCGAGATCTTGTGGTTCGTCCTGCGGGATCGCCTGCGACGAAGATCGAAACGCTTCACGCGCATCTCAAGCGGACAGCGCCCGTCTCCATGGCGCCATACGGCGTGACGCTGGGCTTTGCCGGCGTCGAGTCGCCCGACATAGCGGCCCTGCTCGGACCGGGGGAGCCGGCCTTGGCGACGCTGACTGGCGCGATCACGCAACTCGACGCAGCGGGCGCCGGACACTGGGCCGATCGACTGGAAGCCTGGCGCGCCGCTGGAGGACTTTTCTCGGTCGCGGCGCTGACGCTCACAAGAGGCGCGCTGTCCGTGCAGGGCGAAGGTCTCGTCGCCCTCGATCAGCAGCACCGTCCCGTTGGCAAATTGTCCACAAATCTTCGCAATGCCGGACCGGCTCTGCTGGCGCTAGCCGAAGCAGCCGGAAAGCTCGATCGCAACACGATTGCCGGGCAGCTTGCCGCAGGCGTTCTTGGCCGTCCCGGCGATTTGAAGTTCAATATTTCGGCGGAGAATGGAGCGCTTTCGATCGGTCCGTTACGGCGCGCCCTGTTGCTGCCGCCGCTTTACTGAGGATCGGACTGGTGGCGTCCGAAATCGGGCGCCGCCGTCTCTTGCCCGCTCTCGATGATGCTGCGTCGAATGTTGCGAGTGCGGGTAAAGAGTTCGAACAGGCCATCGCCGTCGCCCCAGCGGATCATACGCTGCAGCGCGCTGAGGTCTTCGGTGAATCGTCCGAGAATTTCCAGCACGGCTTCTTTGTTGTTGAGAAAGACGTCGCGCCACATCGTCGGGTCCGACGCAGCGATACGCGTGAAGTCGCGAAAGCCGCCGGCCGAGAACTTTATGACTTCCGATTGCGTGACGACTTCGAGATCGGCCGCCGTGCCGACGATATTGTAGGCGATGAGATGCGGAACATGGCTGGTGATCGCGAGCACGAGATCGTGATGCTCGCTGGTCATGGTCTCGACATTGCTGCCGGCCGCGGTCCAGAAGGCGGCCAGCTTCCTCACGGCCTCCTGATCCGCGCCCGGCGGCGGCGTGAGAATGCACCAGCGGTTGAGAAACAGCGTCGCGAACCCGGCGTCGGGTCCCGAATGTTCGGTGCCCGCGACAGGATGCGCGGGGATGAGATGGACGCCCGGCGGCACATGAGGCGCCAGCGCCGACAGAACGGCGCCCTTGACCGATCCGACATCGCTCACGATTGCGCCGGGCAGGAGCGCGGAGGAGATCGCCTTCGCGACGCTCTCATTGGCGCCGACCGGCACACACAGAATGACGAGATCGGCGCCGCGCACCGCGGCTGCCAGATCGTTGGTCGTCTCGTCGGCCAGCGCGAGTTCGGATACGCGGGCGCAAACGGCCGCAGACATATCCGCGCCGACGAGCCTACGCGCGAGATTGTTGCGACGTGCGACACGCAGCAACGACGAGCCGATCAGGCCGCAGCCGATGACGGTGAATTGCTCGAACAAGGGCTTGGCCAGTTCCTGGCCCCAGGCGTCAGGCATTCGTGGCTTTTTCACTCGCTGGTTGCTTCGCAACGACAAAGGGCGCGGCATGGCTGCCGACGAATACAGGCTCGACGCCGGAGATGCCGGCCGTCGCTAGCGCACGGCGCGCCGATAACTGTCCCTCAGGACCGGGGAAGGACATCAGCAGCGACAGGCCACGCTCGTCGACGGCGTTGCCGACAAGCCGGCCACCCGCCTCCCGGATGGCGTCCGGAAGCGCATCGCGCCAGCGGTCGAGCCGCACTGCGAACAATTGCACGTCAGTTGCTGCGGCTTCGGCAAGCGGTTTCGAAACCACGAAGATCGGGATGCCGGCCGGATGGTCGGGACGATCGACGAACGGAAGCCGCGCGATGATTTTCGGCGCGGCGGGATCGACCAACCTTGTCCACCACGCGCCATCTCCGACGCCGCCGGCCACGCGCAAAAGACCGAGATCGCCAACCGACCTTTCGACTGCGTCGATGACGGCCTGCGGCCCGTGATGCGGGATATAAGGCGCGGTGAAGCCGAAATGAAACCGCGCGGAATCGCGCATGGCGGCATCGCCTGCGGAAACGTCCACATGAACGGAATAGTTGGACTGAACGTAGGTGAATGTGCCGATGATGATTCGCCAGATGCTCTCGATCGTGTCGAGCGGCAGCAGGCCCGTGTGCCGCTGCACCAGCCGGCGCATCATCTCGGCCTCGCGGCCCGGACGAAAGGCGGAGCCGCCGCCCTGACGCGCCTTGGTCGCGATCAGGTTCTCGATGATCGCGCCGCGCTCGATTAAAAGCCGATGAACGCTCTCGTCGATCCTGTCGATGTTCTGGCGGAGCGCGTTGAGGTCGTGCGCGGCGCGATCTTCTGGCTTGTCGGTCATGTTATGTCTCAGGGTCGCGCATTTCTTAGTCGAGCCGGGACGCCATGAACAGCCGCCTGAGCGCCGCGCAAAGCCTTGACTTTCCGCCGGGAAAAAGTTCTTCTTTCCGCACAGAACGTTCGACATATCGAACGTTAGCGGCAGGTCTGAAAAGTGGCGATGAGCAGCGTTCTGGAAGCGGACAACCCGACCAGTTGTGTCGTGCGTTTCGGGCCCGACCAGCCGCTGATCATGGACGCCGGCGTGTCGCTCGCCCCCGTGACCGTCGCCTACCAGACCTACGGCGCCCTCAACGCCGACCGTTCCAACGCCATTCTGGTATGCCATGCCCTGACCGGCGACCAGCACGTCGCCAGCGCTCACCCCGTCACGGGCAAGCCCGGCTGGTGGTCGGCCATGGTCGGACCGGGCCGCCCCATCGATACGGATCGCTATTTCGTCGTCTGTTCCAATGTCATCGGCGGTTGTATGGGGTCGACCGGGCCAGCCTCGACCAATCCCGAGACCGGGCAGCCTTGGGGGCTCGATCTTCCGGTCGTGACCGTGCGCGACATGGTGCAGGCGCAGGCCATGCTGATCGACCATCTGGGGATCGAGACGCTGTTCTGCGTCGCCGGCGGCTCGATGGGCGGCATGCAGGTGCTGCAATGGGTGGCGAGCTTTCCGCATCGCGTGTTCTCGGCCCTGCCGATCGCAACGGCGTCCAAACATTCGGCGCAGAACATCGCCTTTCACGAGGTCGGGCGTCAGGCGGTGATGGCCGACCCGGACTGGCGCGGCGGCCGCTACGCGCAATTCGGCGTCCGGCCGACCAAGGGCCTCGCGGTCGCGCGCATGGCCGCGCACATCACCTATCTCTCAGAAGGCGCGCTGCAGCGAAAGTTCGGCCGCAAGCTGCAGGACCGCGCCGCGCCGACTTTCTCTTTCGACGCCGACTTCCAGATCGAGAATTATCTGCGCTACCAGGGATCGAGCTTCGTCGATCGGTTCGACGCCAATTCCTATCTCTACGTCACGCGCGCCTGCGATTATTTCGATCTCGCCGAGGACTACGGGGGAACGCTGGCGCGCGCTTTCGTCGGCGCCGCGACCCGCATCTGCGTGGTTTCGTTCACATCGGACTGGCTCTACCCAACATCGGACGCGCGCACGATCGTCCATGCGCTCAATGCCGCGAGCCTGCCCGTTTCGTTCGTCGAGATCGAGACAGACAAGGGCCATGACGCCTTCCTGCTCGACGAACCCGACTTCATGGCGACGACGCGCGGCTTTCTCGAAGCGGCCGCCAATGCGCGCGGACTGACAAAGCAGGACGCGGCGGCGAAATGACCGATCTCTTTCAGGCGGCGACAGGCCGCGTCGACCTGCTGCTGGTCGCCGACATGGTGGAGCCGGGCACGCGCGTGCTCGATGTCGGCTGCGGCGATGGGGCCCTGCTCGAAATCCTCACTCGCGACCGCGGCGTCGACGGGCGCGGCATCGAGATTTCGCAGGCCGGCGTCAACGGC
Source organism: Rhodoblastus sp. (assembly GCA_047605445.1). Classification (GTDB taxonomy): domain Bacteria; phylum Pseudomonadota; class Alphaproteobacteria; order Rhizobiales; family Beijerinckiaceae; genus JAJXWB01. The sequence goes on from JASGFP010000072.1 coordinate 18,772, forward strand.
TGTGTCGCGAAGGGGCTGTCCGTCGTGCAGGGGGACGCAGACACCGATCTGGTCAACTATCCCGACGACGCCTTCGACTACGTCATTCTATCCCAGACTCTTCAGGCGACGCGCCATCCCAGACAAGTGCTCGAGCGCATGCTGCGCATCGGCCGGCGCGCCATCGTGTCCTTTCCGAATTTCGGCCATTGGCGCGTGCGGTCCGAACTGATGTTCAAGGGCCGCATGCCGCGCACGCAAGCGCTCAATTATGCGTGGTACGATACGCCCAACATTCACCTCTGCACGATCCGCGATTTCGTGCAGCTGGTGAACGAGGCCGGCGCCTCGATCGACCGCGCGGTCGCGCTCGATCGCTATGGCGCCAAGATGCGCGTGAATGCGCCCTGGTGGTTCTGGAACATGTTCGGCGAGCAGGCGGTGTTCCTGCTGCACCGGCGCCGGAACTGACCCGGCCGCTCAGTCCTTCTGCGCTTTGGCGCGTTCGATCGCCTCGAGGATGAGGCCGCGCGCGGTGTCGGCGTCGCCCCAGCCGGCGAATTCGACCCATTTGCCGGGCTCGAGATCCTTATAATGGCTGAAGAAGTGCTCGATCTGCTCGATCGTGATCGAGGGCATGTCGGTATAGTTCTGGATCTTGTCGTAGCGCTTGGTCAGCTTGGACGAAGGCACCGCCACGATCTTCTCGTCGCCGCCTGCCTCGTCGCGCATGCGCAGCACGCCGATCGGCCGCACCGATATCAGCGCGCCGGCGATGATCGGTCTGGTATTGGCGACCAGCACGTCGCAAGGATCGCCGTCCTCGGACAAAGTGTGCGGGATGAAGCCGTAGTTTCCGGGATAGCGCATCGGCGTGTAGAGGAAGCGGTCGACGACGAGCGTGCCTGCCGCCTTGTCCATCTCGTATTTGATCGGTTCGCCGCCGATCGGCACTTCGATCACCACGTTGACGTCATGCGGCGGATTCGACCCGATGGAGATAGCGTCGAGGCGCATCGGAGCTCCTGTTTGACGGAAGATCGCGAACGGCGCGTCAGCGCATCAGTTCGGCGCGAAGCCGAAAGCGACCCGCGCGCGGCTATCGTTATCGAATCGCTCGGTCGCGCGCCAGACTTCGACGCCGCCCATGCTCTCGTAAAATCGTAGGGCCCTCTCGTTGTCGGCGAGCGCCCAAACGATCGTCGACAGATAGCCTTTCGCCGCCAGATCGCGCCGGGCGGCGAGAAAGAGACGCGTGCCGAAGCCCAATCCCTGATACTCGGGCGCTAGATAAAGCTCGAAAATTTCGCCGGCGTAGGGAATAGCCGCCACCCGATTGCGGCCGATGCTCGCATAGCCCACCACACCGCCGTCGAACTCCAGCACGAGTATCCGCGAACCGCCGAGGACAGCCGAACGCCACCATGCTGGCCCGCGCCGGTTGATCATGGATTCCAGAGACTTGCCGGGTATGACGCCGTAATATGCCTCGCGCCACGCCGCATCGTGTACGGCTGCGATCGCAGAAGCGTCGCCGGCCCGCGCAGATCGGATCGAATGGAGCAGTTTGACCATCGTGCAATGTTAGGCGCACGCAGGCGTTCTGCGCAACAACTTGCTGGCGAGGAGGGCGCCGCCGGGGAAGCTCAGCGCATCGCCGCAATGGCAGCGGCTTAAATGGAGCGGGCGAAGGGATTCGAACCCTCGACCCCAACCTTGGCAAGGTTGTG
>JASGFP010000073.1:0-20453 GCA_047605445.1 Rhodoblastus sp.
GCCCAAGCCGCCGCCGCCCGATCCGCCGCCCGCCGCGCCGCCGCCCTGGCCGCCGAGCGAAGCCTGCTGGGTAGCAAGACCGCCGAACGGCGACTGTTGCTGGCCCGTCGCGGGCGGTTGCAGCCCCTGTCCGCCGCCGGTCAGACGCTCGACCGGCGACATCGAGCGGCTTCCCGACGACGGCGATGTGCCCGACTGGCTTTCGAGTCCCAATTGCCCGCCAAGGAACATTTCGTTCAGAAGCTGCGCGAGATAGCGCGCCTCGCCGTGGCGCACGTGATAGACCTTCACGCCGATCGCGGCCGTGCTGGAGCCGTCGAGCCTGCGTATCCAGTTAGAGGCGTTGCGCAGTAGCTCCGGCTTCTTGGCGACGACGAGGACGGCGTTCAGCCGACCGATCGCCTGGAATTTGACCAGCCCCTGGCCCATGCCGCCCTCGCCGGAATCGAGGATCTTCTCCAGTTCGGCGACGATCGGCTCCGGCGTCGCGCTTTGCAGAGGATAGACGCCGATCGACTGGCCGCGCATCCAGTCGGCGTCGAAATTCGCGACCGTGTCGAGCGCCATGCGCCGCTCGGCGGCAGAGCCGGCGACGACCAGTATATTGCCTGAGGAATCCGATTTGATGGCGCCGGGCTTGACCGAAAATCCTTCCAGCAGCTTGGCGACGGTCTGCGCGGAAACGTAGCGCAGCGGAATGACGGTGACGCCGTAGCCCGGTTGCAGGCTGGAGCCGCCGTCGACCACGCCGGTGCCCATCGCTTCGCCCGCCGGCGTGATGGAATAGCCGTGCGCGTCGCGCACCAGCGCCATGCCGTTCAGCCGCAGGGCCGATTCCAGCGCGAACAGCAGCTTGCTGCGCGGCACCGGCCTGCCGGACGAGAGCGTGACGGAGCCCTGCACGCGCGGGTCGATCGTGTAGCCGACCTTCAGGGCGTCGCCGAGAACGACCTTTGCGACTGCCGAAACCGGAGCGTTCTCGAAATTGAGGGTGACGCCGCCTTCGCCGGCATCCGCGCCGCCTCCAGCGCCCATGGTCTCCACCATCGCGAGCGGCTGGCCGCTGCTCGCGGCGGCGGAATCCTCGCCCCCGCCGCCGCCGAAGATCGAAAAACCGCGGGGAAACACGCCATTGCCGGAATTGGAAGTCTTGTCGGCCCGCGGCTGACGCGGCTCGAGGTCGACATTGCGCACGGCGTCGCCGGCGCCGGGCATTTCGCGCCCGTCGCTACCCAGCCCCGCCGATGTCAGATTGCAGGAAGCCAGCAGCGCGCCAAGTCCGAAAATCGTCGCGCCTGAACACAGACGGCGCGCGAACGATGTTCGTCGGGGACGCAACAACAACATACAAGTGGAACCCGCCGCTGCACCGATTGTCAAAAATCTTCTATACGCATACCGTTGAGCAAGAAAGAGGCGGCTTCGCTTCCCCTGTTATTGGTGTGGGAAAGTTGCCAATTGGGAACACTGGCCCTGTGCAGGCGCCGGCCGTCGAAATGCTTGCGGCGACATCGCGAGCCTGGAGCGCAGCAGGGCGGCGATTGGCGCGCAGGCGTTGGCGTCGGCGATCTTCGAGGATGAATTCGTGGCGTTTTCCGAATGTTTGCGCGTGAACGATCAGGCCCGCCCATCATGGCGAGCTGTCCGCGCGGCGGCGTGTCTGACGGCCGCTTGTCTCCTGGCCGCGCCCGCGGCCGACGCCCAGAGCCTGTGGTACAAGCCCCCGCCCTATCGCCACGTCGAGCGCGCCTATCAGGGCGATCCCCGCGCGCAGGCATGGCTCGGCTATCTCTACGACAAGGGCATCGGCGTTCCCCAGAACTACGAAAAGGCGGTCTATTGGTGGCATTGCGCCGCCGACCGCGGACAGCCGCATGCGCAATTCCTGTTGGGCATGGCGCACGATCTCGGCCGCGGCGCGCCGCAGGACTATGTTCTGGCCTATGCCTGGACGAACCAGGCGGTGGCCCGTGCGCAGGGACGCCTGCGCGCCGACTGGGCGCGGATGCGCGACGCCATCGCCTCGAAATTGTCGCTGAAGGAGAAGACGGACGCGCAACGCCTGACGATCGACGATCTGCGGGGGCCGGACTGCAGGGCGGCGAACATCGTCAAGGGCGGCTGAGGGTATCGGGAGGGGGCCCGCCATGGCTGCTGATCCGGTGGACGATTTCGCCAGGGAGCTGAGCGAGCGCTACCGCCTGCATTTCGACGCCGCGCTCGATCGCAGCCGCATCGGCGCCGACGAATCGCGCCTGCGCCGCGTGTGGGAGACATCCTTTCTCAGCTCGCACGATTTCGCCGACGAAGTGGCGGCTTTCGCCCGGCTCGAGCGCATCGCCTATGCGCAAATGAAAGCGGCCGAACCGCTCGTTTCCAGATTTTCGCGGCGCTTCCTGCGCCAGACCTTCGCCTATCCCTTCGCCGATGCGGGCGGCCGCATGCGGCTCGCTGTCGCCGATCCCTGGGACCAGGCGACCGTGCGCGCCGCCGAACTCGCGCTCGGCGGGCCCGTGACGCTGGCGGTCGCCGCCTATGACGACATCGCCCTCGTGCTGCGCGAGACGCTGGACGACGAACAGGCGGAAGCGGCGGAGACCGCCATCGCCGCGCGGCCTGACGATGTCGAGAACCTTCGCGACCTCGCCAGCGGCGCGCCGGTCGTGCGCGCGGTCAACGATCTCGTCGAGAAGGCGATCGACATGCGCGCGAGCGACATTCATGTCGAGCCTTTCCGCAACGGGCTCGTCGTGCGCATGCGCATCGACGGGCTGCTGCGCGTCGTGCCCGCGCCCTCGCTGATCGTGCCCGAGGCGATCATCTCGCGCATCAAGATCCTCGCCTCGCTCGACATCGCCGAACGCCGCCTGCCGCAGGACGGCGCGGCGCGCGTGCGCATCGGCGCGTCTGATATCGACATGCGCGTCGCCACCATGCCGCGCCAGCACGGCGAGGCCGCCGTCATCCGCCTGCTGCCGCGCGACCGCGGCCTGCTCGACATCAAGAAGCTCGGCCTCTCGCCAGCCGACGAGCGCAAGCTGACGCGCATTCTCGAATTGCCGCATGGCCTCGTCGCGGTCACGGGACCCACAGGCAGCGGCAAGACCACGTCGCTCGCCACCATGCTGTCGATCCTCAACGATCCCAGCCGCAAGATCCTCACCATTGAGGATCCGGTCGAATACGAGATCGAATTCGTCAACCAGTCGCAGGTCAAACCCTCGATCGGCCTTACATTCGCCACCGCCATGCGCTCTTTCGTGCGTCAGGATCCAGACGTGATCATGGTCGGCGAAATTCGCGACCGCGAGACCGCCGACATTTCCATTCATGCCGCGCTCACAGGGCATCTCGTGTTGACGACGCTGCACACCGAGACCGCAAGCGCCGCCGTGCCGCGCCTTATCGACCTCGGCGTCGAGCCGTTCCTGCTGCGCTCCACGCTGCGCGCAGTCATCGCGCAGCGCCTGGTGCGCATTCTGTGCGACCGCTGCAAGAAGCCCGAAATTCTCGACGCCGAGACCTGCGCCAGCGACCGCCGCTATGGCGCGCTCGGGCTGAAGGTCGGCGACCGCATCTGGCGGCCGGGCGGTTGCGAGCGCTGCAACGGCGCGGGCTATCGCGGCCGCGTCGGCATTTTCGAAATTCTCGAAATGACCGACGAGATTCACGAGCTGATCGGCAAGAACGCCGACGCCCACGAGATCGACCGCGCCGCGCGCAGGTCCGGCATGACCACGATGATCGAGGACGCCGTCGCCAAATGCCTTGCCGGCGTCACATCGCCAGCCGAGGCTTTGCGCGTGACGACGGTGCGATGAGCCATGCCTGAGTTCCAGTACAGGGCGATGAGCCAGACCGGCGAGATCGTGACCGGCTCGATCACGGCGGACACGCGCGAGGAGCTGGCGCGCCGCATCGAATATCTCGGCCTCATTCCCATCGAGGGCGAGAAGCGCGGCGCGGCCTCGCTCGGATCGCTGTCCTTCGGCGCGCGCGCGAGCGGGGAAGACGTCACCATCATGACCGTCGATCTCGCGCTGTTGCTCAAGACCGGCGCGCGGATTCACGATGCGCTGGATCTGATGGCCAATGACGCCAGCGCCGGAAAGCTGCGGCCGACAATGGCCAAGATCAGCGCCGCGGTCGCCTCGGGCGACGGCTTCGCCGATGCGCTCGCCCGCTTTCCCGACCTCTTTTCGCCCATGTATGTCGCGCTCTGCCGCGCCGGCGAAAATTCCGGCGCGCTCGAGACCGTGCTGGAGACGCTCGCGAGCGAACGCCAGCGCGCCGAGGCGCTGCGCCGCCGTCTCGTCGACGCCATGCGCTATCCCGCCTTCATCATGACGGCGGCTATCCTCGTGCTGCTGTTCTTTCTCATCGTCGTGCTGCCGCAGTTCGAGGGCGTGCTGCGCGACTTCAACGCCAAGATCGATCCGCTGCTCGGCGTGTTCCTCTCGGTGTCTGACGCCTTGCGCGCCCATCTGACGCTGATCGCGCTCGCCGCCGCCGCGCTCATTGCGGGCGTGTGGTGGGCCTCCACCCGGCGCGAGTTGCGCTCGGCTTTTGTTGATGCGCTCGGTCGCATTCCCTTCATGGACCGCGTGTTCGAATATCGCCGCGCCGCGCTGTTCTGCCGCAATCTCGGCCTGCTGCTGACCAGCGGCGTCGGCCTCGCGCCGGCGCTGCGCATCATCGTCGACATCATGGCCTCCACCGGCAAGTCCGACGCCTGGGCGCGCACCGTCGATTTCGTCCGCCACGGCGGCAAATTGTCGGACGCGCTGACCGAGACGCGCGCTCTGCCGCCGATGGCGGTACGCACGCTGCGTCTCGGCGAGGAGACGGGCCGCCTGCCGATGGTGCTCGGCCGCGTCGCCGATTTCTACGAAGCCAAACTGCAGCGCAGCCTTGATCGTATCGTCGCGATTGTCGGGCCCGCCGCCATCATCGCCATCGCGCTCATCGTCGGCGGCCTCATTGTCTCCGTCATGACCGCGCTGCTCTCCGTCAACCAGCTCGCCGGCTGAATCCGAAAGTCCGCCATGCCGCTTTTCACACGCCGTCCCGAAGCCGCAGCCCGCAAGGCCCGCCGCCGCGCCGCGCAGGCGGGCTTCACGCTCGTCGAAGTGCTGGTGGTCATTTCGATCATCGGCCTCATCATGGGCCTCGTCGGTCCGCGCGTGCTCAACTACCTTTCGGACGCCAAGGTGAAGGCGGCGAAAATCCAGATCGAGAGCTTTTCCAGCGCGCTCGATCTCTATTTTCTCGACGTCGGCCGCTACCCGTCCTCGACCGAAGGATTGGGCGCGCTGATGCAGCGGCCCTCGAGCGCCGCCGCCTGGAACGGGCCCTATCTGAAGGGCGCGACCGTGCCGCGCGATCCCTGGGGCGCGGCCTATCTCTACAAGTCGCCGGGCGACCGGAAGCCCTACGAAATCTTGTCCTATGGACCGGAAGGAGCCAATGGCGCGAAAGGCGCGGCCGGCTACATCAAGAATGCCGAGTGAACGGCGCGACGCGGCGGGCGGCTTCACGCTGCTCGAAACGGTCTGCGCGCTGGCGATCATCGGCCTCGTCGCAGCGGTTCTCACGCCGGCCATCCCGCGCGGCACGTCGCGCACGGCGTTCGAATCCTATGCGGTGAAAGTGGCCGCGCTCATCAGACAGGACCGCCAGACAGCCCTCGAGCGTGGCGTCGCGACGGCGACGCTGCTCGATCCCGCGGGCCATGCCGTCGTTTCAGGTTCGACCGGCGCGCGCGTCGAACTGCCCGCCGATATCGGCTTCAACGCCGTGCTCGCGCGCTCGTGCCGCGGCGCGCCGGCCGGCAATACGATCCGTTTCTTTCCCTCGGGTCTGTCCTGCGGCGGATCGCTCATCCTGTCGCGTCTCGGCTTTTCGCTGCAGATTCGCGTCAACTGGCTGACCGGAGGCGTCGAGATTGTCCCGGGCGACGCGGCCTGACCAAAGCCCGCGCGCGGGCTTCACCCTGCTCGAGGTTCTCGTCGCGCTGGCCTTGCTGGCGGCCGCCATGGCGGCGATCGGTTCGCTGGCCTCGGTCGGCCGCCGCGCCAATCGCGCCGAGTTCGATCGCGTCGGCCTCGCGCAGGTCGCGCGCCGCGTTCTCGCCGACATGACGGAGCGCAATTTCTCGGGTGGATCGACGGGCGCTGCCGATGGATACCGGTGGCGCATCGACGTCAGTCCGATGGCCGTCGCGCCGCCGCGCCAGTCCGCCGCGCGGCTGTCGGCGCAGCCATCTGCCCCGTCGGGCCAGCAGCCGCAGCCTGCGCAGCAGACCGCCCAGCAGCAGGCCGCGCAGCAGGATTCCACGCAGCAGCAGCCGGCCTGGATTCCCTATCGCATCGTGCTGCGCATCTCCGGGCCCGGAGGCGCGAGCGCGGAATTCGTCACCGTTCGTCTCGGCAAGGCGGCGTCATGAAGCGGCCTCCGAAGTCCGACTCCCGAGCCGGCTTCTCCATTCTCGAGGGACTTGTCGTGCTGGCGCTGACCGGTCTGGCGATGGCCGGAGTCTCCACCCTCGTCGCGCAATGGATGCCGGTCTGGAATCGCGGCTTCCACGCCGTGCAGCAGGCCGATCTGACCGCCCTTGCCCTGGACCGGATATCGGCGGACCTGAGCGAGGCGCGGTATGTGACGGGATCGGGCAAGGACAATTATTTCTTCTTTTCCGGCGAACCGGACAGCGTGACGTTCGTGCGTCCGATCCTCGATCCCGGCGGACGTCCGGGGCTCGAAGTCGTCCGGATCATGACGGTCGCCGACAAGGGCGGCGCGCGGATCGTGCGGCGCCAGGCGCGGTTCACGCCGCTGCCGCCCGGGGCGACGGCGGGACAGGATCTGCGTTTCACCTCCAGCGCGGATCTGTTGCGAACGAAGGCGCGTATCGCGTTCGGTTACGCCGATGCTGAGGGTCTATGGCGCGAACGATGGGAGGATCCGTTCGCGCTCCCCGCGCGCGTGCGCATTGAACTTCGCGATCTCGCGAGCGGCGCCGAGATCGCGCCATCCACGACAGCGGTTGTTCGCATCGAAGCGCCGGCGCGTTGCGCCAGTGCGCGCTCGCCTAAGTCGTGCAACAAGGCGGATCAGCAAGGGCAGTTGGGCCAGAACACGCAGAATCAGCAGCCCGCCGGGCAGCCCGCCGCCGAGGGCGGTCGGCAATGACGCCGGCGCCGATCACGCCGCCTCGCAATGGCCGCCGGGAAGCTCGCGGCGGGTTCGTGCTGATCGCGGTGCTCTGGATTCTCGTCGCGCTCGCCGGTCTCGTCGGCGCTTATGTAGCCTATGCCGTGACCATGGCGCAGAACGCCGATTTCTACCTGCGGCGCGTCGGCGCGGAGGCGGCCGTGTCCGGCGCGCTGGAGCTTGCCATCTACGACCTCGTCAACATGGATCAGGACCGGCGGCCGGAAGAAGGCGTGCTCGACTATCGCATCGGCGATGCGCGCGCACAGGTGCGCTACGAATCCGAGACCGCCCGGCTCGATCTCAACAAGGCCTCGCTCGCCAGCCTGACGACCTTCTTCGCCGCCGAAGGCGGCGCCCGCGCCTCCGCCGAAATCTATGCGCAGCGCGTTTTCGCCTGGCGCGAAAAGGCGGAGGGGCAGGGAGCCGGCATGGAGGACCTGGCCTATCGCGCCGCCGGCGAAGCCTATCCGCCGCGCCACGGACCCTTTCAGTCGGTCGAGGAATTGTGGGATCTGCGCGATATTCCGCCGGACGTCGTCGCGCGCATTGCGCCGCTCGTCACCGTCTACGGCGGGCGTGCGAATTGGGAGGCCGATCGGGACGATTCGGCGAAGAAGGCGGCAGGCGCGGACCAGGCGCCGTCCGTCGCGCCGCAGGCTGAGCCGCAACAGCCGGCGCAGCAATCGCCGCAGCCGCAGGGCGCGCCGGAAGGCGGACAGGCGCTGAAGCCGACGCGCTTCCGGATTCGCGTCGTCGATTCGCAGGGACGCGTGAACGCAGCCGAGGTCGTGGCTGTCGCCGCGCGCAATGGCGAGACGCCTTATTTTGTCCTACTATGGCGCACCGGCGACGATCTGTTGGGGCCGGGCGGCGGCCGGCGGCGATGAACCTGAATTCCGACAATCTCAAATTGGCGTTCGAGCGATGGATCGCTGCCGTCGCGGGCGTCGTTGCGCAAGTCTCCGACGCATTCGTCAAGCCGCGCAACATCGCCATCGAGGGCGCTGCGGACGGCTCCTACAGGATTGGCGCCGACCCGCGTACATTCCGGCTCGCCGACGGCGCGTTTGTCGATGAGGAAGGACGCGCGGCCGGTTCGATGCTGCGCGGCGCGCGCGTCGCGCTGATGCTGCCGCCCGGCATGTTTCTGTTTCGCGATCTCGATTTTCCGTCGAAGGCGGTCGATTTTCTCGACGGCGTGCTGCGCGCCCAGATCGACCGGCTCACGCCCTGGTCGCCGGCGCAGGCCGCCTTCGGCGCAAGCGCGCCGGTCAGCGCCGGGCATGACCGCATCAAACTTGTGATGGCCGCCGCCCCGCTCGCGCAGATCAAGCCGATCGCCGCCGCCCTCGGCGACGCCGGCGCGAACGCCGCGACCGTCGCGGCGCGGCGCGAGGACGATGCGCCCGGCGCGCCGCCGATCGTCGTGCTCGAAAGCGCCTTCCGCCGCGAGCGCGCGGCGGTCGAGGCGCAGGGACTTCTCCGCAAGACGCTCGTCGGCGCTCTCGCTTTCGCCGGCCTTTCGGCGGCGGCCTCCGGCGTGTTCGGCGCCTGGCTGGAGACGCGCACGGAGGATATCGCCGGAGAGACCCGTCAATGGCGGCAGGCGCAGATGTCGGGCGCCCGCGATCCCGACATCATGCTGCACAAACGCAAATTCGACACGCCGCTGACCGTGCTGGTGATGGATCAGCTCGCCGGCATTCTGCCGGACGATACCTATCTGCGCGAGCTTCAGTTCGGCGAAGGCAAGGTCGAGATCGCCGGCGTCAGCGCGGACGCGACGAAGCTCGTCGCCATGCTCGAGCGTTCGCCGACTTTCTCGCGCGCGACCTTCTCCGCGCCGACGACGCATGCGCCGAATGAGCCCGGCGACCATTTCCACATTCGCGCGCAGGTCAATGCGCGCTACGGGCAGGGCGAATGAAAGCGCTTCGCCTCGCGCTCGGCCAGCCGCGTAATTCGCTGCTCGCGGCGGCGGCCTATGCGGCCGCGCTCGCCGTGCTGCTGATCGTCGGCGCGAGCGCTTGCGTCTCGCTGTGGCAATCGTGGTCGGCCTATTCCTCGTCGGCGGAAAACCTCGAGCATTTGCGCGCGCGAAAAGGTCTCGCGGGCCTGCGCTTCTCAACGGAGCCGCCGGCGGGCTCCGCCTATATCGAGGGGCAGACCGCGACGGTCGCGGGCGCAGCCTTGCAGCAGCGTATCGGCGCGGTGGTGGCGGAGGCCGGAGGGGCGGTGTTGTCGTCCGAACTCGATCTGCACGAAGCCGGCGCCGAAGGCGGCCGCGTCGCGCTGACAGTCGCCTGCGACATCGACCAACCGGGCCTGCAGCGCGCGCTCTACGAGATCGAGGCGGGCATGCCCGTGCTGACGGTCGACCGCCTGACCGCGCAGACCACGGTGGGCGACGAAAAATCCGCGGCGCCGCGATTGCGCGTCCAGATCGCCGTCTCCGGGCAGTGGCGGGCGACGCCATGAGGGGCGCGCGAACGATCCTCGTCGCCGTCGCCGGCGCCTGCGCCGTAGCCGCAACGGCTTTCGCGCAGCAGGCCGGCGGCCTGTCCAATCCCTTGTGGTCGACGACGCTCGATCAATTGTCGGCAACGCGCGACCGCCCCATTTTCACGCAGGGTCGCCGCCCGGCGCCGCTCGCCGCAGCGCCGGAGGGACAGCCGAGCGAGGCAGGCCCGACTTCCGATCCGCCGCCTTTCGCGCTCGTCGGCACGCTGGTCGGCGAAAACGAAAAGTTCGCGGTGCTGCTGGAATCGGGCTCGCAGAAGGTGCTGCGCCTGGCGCTGGGCGCATCGGCGTCGGGCTGGACGGTCGATGAAGTCGCGTCGCGGTCGATCAAGGTCACGCGCGGCGGCCACAGCGTCACGCTGGAATTGCCGAAACCCGTCCTGACCCGGTCACGGCGTGACGAAGGCGAGCGCGCCGTCGTCCCGCGCGACGGCGATTAGCGTGACGCCGAGCGCCTGCGCGCGCTCGATGGCGAGCGAAGTCGGCGCGGAAACGGAAACAAGCGCCGGCGCGCCGAAGATCGCCGCCTTCTCGATCATCTCGAACGAGCAGCGGCTCGTGATGAGCGCAAAGCCCGCGCCGGGCGCCAGACCGCTGCGCAGGCAGGCGCCTATCGTCTTGTCGAGCGCATTGTGACGGCCGACATCTTCGCGCACGAGTTTCACGTCGCCGTCGAGCGTGCACCAGGCGGCGCCATGCACTGCGCGCGTCGTGCGAAACAGATCCTGCTTCTCGTGCAGCAAGTGGAGCGCGCGCGCAATTGATTGCGGCGCGACAGCGCGGGCGCCGACTTTGCCGGGCGCGGACGGCAATTGCTTGAAATCCTCGACGCCGCACAGGCCGCAGCTCGTGCGCCCCGAAAGATTGCGCCGCCGCGCCATGTGCCGGCGCAGCGCGTCCGGCGCGAGATTGACCGAAGCGACATAGCCTTCCGTCTGGCGCGAAATCTCGACGCTGCGGATTTCCGCCGCCTTCGCGATCACGCCTTCGGTCAGGCTGAAGCCGAAGATGAAATCCGCGATGTCGGCGGGTGTGACCATCATCACGGCATAGGGCGTGTCGCCATAGACGATGTTGAGCGGCGCTTCGACGGCGACCGCTACTGTCTTCGCTTCGCCAACGCCCGCATCGTAACGAACGACGCGCGCCGCAAACGTGCGCTGCGGATCGTCGGCCGTCTCGCTCATGCCGGTGAAACGCTCAAGCGACGCCGGCCTTGGCCGCCTTGCCCGCCACGCGCTGGCGCAATTTCTCGACCTCGACGACGAAGCGGCTGTGTGTGCCCTTGCTGATTTCCTCGAGGGCGTCCTTGGCGACGATATCGAACGCCACCATGCGCCCCTCTACCTTGGCGACGGTGACGGTGATGTCCACGCTCATGCCGCGCAGCGTCGCGCCGCCATGCGAAATGCAGATGCCCGTGCCAACCGAATTCTCGCCTGCGTCGACATGATCCAGAATGAATTCGAGACAGGCCACCTCGAAATCCTGCACGAGCGCCGGCGTCGCGTAGACGCGCAGATTCTCGCCGAGGAAGGCGATGGTGCGCTGTGTATCCACCTCGATGCGGCGCGTCGCCGACATGCCGGGCTTGATCGTATCCTTCATCCGCGCCTCCCGAAGCGACGCGGGAAACAGCCTCTCCGCGAGGCGTCCGCATCATGTTTTGCGCCAATCGTCTCATAGCCCCGGCAGGCGCGCAATTGCAGCCGCCGGGGCGAATCCTCGCCTCGCAAGGTTCGTATGAGAACGAAGCGATACTGTTAGATTGACTCTAAACGAGCTGTTTGTATCATAAAATCCGCGCAGAAGACGGATCGACCCGCGCAGCGCCGGACCGGGAGGACAAGATGAGCGCAGCCGACAAGGCCAAGGGCGCCTCTGTGAAGAGCGTCCCCTCGTTCTGCTACAATTGCGTTTCCGGACCCGACTTCCTGCGTGTGAAGGTCGAGAACGGCGTGGCGACCGAGATCGGCCCGAATTTCGATGGCGACAAGGTTCATCCCGCGCGTGGCCGTCCCTGCGTGAAGGCCTATGGCCTGGTGCAGAAGACCTACAATCCCAACCGCATCCTCACGCCCATGAAGCGGACCAATCCGAAGAAGGGGATGAAGGAGGAGCCGGGCTTCGTTCCGATTTCCTGGGACGAGGCGCTCGACACAATCGCCGAAAAGCTGAAGGCCATTCGCGCGAAAGGCGCGATCGACGAGGCGGGCCTGCCGCGCATTGCAGCCAGTTTCGGCCATGGCGGCACGCCATCGAACTATATGGGCACGCTGCCGGCGTTTCTGGCCGCCTGGGGGCCGGTCGACTACAGTTTCGGTTCCGGGCAGGGCGTCAAATGCGTCCATTCCGAACATCTCTATGGCGAATTCTGGCACCGCGCCTTCACCGTCTCCGCCGATACGCCGCACACGCGCTACAACATCTCCTGCGGCGCCAATGTGGAAGTGACGGGCGGCCCGACGGCGGTCATCCGCCACGCCGATGCGCGCATTCGCGGCTACAAGCGCGTGCAGGTCGAGCCGAGCCTCACCATCACCGCCGCCTGCTCCGCCGAATGGGTTCCCATTCGCCCGAAGACCGATCCGGCTTTCCTGTTCGCGCTCATTCATGTGCTGGTGCGCGAGCATGGCGTCGACAAGCTCGACATTCCATTCCTGCGCGACCGCACGGCCTCGCCCTATCTGCTGGCGCCCAACGGCCTCTACCTGCGCGATCCCGAAACGTCGAAGCCGCTGCTGTTCGACGAAGCCTCGGGCTCTGTCGTCGCGCACGATACGCCGGGTGCAAAGCCTGCGGTGGCCGGCCGCTACAAGGTCGCGCGCGCCGTCACGGTGGATGCGGACTCTGTGCGCGAGGAGTTCGGCGATGTGGAAGGCCGCACCGCTTATCAGGCGCTCGTCGATCACATGGAGCGCTATTCGCCGGAATGGGCGACAACGATCTGCGACATTCCCGCCGACACGATCCGCCGCATCGCCAACGAATATCTCGAAGCCGCCTCCATCGGCGAAACCATCGTGATCGACGGCGTCACCCTGCCGCTGCGCCCGGTCGCCGTCACGCTCGGCAAATCCGTCAACAACGGCTGGGGCGCGTTCGAATGCTGCTGGGCGCGCACGGTGCTCGCCATGCTGGTCGGCGCGTTGGAAAATCCCGGCGGCATTCTCGGCACCACCGTGCGCATCAACAAGCCGCAGGAGAATCGCCACAAGAGCGTGAAGCCCGGCGACGACGGCTTCATGATTCAATATTTCAATCCCACCGGCTCCAACTCGTGGGAAGCGCAGCCGACGACGCGCAACATCCATCGCACGCTTGTGCCGATCGTCGGCCGCAACGGCGGCTGGAGCCAGGCGCTCGGCCCGACGCAACTCGCATGGATGTTTCAGGAGGAGACGCCGGAAGGCTGGAACTGGCCCAAGCCCACCTATCCCGAACTCTGGTTCGTCTACCGCTCCAATCCCGCGATTTCGTTCTGGGAGACGCGCCGCCTCGCCGAAGCCGCCGCGCAATTCCCCTTCATGGTCGCCTTCGCCTACACGGTGGACGAGACCAATTACATGGCCGACCTGCTGCTGCCCGAGGCGACCGATCTGGAATCGAACCAGCTCATCCGCATGGGCCAGACGAAATACATGGAGCATTTCTGGGATCACATCGGCGTCGTGCTGCGCCAGAAGGCGGTGGAGCCGCAGGGCGAGGCGCGCGATTTCTCATGGATCGCGGCCGAACTCGCACGCCGCTCGGGCCTGATCGACGGCTATGTCGCGCAGCTCAATCGCGGCATTTCGGGCGTCTCGCCGCTCAAGGGCGAGACCTACGATTTCACGCTAGATACGCAAAGCGCGCTCGATCCCGACAAGGTCTGGGACGCCGTGTGCAAGGCGGCGACCGTCACGCTGTCGGAAGGCAAGGAATGCCACGGGCTCGACTGGTTCAAGGAGCACGGCTTCTACGCCGTGCCGCAATCGCGGCTCGGCTGGTATCTCACGCCGACGCTGGAAGCGCAGGGCCTGCGCTACGAATTGCCCTATCAGGAACGCCTGCTGCGCATCGGCCGCGAACTGGGCAATCGCCTGCACGAGAACGAAATCCACTGGTGGGACGAACAGCTCAGCGAATATGTCGGCCTGCCCGACTGGCACGATGTGCCCGGCCGCTGGGAGCGCGCGCTGGTCAACGCCGGCGGCAGCCTCGAGGAATTTCCGTTCTGGCTGCTGGCGACCAAGTCGATGCAATATCACTCGGGCGGCAATTCAGCGATCGCGCTGATGGATGAAGTGTCGGAGAACTTGCACGGCGCGACCGGCGTCATTCTCAACGAAAAGACGGCCGCAAGCCTCGGCATCCGCGAAAACGACCGCGTCGAGGTGCGCTCGCATATCGGCGCAACCTACGGCAGGGCGGCGCTGGTGAAGGGGGTGCGGCCCGACACGATCGTCATCATCGGCCAGTTCGATCATTGGGCGACGCCCTACATCAAGGACAAGGAGCGCGCGAGCCTCAACACGATCGCGCCCATGTCGCTCGAACTGACGGACGCGACGGGCTCGGGCGCCGACATCGTGCGCGTCGCCATCCGCCGCGCCGACAAGGCGGCCGCCGCATGAGCGGGCAGGCGAACGTCGACATTCGTTATGTCATGGCCATCGACCTGCGCCGCTGCGTGGGGTGCCAGACCTGCACGGCCGCGTGCAAGAATTCCAACGCCACGCCGCCGGGCGTGCAATGGCGCCGCGTGCTCGATATCGAGACCGGCGAATTTCCTGACGTACAGCGCACATTCATGCCGGTGGCCTGCATGCATTGCGCCAATCCGCCCTGCATGCACGTCTGCCCGACGACGGCGACCAAGCAGCGCGCCGACGGCCTTGTCACGATCGACTACGACATTTGCATCGGCTGCGCGAATTGCGTGATGGCCTGCCCCTACGATGCGCGCTCGATCCAGCACATGGCGAAATACGCCTATGGAACGCCGATGAAATCGGAGGAGGCGCGCTTCGAGCCGGAGCGTCTGGGCGTCGCCACCAAATGCACCTTCTGCCAGGAACGGCTCGATCTCGCGGCGCAGACCGGCCAGACGCCGGGCGTCGATCCCGAAGTGACGCCCGCTTGCGTCAATTCCTGCATTTCCGGCGCGATGCATTTCGGCGACATCAAGGACAAGAACAGCAATGTCTCGAAACTGCTCGCCATGACCGAGCATTTCCGCATGCACGAGGAACTCGGCACCGACCCCTCCGTCTACTACATCCTCGAAGGAGAGGACGCGTGAGCGACGATCGCATTCTCGACCGCGTCGTCCCGCGCCAGCAGAAGGAATGGGACATCAAGGGCGCGCTGAATTTCATGCTCGGCGGCGCTGGTTCCGGTCTTCTGGTCGCGGCGCCCTTCGCCGCCATGCTGCGCGCCGACCCGCGCCCCTTCGTCGCGCTCGGTCTCGCGCTGGTTGCGGGCGGCCTGTTCTCGGTCTGGCTGAAGATCGGTCGGCCGTGGCGCGCCTTCCACGTCGTGCGCCGTCCCTCGACGTCGTGGATGACGCGCGAGGCGCTGATCGCGCCGTTTCTGTTTGTCGCAGGCGCGCTCGGCGTTCTCACCGGCGCGCCGCTGTTCGTGCTGATCGCGGCCTTGCTCGGCGCGATCTACGCCTATGCGCAGGGACGCATTCTCAAGGCCAATATCGGCATCGCGGCGTGGCGGCGCTGGTCCTGCGTCGCGCTCATCGTCATCACGGCCGTCGTGGAGGGCGTCGGCATCGTCGCCTTTTCCGCGCCCTTCTGGCCGTCGCTCGCCCCGCTCGGCTTCCTGCTCGCGGCGCTGATCGTCGCGCGCTACATCGCCTGGACGAATTACATCGCCGACCTGCGCCGCACCGGCGCGCCGAAGGGCACGCTCGAAGCGCTCGATCATTTCGCGCCGCGCTTTCTCATTCTCGGCCATGCGGCGGCGGGCGTCTTCGCGCTGATCGGCGCCATCGGCCAATATCCCGCGGCGCTCGCGCTCGGCGGCGCCTTCGCCGCCGTCGCCGGCGCTTTGTTGAAATACACGCTCGTCTGCCGCGCCGCCTTCACGCAGGGCTTCGCGCTGCCCCGCATGCCCGCGCGTGGCAGAAGCAAGCCGGCGCCGGGGTTGAAGCCCGGATGGGAGCCGCCGCAGACAAACTGATTTCGAGCCGGCGCCAGACCAACGAGGCCGGCGGCAGGGGAGCAAGCAGATGATCCGGGGCCAGCGGGCCACGCGCCCGTCGCACAACGGGAGGCGCGGATGAGCGCGGCGTTCATGGAGCCGATCGAACGCGCGAGCCGCGCGGAATTGCAGGCGCTGCAACTCGAGCGCCTCAAATGGTCGCTCGCGCGCGCCTACGACAATGTCGCGCACTACCGCCAGAAATTCGACGCGGCGGGCGTGAAGCCGCACGACCTGAAATCGCTCGCCGACCTCGCCAGGTTTCCCTTCAGCACGAAGGCCGATCTGCGCGACACCTATCCTTACGGCCTGTTTGCGTCGCCGATGCGCGACATCGTGCGCATTCACGCCTCATCCGGCACGACCGGCAAGCCGACCGTCGTTGGCTATACGCAGAAGGATATCGACACCTGGGCCGATCTGATGGCGCGCTCCTTCCGCGCCGCGGGCATCGGTCCGGGCGACATTCTCCTCAATTCCTACGGTTACGGCCTGTTCACTGGCGGGCTCGGCGCGCATTACGGCGGAGAGCGGCTGGGCGCGGCCGTCATTCCCATGTCGGGCGGCCAGACCGAAAAGCAGGTGCAGCTCATCCGCGATTTCAAGCCGACGGTGCTGCTTTCCACGCCGTCCTACGCGCTCACGATCGCCGACGAACTCGCGCGGCAGGGGATCAAACCTGCCGACACGTCCTTGCGCGTCGGTGTGTTTGGCGCGGAGCCCTGGACCAACGAAATGCGGCGCGAGATCGAGCAGAAACTCGGCATCGACGCCGTCGACCTCTACGGCCTCTCGGAAGTCATGGGGCCGGGCGTCGCATGCGAGAGCGTCGTCACCAAGGACGGCCCGCACATCTGGGAGGATCATTTCTACCCGGAAATCATCGATCCGCAGACGGGACAGCCGGCGCCGGACGGACAGGAAGGCGAACTCGTCTTCACCTCGCTCACCAAGGAGGCGCTGCCGATCATTCGCTATCGCACGCGCGACCTCACGCGCCTGCTGCCGGGCACGGGCCGCGCGATGCGCCGCATGGGCAAGATCACCGGCCGGTCCGACGACATGCTGATCATCCGCGGCGTCAACATGTTCCCGACGCAGATCGAGGAAATCCTGCTGCGCAACGAGCATCTGTGCGGCCATTACCAGATCGTCGTGTCGCGCGATCACAATCTCGACGAACTCGACGTCTTCGTCGAGCTCATGCCGGACGACGATGACGGCGCGGACCAGCGCGACGATATTGCGCGCGATGTCGCGCACAACATCAAGACATTCGTCGGCGTTTCCGCGCGCATCCATGTCGTCGATCCCGATTCCATCGAGCGCGTCGTCGTCGGCAAGGCGAGGCGGGTGGTCGACAAGCGGCCGAAATAGATGGGCAACCGGCAGATCGGGCAATGGATCGAAAGGCGGCTCGGCGACCGCCCGCCGCGCGCGAAATCGCTGATCGTCACCATCTATGGCGACATGATCGCGCCGCATGGAGACGCGGTCTGGCTTGGCGGCTTCATACGGCTGGTGGAGCCGTTCGGCCTCAACGCGCGGCTCGTGCGCACATCGGTCTTTCGCCTCTCGCGCGAAAATTGGCTCGTGTCGGAGCAGATCGGACGACGCTCGTTTTATTCGCTCACCGACGCCGGCAGCCGCCGCTTCGCGCACGCCTATCGCCGTATCTACAACGACGCGCGGGAGCCTTGGGACGGCGAATGGCGCATTGTGCTGCTGTCAGGCGATGGCCTCGGCGCGCCGGCGCGTGACGCGCTGCGCACGGAATTGCTGTGGGAAGGCTATGGCGCCATCGCGCCCGGCGTATTCGCGCACCCCTCCGCGCGCACGGACGATTTGATGGACCTTCTCGATGCGTCGGGCGCGCGCGAAAAAGTCGTGACGTTTCAGGCGCGCACGCTCGGCGCGCTGTCGAGCCGGCCGTTGAAGGATATCGTCGATCAATGCTGGCGCCTCGGCGAGGTCGCCGGCGCCTATCGCGATTTCGTGGAGACGTTTCGTCCGCTCGCGCGCGCTATGCGCAGCGCGGATGCGGACGCCGAGCAATGTTTCATCGCGCGTACGCTGATGATGCACGAATTCCGCCGCGTGCAATTGCGCGATCCGCTGCTGCCGCGCCAATTGCTGCCGGCAGAATGGCCCGGCGACACGGCGCGTGCGCTGTGCCGCGAGATCTACGCTGCCTGCTGGCGCGGAGCCGAGGCGCATCTCATGGCGATGCTGGAGACGCCAGACGGGCCTCTGCGCGAAGCGGGCGCAAGTGCGCAGGCGCTGTTTGCGGGCATGTTCGCGGCGGAAGACGCGGCGTAATCTGCTCCCTCAGTACGGCAAGCCGACGTAATTCTCCGCCAGCGCGGTCTGCGCGGCTTGCGAGCTGAACAGATATTCCAGCTCTGCATTCTGAATCTTCAGATCGAAGCCTGAAGATTCGGGAAAATTGTGCAGCAATTGCGTCATCCACCACGAGAAGCGCTCCGCCTTCCAGATGCGCGCGAGCGCGCGCTGCGAATAGGAGTCGAGCCCGGCGTCGCTCCGCGATTTATAGTGCTCGATCAGCGCCTGCGAGAGATAGGCGACGTCGCTCGCGGCGAGATTGAGCCCCTTGGCGCCGGTGGGCGGCACGATATGCGCGGCGTCGCCTGCCAGAAACAACCGGCCGTGCCGCATCGGTTCGGCGACGAAGCTGCGCAGCGGTGCGATGCTTTTCTCGATCGAGGCGCCGGTCTGCAGTTCGGCGGCTGCGCGCGAATCCAGCCGACGCTTCAATTCGTCCCAGAAGCGGTCGTCGCTCCAGTCCTCGACCTTCTCGTCGAGGCTGCATTGCAGATAATAGCGGCTGCGCGTCTGCGAGCGCATCGAGCACAGGGCAAACCCCCGCTCGTTGTTGATGTAGATGAGTTCGTCGGATACCGGCGGCTTGTCGACGAGCACGCCGAGCCAGCCGAAGGGATAGACGCGCTCGAACGTCCGCAGAACGTCCGCCGGCATGGTCTTGCGGCTCACGCCGTGGAATCCGTCGCAGCCCGCGACGAAATCGCAGGCGATCTCGTGAGCCTTGCCGTCTTTCGTCCAGCTCACGCGCGGCGCATTCGTGGCGATGTCGTGGATGGCGACGCCTTCGGCCTCGTAAACGGTCGGCGCGCCGCAGGCCGCGCGCGCATCCATCAGGTCGTGCGTCACCTCGGTCTGGCCATAGACCATCACGGTCTTGCCGGTCAGCGCCTTGAAGTCGATGCGATGCCGCACGCCGCCGAAGCAGATTTCCGTGCCGTCATGCGGCAGACCCTCGCGGCGCATGCGGGCGCCTGCGCCGGCCTCCTCGATCAGCCCGACCGCGCCCTGTTCCAGCACGCCGGCGCGAATGCGGCCGAGCACATAGTCCTGCGATTTCTGCTCGAGGATCAGCGTGTCGATCCCCGCTTTGTGCAGCAATTGGCCGAGCAGCAGCCCCGAGGGGCCAGAACCGACGATGACGACCTGCGTGCGCTTGGACATTTCGCTCACCCCTGCGCGCTCGACCGGCGCGCTTGAATGCCGCTGACATTAGAGCAGCCGGCGGGCGAGCGAAATTGCGAGGGGCCGCCCGCGGCATTCAATATGCGGCCGGTGAAATTAGAAAGATGCAGAGCGCGGAGCCCGAAGCGCTCAGGCGTCCTTGGCGAGACCTGCGGCAGCCTCGGGCGCGTTGTCGCGGGCGTCCACAGCCGTTTCGCTCAGAGCGATCTCGCGGGCGTCGCGGAACGCCTTGAAGCCGAGGCCGACCACGGCCATCGCGCCCATGGCGATGACGGCGATGTCGATCCCGGTCAGCGGACCCGCAAAGCCCTCGTCGATGTCGAAAAAGGCGCCCCCGACAGCCCAGACAATCATCAGGATGCGGAACTCGGTCGCGCCGACCCCGATATAGGACATCTGATGCACCTGGTGCACGGCGGCGCGGATATAGGTATAGGCGGAGAAAAGCAGGTAGCAGAGCAGAATCACCAGCGCCGACACCAGCGTCAGGAAGGGCGACAGGGCGAAGGCGACGATGATCAGGATCTGCGAGAACAGGTCGCAGGTATGGTCGACGAGAAACCCGAAGCGCGGCCGCTCTGTATGGCGGTAGCGCGCCAGCGAGCCGTCGAGCGAATCGCCGAACCAGTTCATCGCCACGCCGACGACCACCGCCGGCAGAAAATTATAGGTCCAGCAGCAGCCGACCAGTCCGATGGCCGCGACAAGCGAGCCGATCATGCCGATGACGGTCAGGTGTAGCGATGTCATGCCCGGCGGCAGCCTGGGCAGAATCCAGCGGATCAGCGCCTGCTCGCCCTCTGCGAGAAAGCTGCGGTTGCGCCGCACCGGCTGGCTTTGACTTGTCATCAAGTAACTGCCTTCGAAATCCGGGGCCTTACGTGGCCTACGCCCCTATGACGTTTGCGTCAATTGGTTTCCACGCGGTTATTACTTCACGGTTCTGACGGCTATAGCCGCGCCTGTGATTGTGGGCTGTGAGATTGTGGAGAACAGGC
>JASGFP010000074.1:0-20409 GCA_047605445.1 Rhodoblastus sp.
TTGCGCGACCCCCTCCCCCGCCCCTCCCCACAAGGGGGAGGGGAGGCGGCCAGCGTCGCGGTAAACCTGGAGCGGCATGGCCCATCGCCTTACCCCTGTCGCGCAAAAGCTCCGCGGCGAAGCCACGCGGGCCGAACGCATCCTCTGGCGGGCGGTCAACCGCCGGCAACTCGACGGCTTCAAATTCCGCCGCCAGGCGCCGCTGGCTGGCTACATCGCTGACCTCGCCTGCCATGAGGCGCGGCTCGTGATCGAGCTCGATGGCGCAACGCATTCCACCGAGGAAGAGCTGGCGGCAGACGTCCAGCGTCAAACAAAGACCGAAGAACAGGGCTATACCGTCCTCCGTTTTCGCAATGCGAAAATCTACGGCAATCTCGACGGCGCGGCTGAAACGATCCTGTTGAAGCTGCGCGCGCTTCGACCCAGACTCGCGCCGACCGATTCTTGATCCAGAAAGAACGCCCGCTCACGGGACGGTGAGGGCGCCCGGGAGTGAAAACGAAAATGCGCATACTCATCACCAACGACGACGGCATCCACGGCCCCGGCCTCGAAGTCCTCGAGAAGATCGCAGCCGAGCTTTCCGACGACGTCTTCACCGTCGCGCCGGAGACCGACCAGTCCGGCGTCGCGCATTCCATGTCGCTGTCCGATCCCCTGCGCCTGCGCCAGATCAGCGAGCGCCGTTTCGCCGTGCGCGGAACGCCGACGGATTGCGTCATCATGGGCGTGCGCAACATTCTCAAGGACAAGCGGCCCGACATCGTGCTTTCGGGCGTCAACCGCGGCCAGAACGTCGCCGAAGACGTCACCTATTCGGGCACGGTCGCCGGCGCCATCGAGGGCACGATCCTCGGCATTCCCTCCTTCGCGCTGTCTCAGGCCTACGGCCCGGCGGTCGGACGCTTCAACCCAGTCTGGGAGACGGCGCAGACACACGCGCCCGCTCTGCTGCGCAAGCTCATCGCCGAGGGCATGCCGCCGGGCGTGCTGGTCAATCTCAACTTCCCCGATTGCCAGCCGGACGAGGTCGCCGGCGTCGCCGTCACCTGCCAGGGCGTGCGCTCGGCGGAACTGCTCGACATCGACGCGCGGCACGACGGGCGCGGCGTGCCCTACTACTGGATCGCCTTCCAGCGCGGCCCCTATACGCCGGGCGCCGGCACCGATCTGGAAGCACTGGCGGCCAGGAAAATTTCAGTCACGCCGCTGCGCCTCGACATGACGGACGAGCCGACCATGACGAGGCTGGCCGAAGTTCTCGGCTGATGAACGGCGCCTCCACCGCGATCGAGGCGCGCGGCGCATTGCTGCTCGCGTTGCGGCAGGCGGGCGTGCGCGATGTGAACGTGCTGCGCGCCATCGAAACCGTGCAGCGCGAAATCTTCGTTCCCTTCGCATTGCGCGATCTCGCGCAGCGCAACTGCATCCTGCCCATCGCCTGCGGCCAGACGATGGAGGCGCCGGGCGATCTCGCCGCGATGCTGGAGGCGCTGCAGATCGAGCCCGGTCATCGCGTGATGGAGATCGGCGCAGGCTCGGGCTATTCGACTGCGGTTCTTGCGCGCCTTGCGCGCGAGGTCGTGTCCTTCGAACGCTTCCGTTCGCTGAGCGTGGAGGCGAATGCGCGGCTTGCGCAACTCGGCGTGGCCAATGTGAGCGTTCATTGCGCGGACGGACTCGCGGCGCCCGAAACCTTCGGCCGCTTCGACCGCATCATCGTGCATGCGCTGCTGCCGACGCCCGATGCGCGGCTCACGGGCGCGCTCGAAGCGCGCGGCCTCATGCTCTGCGCGCTGCCGGACGAGACGGGGCAGGGCGGCCAGTGCGCGCTCGTCCATGCAGACCGCAGCTGGATGCGCACGTTTCGCGCGGGCCGATTTTCGCCCGCGCTCGAAGGCGTCGCCTCTGCGCTGTAAAGCCGTCCGCGCGTTCACGATTAATATTTTCGATTTTTTCGCGATATCGCGTTCACCTTAAACCGTCCATTAACCGCGAACGCGCTTAATCACGGCGAGAAAGTGGCGTTCGATAGGTTGCGTGATGTGTGAGAACAAGCCCTTGTTCAGTGCCCGGCTCGGTTTGCGTCTGCTTGTTGCGACGGCCGCCGCCGCCCTCCTGACCGGATGCTCCGACGCAACCCGGCTTTCCTCCAATCCCTTCTCCAATCCCTTCGAGACGGCCTCGTCCGGTCCTATCGACCGCACGCCGACCGGCACGATCGCGCCGCACGCGCCGTCGTCCTCGTCGATGAAGATCGAGTCGAAGCCGCTCGCGCCGCCGTCCGGCGCAACGTCGCTGCCGCCGCCTTCGGTCGCCCCCTCCGCCCCGCGCCCTGTCGCAGCCCAGCCCACAACGCCTTCGCGCATGAGCGCCGCCTCCGTCGATCACTGGAGCGCGGAAGGCGGAACGCCCATCGTCGTCGCGCAGGGCGAGAACGCCGGCGCGCTCGCCAGCCGCTACGGCGTGCCGCAGGATGCGCTGCTGCGCGTCAATGGTTTCAATAGCGCCAGCCAGGTGCAGCCCGGCGCGCGTCTCGTCGTGCCCGTCTACCGCGCCACGGCGACGGCCGCGCCCGTCGCTCCGCGTCCGGCGCCCGCGCCGGTGGCGAAGTTCGAGCCCGCCAAGCCCGAGCCGAAGAAGGCCGAGGCTTCGAAGGAGAAATTCCATCTCGTGAAGGGACCGGATCCGGTCGCCAGGCCGGGCGGCAAGTCGGCGGCCAAGGCTGCCGTCAAGGTCGAGCGGGACGACGACGAGGACGAAGCGCCCAAGGCCAAGGCCGTCGACAGGAAGAAGACGGTCGAGAAAAGGCCCGAGGAAAAGGCCGCGGTCGCCAAGTCCGCCACGCCGAAGCCGGTCGCCAAGGTCGAGCAGCCCAAGCCCCAGAAGCAGGCCGCGCTCGAAACCCCCCAGGTCAAGGCCGAGCCGCGCAAGATCGAGATGAAGCAGCCGGAGACGAAGAAGGCCGAGGTCGACCGCAGCGAGACGACCGCAAGCCTGCCCAAGGAAGAGCCGAAGGCGGCGCCGGCCGGCGACAGCGCCAATCCGGAATTCCGCTGGCCCGCGCGCGGCCGCATCATCCAGGGCTTCAAGTCCGGCGGCAACGACGGCATCAATATCGCGGTGCCGGAAGGCACGGCGGTGAAGGCGGCCGAAGGCGGCGTGGTGAAATACGCCGGCAGCGAGCTGAAGGGCTACGGCAATCTCGTGCTGATCCAGCATCCCAACGGCTACGTCTCGGCCTACGCCCACAATGGCGAACTCGACGTGAAGCGCGGCGACACGGTCAAGCGCGGCCAGACCATCGCCAAGGCCGGCCAGACCGGCAACGTCTCCTCGCCGCAGGTGCACTTCGAATTGCGCAAGGGCGCGACGCCGGTTGATCCGACGGGCTATCTCGCCGGGCTCTGACGCATAAGAAATTCCTCCGGGCCGCGAGACACGATCCGGGGTGAAAAGCGGCGGCTCCAAAGAAAGGGCCGCCGCTTCTATTTTGCGGGGCGCTCATGCGTCTGCGCGACGTGCCTCCTGAACGCGCCTGTGCACAATGGCGCGATGAATCACCAGCTCCGTCATCTCGACCGTTTCGGCGTCGCCATCGTCCTGATGCTCTGCGCGAGCTGGGGCTTCAATCAGGTGACGGCCAAGATCGCCATGGCCGACATTCCGCCCATGACGCAGGCCGCGCTGCGTTCCGTAGGCGGCGCGATCCTGCTCGGCGCCTATTCGTTCTGGCGTCATCCCGATTTGCTGCGGCGCGACGGCACGCTCTGGCCCGGCATCTGGAGCGGGCTCGCCTTCGGCGCCGAATTCGTCGCGCTTTTCATCGGACTGCAATGGACGACGGCGAGCCACGGCATTCTGTTTCTCTACGCGGCGCCCTTCTTCGTGGCCCTCGGTCTGCCGTGGATCAATCCGAGCGAACGGCTGAGCCGGCTGCAATGGATCGGCCTCACGCTCTCTTTCGTCGGCGTCGCCGTCGCGCTCGGCGTGTCCTCCGGCTCGCGCGAGATGTTCATGGGCGATGCGCTGAGCCTGCTCGCCGGCGCCCTGTGGGGCGCGACCACGCTCATCATGAAGGGCACGCGCCTGCGCTTCGCGCCGCCGGAAAAGACGCTGCTCTACCAGCTCGTCGTCTCGATCTTCGTGCTCGGCGCCTTCGCGCTGTGGCGCGGCGAAGCCTTTCCGACGCATGTCTCGCTCAAAAGCGGACTCGCCTTCGCCTATCAGACGATCTGGATCGTCAGCGTGACATTCGCGGTATGGTTCTGGATGGTGCAAAACTATCGAGCCGGCGAACTCTCCGCCTTCACCTTTCTCACCCCGGTCGTCGGCGTCGCGGCTGGCCATTTCATTCTCGGCGACGAGATCACGCCGGGTTTCGCGATGGCCGTCGCATTGGTGGCGGTCGGAATTTTGATGGTGAACTGGCCCGCGCGGACAAAGGGCTGACGATGACAAAAGGCGACGATCTGCGGAAGCTTGCGCTGGCTTTGCCGGGCGCGTCGGAAAGGCCGCATTTCGACCGCACGGCGTTCTTCGTCGCGCGCACTTTCGTCACGCTCGCCGCCGACGGTAAGACCGCGAATTTCAAATTCACGCCGGACGAGCAGGCGCTGAAATGCGAGGTCGCGCGCGACGCTTTCGCGCCCGTGCCGAACGCCTGGGGCGCGCAGGGTTGGACGACCGCGCAACTTGCCCGCTTGAGCCGCGACGAACTTTCCGCCGCGCTCGAAATGGCGTGGCGTCATGCGCAACCGAAGCCGCGCAAGCGCAAGTAGCGGCCTATTCAGCCGCGATCGCCTGCGGCGCCGCGCGACCGCCGCGCAGCAGGCGGCCGGGCAGGGCGCCGGTCGGCTCGCCGTTGCGATAGGTGACGGCGCCAGCGACGACGGTCGCCTCGTAGCCCTCGGCGCGTTGCAGCAGGCGCTTGCCGCCCGCCGGCAGATCGTAGGCGACCGTCGGCGGCTTCAATTTCAGCCGGGCATAGTCGATCACATTGATGTCAGCCCGCATCCCCGGCGCGATGCGGCCGCGATCGTGAAGGCCGATCAGCGCCGCCGTGTCGGCGGTCTGCATCGCCACCATTTTCTCGAGCGGTATGCGTGGCCCACGCTTCCGGTCGCGGGTCCAGTGCACGAGATTGTAGGTCGGGAACGAGCCGTCGCAGATCATGCCGACGTGCGCGCCGCCATCCGACAGGCCCGGCACGCTGTTGTCGTGCATCAGCATGTCGCGCGCCGGATCGAGCGTGAAGCCGGCGTAATTGAGGAAGGGCACGTAGAGAATGCCGCGCCCCTCGTTCTCGAGCATGGCGTCGAGCGCCAGCGCCGGCGCGCTGGCGCCCTGACGGTCGGCGATCCCCTGCAGGCTGTCGCTCTGCAAGGGCTCGTAGTCGAAATCGCCGTCCATCCGGAACATGTTCGCCCAGTTCTGCAGCGTTGAGCGCGCAAAGCCGGGCTCCGCGATCGGCGGCGTTGCGAGCAGCCGCGCGCGAAAATCGGGATCGCGCAGGCGCGCGACCCGTTCGCTGAGCGGCAGCGAGGCGATTTCGCGATAGACGGGATTCTTCGAGAACGGATTCATCGTCAGCTCGAGGCCGAGCAGCACGCCGACCGGCCGGCCAGCGACCTGCGCGCGGATCGTCAGCCCCTCCGCGTTGGCCTGCGCCGTACGGTCGAGCAGCAGCCGCCATTTGTCAGGCGCGGCAGGGCCTTGCAGCAACGAGAAGGACAGGGGTCGGCCGGATTCGCGCACCATCGTGCGCATCAGCGCGAATTCCTCTTCCGCATCGGTGAAATCGGAGACGAATTGCAGCGCGCCGGCGCCTGCCGCCCTGAGGCCCAGCGCGATGCCGACGAGTTCGTCTTCTTCCGCCGTCAGTGTCGGCGTCGGCCGCCCCTCGCTGTCAC
This sequence comes from Rhodoblastus sp., assembly GCA_047605445.1. Classification (GTDB taxonomy): domain Bacteria; phylum Pseudomonadota; class Alphaproteobacteria; order Rhizobiales; family Beijerinckiaceae; genus JAJXWB01. Next base: position 5,916 of record JASGFP010000074.1, read on the forward strand.
GATGGTTGAGCGTGCGCGACGTCGAGAAACCCATCGCGCCGGCGCGCATCGCGGCTTCGGCGATTCGCGCCATCTGGGCAATGTCGTCGGGCGTCGCGGGCTCGCGTTCCACGCCGCGCTCGCCCATCACATAGACGCGCAGCGCGGCGTGCGGCAGTTGCGAGCCGACGTCCATGTCGAAGCGCCGCTGCGCCAGTGCGTCGAGATAATCGGGATAGCTTTCCCAGTTCCACGGCAACCCTTGAGACAGCACGGGGAACGGAATGTCCTCCACGCCCTCCATCAGCCGCACGAGCCGGTCGTGATCGTTCGGGCGGCAGGGCGCGAAGCCGACGCCGCAATTGCCCATGACGACGGTCGTCGCGCCATGCCAGGAGGAAGGCTGCATCCGCTCGTCCCACGTCGCCTGGCCGTCGTAATGCGTGTGCACGTCGACGAAACCGGGCGTCACCAGTTTCCCGCGCGCGTCGATCTCCTCGTGGCCGTGTCCGGAAACCTTGCCGACCGCGACGATCGTGTCGCCCCTGATCGCTATATCGGCCTCGCGCGCCGCAGCGCCGGTTCCGTCGGCGATCGAGCCGCCGCGAATGACGAGATCATAGGCATGATCGGCCATGATGGTTCCTCCGATGATCGGCGCGTCGAGCGCTTCTGGCGACCATCGGACTCTTGGGCGGCGGGCGCGTCAAGCGCCGCGTGCGAATACGGCCCGTGCGCCGGCCACGCACCTGGCTGGCGGCTACGGTGGCACGGCCGGTAAACCTAATTCAGTTCGAGCTATCGCGTAGTGCGCTCGAACACATTGCAGCGCTTGCCGTTCCGGAAGGTCAAAGCTAAGGTCCGGCGGGCGGTTGGGGCTTTGCGTTTCAGGAGAGACAATGAAGCCGGCGCTTTGGATGGGGGTTGCGTCCATAATGGCGTTGCTTGGAGCGAACATTGTGTTTGCCGCCGACAATTCCGGCTCCGCCGATACATCGGCGTCGCCAGTGGCCAACTCTTCCGGACAAAGCGAACCGCGCGTTCCGAAAGGACCGCAGCATACCAATATGCCCGCGGCGCGGGACGACATGCCGTCTTCCACAATCCGGAGGACGGGAACAGCAATTCCGCAGGGAATGCCGGGAACCTCGAGCGGGTCGCCCGGTGAAGGCAAGTAGTCAAGCAAACAGGGGGCTTGCATGAGAAAATCGAACCTATTCACGAATTGTCTGCTGGCGGGCGTCGTCGTCGTGGCCTCGGCCATTGCGGCGCAAGCGCAAAATGGCGCACAGAGCGCCGCGAGCGCGACAGTCGCCTCTCCGGCAAACGCCTCGGCCGCCGCCAGCGGCGACCCGAAGGCGCCGGCCGGGCCGCAGCTGAGCCCGATGCCCAAAGCTTCGGTCGATCAGTTCCAGGCGGCCGAGAAGGCGGCGGCGACCTCGGTGATGTCCGGCGCCGCAGGCGTCTCGGACAAGACCGCCGCGCCTTCGACTGACGCGCCGATGGCCTATGGCACGTCGACCGCGCCTTACACCACCAAGCGCGTCGCCGTCGGCAAGGCTGGCAATTCGGCCGGCGTGATAAAGATACCGGTCACGAGCTATCCGTACCGCGCCACCGGCAAGCTCTATTTCCAGATCGGCACGTCGACCTACGTCTGCACCGCCTCTCTCGTGAAGCCCGGCGTGCTCATCACCGCCGCGCATTGCGTGACCGCTTTCGGCGGCGCATGGTACAGCAACTGGACATGGTGCCCGTCCAATACGGATTCTTCCGGCGGCGTCTACGGCTGCTACAGCGGCGTTTCGGCGAGAACCGCAAGCTCCTACAAGGGCGGCACGGACACCTGCACCCAGTCGGGCGTCGTCTGCAACAACGACATCGCGACGATCCTGCTGGCGCCCAAGAACGGCGTGCTGGCCGGCAATACGGTGGGATGGTACAATTACGGCTGGAACGGCTATTCGTACGCGACGGCGAGCATGCTCGGCGGCGTACGCGTCGTGCAGATCACGCAGCTCGGTTATCCCGTCGCTTTTGACAGCGGGTATCAGATGCAGCGCACGGATGCTGTCGGCTGGTACTACACGTCCGGCAATCTGAAGAACACACAGATCGGCACGGCGCAGACGGGCGGTTCGAGCGGCGGCCCCTGGCTGGCCAATTTCGGCACGAACCCTGTCATCAACACGTCGGCCGCCTCGGGCGGAACCCAGCAGGTCCAGTCCGTGATCGGCGTCACGAGCTACGGCTCGACGACGGTTGGCTACAACCGGCAGGGAGCGTCGTATTTCGGTCAGAACACCGAATTTCCGAGCGCCGATTACGGCGGCTATGGAGCCGGCAACATCGGCAAGCTGATGCAGGACACCTGCACGGCGAGCCCGACCTACTGCTGATCGAACTCTTCTCGCCTTTGAAACTCCCGCGCAGCGATGCGCGGGAGTTTTTGTTTGGAGCGAGCGCGAATGGGGATGTGCGACTGGACGAGGGGCGTCGCGAGATTATCTGGATGTCGACGTCGCACGACCAGGGATCGACCATGCCGCTGACCGGACGCTGCCATTGCGGCGCCAATTCATTTCGCGTCGATGGCGAGCTTCCCGCCAAGCTCACGCGTTGCACCTGTTCGTTCTGCGCCAAGCGCGGCGCGCTCGTCGCCTATGTCGAGCCCAGGCGATTCTCGGCGGCCCCGGCCGACGAAGACGCCGTCTATCGCTGGAACACGAAGACAGTCGCACATCACTTCTGCCGCGTGTGCGGCTGCGCCCTCTATTCGGACAGCCCCGCATTCCAGCCGGATGGATCGTGGGACGGCGCGACGCGCCGCATCGGCCTCAACGCGCGTCTGATCGACGATTTCGAAGCGGCCGAGTGGCCCGTGCAGATCATCGACGGCAAGAATCTCTGGTAGGTTTCAGCTCGTCGTCTTGCCGAGCCGCCCCGCCAGGTCCTGTATATATTGCCAGGCCGAACGCCCGGAGCGGCTGCCGCGCGTCGTCGCCCATTCCAGCGCCTCCGCCTCGATTTCCTCGCGCGGCGCATTCAGGCCGAAATGGTCGCAATAGCCGAACACCATCGACAGATACTCGTCCTGGTTGCACTTGTGAAAGCCGAGCCACAGGCCGAAACGGTCGGAGAGCGAAACCTTTTCCTCGACCGCTTCGCCGGGATTGATCGCGGTCGAGCGCTCGTTCTCCATCATGTCGCGCTGCAGCAGATGGCGGCGGTTGGACGTGGCGTAGAACAGCACGTTCTCCGGCCGTCCTTCGACGCCGCCATCGAGCGCCGCTTTCAGCGACTTGTAGCTCGTGTCGCCGCTGTCGAACGAGAGATCGTCGCAAAACACGAGAAAGGAGAACGGCGCCTCGCGCAACATGCCCATCAGAGTCGGCAGGCTGTCGATGTCTTCGCGATGGATTTCGATCAATCGCAGCCGCCCCCCGCCGATCCCGCGCGCCAGAATGTCGGCATGCACCGCCTTGACCAGCGATGATTTGCCCATGCCGCGCGCGCCCCAGAGCAGGGCGTTATTGGCCGGCAGGCCCTTCGCGAAGCGTTCGGTGTTCTCGGCCAGCATGTCGCGCACGCGGTCGACGCCGCGCAGCAGCGCGAGATCGACGCGATTGACCTTCTTCACCGGCACCAGCCGCTGCTTTGAAGCGCTCCACACGAAGGCCTCTGCCGAATCGAAATCGGGCACGGTGGGCGCGGGCGGCGCAAGACGTTCGAGGGCCGCGGCGATCCGGGCGAGAAGTTCGGTTTTGCTGGCGTCGGTCATGCCGGGTGGGATAGGGCGTTTTCGTCGCTCTGCCAAGGCGGCGGCGCTTGGGCGCGCGACTACATCAGGTTTGACTTCTCGCCACGCCCTATACAAGTCATGCTGACAGAGTTCAGCCGGAGCCGGTCATGCGACGTCTTCTCGTATCCATTCTTCTCGCCCTTTCCTTCGCCGCGCCGCCCGCCAGCGCCACGGAGTGGAAATACAAGGACGTCGCCGATCTGGTCGCGGCGACGATGCCGAGCTTCGTCAACATCTACAATCGCCGCCTCGCCAAGGACACGCCGTCGTCCGACAAGAACGCAGATACGGCCGCCGTGGTGGAGGACGATGTCGGCTCGGGCGTGATCGTTTCGCCGGATGGAATGATCGTCACCAATCGCCACGTCATCGAAGGCGCCTATGCGCTGTTCGTGACGTTGAGCGACGGACGCAGGCTACAGGCCAAGCTCGTGCTGGCGGGCACGAATTACGATCTCGCGCTCATCAAGATCGACGCAGGCGACAAGCCACTGAAAGCCGCGGCCCTTGGCGACAGCGAGAAGATGCGGCTTGGCGACCGGGTCGTGGCGATCGGCAATCCGCTGGGATTTGCGGGATCGGTGTCGTCAGGCGTTATCAGCGCCTTCCACCGGCAGGTGGGCCTGAGCGCCTATGACAACCTGATCCAGACGGACGCCACCATCAACCGCGGCAATTCGGGCGGCCCGCTGTTCAATATGAACGGCGAGGTGATCGGCATCAATCAGGCGATCTATACGCAAAACCAGGGCGGCTCGATCGGCATCGGCTTTTCGATCCCGATCGACGACGTGAAACATGCGCAGGAGGGCATCGAGAAGTTCGGCAAGCCGAGGCTCGGCTGGCTCGGCGTTTCGATCCAGCCCGTCACCGAGCCGATGGCGTTCTTCCTGGGCCTCGGCCACAATAATGGCGGCGGCGCGATCGTCGCCGACGTCAAGCCGAATTCGCCCGCCGCCGCGGCCGGATTGAAGGTCGGCGACGTCATCCGCACCTTCGACGGCAGGGCCCTGCGCGACGCCATCGACCTCAACCGCGCGGTTGCGCACGCCGCCGATGGGAAGGTCGAACTCGGCGTCTGGCGCGAGGGCAAGATGACGAAAATTCCGGTTTCGATCGGCCAGTTCCCCGGCAATATCTGGGTGACGCAGATGGCGCCGCTGCCGGATTTCGACAGGCTCGAAGATTTCGGCGGCAAGTTCGAGGCCAACCCGAAGATCGACGGCGTGGAGATGACCGCGGTCGCCGACAAGTCGATCGCCTGGTACTCCGGCCTTCGCGCCGGCGACATCGTGCGCAAGGTCGGCAAGGTCGCGATCCATAATGTCGATGATCTCAAACGCGAGATGCTGGCGCTGAAGAAAGCCGATATCCCCGGCGCGGTCATCTTCGTAGACGGACCTAACGGCCCGCGCTGGCTGAGCGTCGACATGCTGCAATAGGGCTGGTGGGCTTCCGCATGGCCGCCGCGTGAATCCGGCGTGGCGGCTGGCGGCATCCCGTCCTAGACTTCCGGCCTGGACCGGGCGGCAAAGCCCGGCCGAGGGAGGAAGGCATGGGACGCAAGATCATCGCCGCCGCATTCGTCGGCGCCGCGCTCGCGGCGACAGCGGCATTCGCACAATCGAAGACGCCCGGCGTCACGGATACGGAAATCCGCATCGGCCAGACGATCGCCTACAGCGGACCGGCCTCGGCCTACGGCCAGCTCGGCAAGGCCGAGGAGGCCTATTTCAACACGATCAACGCCGCTGGCGGAATCAACGGCCGCAAGATCAAGTTCATCTCGCGCGACGACGGCTATTCCCCGCCCAAGGCGGTCGAGAACGTGCGCCGCCTCGTCGAGGAAGACGATGTCGCGCTGGTGTTCGGCGTGCTCGGCACGCCCATCAACATGGCGATCCGGCCCTATCTCAACGGCAAGGGCGTGCCGCTGCTGTTCATCGCGGCCGGCTCTTCGGCTTTCAACGATCCCAAGAACTACAAATGGGTGATGGGCTGGCAGCCCAACCTGCGCGCCGAAGCGAATTTCTACGCCGCCGACATTCTCAAGCGCAATCCGAATGCGAAGATCGGCGTGCTCTATCAGAACGACGATTTCGGCAAGGATCTGCTGAGCGGGCTGAAAGAGGGCCTCGGCGCCAACGCCGACAAGATGATCGCCGTCGCGCAGAGTTTTCAGGCGACCGATCCATCGATCGACTCGCAGCTCGTGCTCATCAAGAACGCCAACGTCGATGTGCTGATGCTGTTCACCTATTCGAAGCAGGCGGCGCAGGCGATCACCAAGATGGCCGAACTCGGCTGGAAGCCCTCCACCTACCTGCATCTCGGCGCGGCCTCCATCGGCGCGACCTTCAAGCCGGCGGGGCTCGAGAAATCGGCGGGTATCATGACCGCCGGCTTCCAGATGGACGTCACCGATCCCAAATGGGCGGACGAGAAGGCCGTGAAGGATTATTTCGCCTGGCAGAAAGCGAACATGCCGTCCGCCGATCCCTCGGATTCGCTCGTGGTGGCCGGCTATTCCTTCGCCCAGACGCTGGAGCAGGTGCTCCGGCAGGCGGGCAGCGATCTGTCGCGCGAGAACATCATGAAGCAGGCGGCGAACCTGAAGAACTGGCGCTTCTCGCTCATGCTGCCCGGCGGTTCGATCAACACGAGCCCGGACGATTATCGCGTCGTCAATTACATGAAGCTGCAGAAGTTCAACGGCAAGGCGTGGGATTTCGTCGAGTGAATGGACCGCGGGCCTTCGGGCTCGACGAAAAAGGATTGCGAGCCTGAAGGCTCGCGGTCCGGCTACTTGCCCGCCACGACCGCCTTCGTCAGCCGTGCGGTCGAACAGAGCTTGTCGCCATCCATTACGTTCGCCTCGCAGAAGGCAAGCGACCGGCCCATGCGCAGCACGCGCGCGACGATGCGCAGCCGCGCGCCGGGGCGCGCCGGGCGCATGTGCTGCACGTACATGTCCGCCGTGACGGCATGCGCGCCTTCGGGCAGCACCGGATAGAGCGCGCAGAGCGCGGCCGGGTCCATCAGCATGGTCAGAACGCCGCCATGCACGGCCCCGGTCGGCGCGAGCGATGCAGGGCCCGCGACGAATTCCAGCGTCGCCTCGCCGTCGGCGACCGACACGGCGGTCAGGCCTTGCGCGACATGCGCCGGCGCCGACAGAATATCTGCGATGACAGCGTCGATCTCGTCCCGCGATTTCGCCATGCCTGTCTCCCGGTCAGCGCTTACGCACGAATTCCGTGCGCAGCACGAGGCCCTTGATGCCTTCATAGCGGCAGTCGATTTCGTCGGGATCGTCGGTCAGGCGAATGGTCTTGATGACCGTTCCCTGTTTCAGCGTCTGGCCCGCGCCCTTCACTTTCAGATCCTTGATCAGCACGACGGTATCGCCGTCGGCCAGCGCATTGCCGGCGCTGTCGCGGACAACGACTGCCGCGGCGGCTGAAGCCTGCGCCATCTCGGACGCTGGCCGCCATTCGCCGGTCGCTTCGTCATATACATATTCGTCGTCGCCGCCGGCCATTTTCCGCCCCGTCTTGCTGATGTCGCGCGGACGCATAGCGCATCGCGGCGACTTCAACAAACGGGCGCAGCGTCATTGGCTCGCCGCGGTTACATCTGCAGTTCGCGGGCGAGCGTCACCCAGCGTCCGCCCTTTATCTGGTGCAGTTGCGCCGTGATCATGTGCAGATGATTGTCCTTGGAAAAGGCGAGCGGCTTGTCGCCGAAAATATCGCCGCAGCCTTTCCCGGATTCGAGCGCCGCCAGCATGGTCGCGCCGTTCAGGTCCTTGCCCGCCATCTTCGCGTAGCAGGCGAAATTCATGATGGCGTTGTAGCCGTAGATCGTCTGCGTATTCGGATCGCCGCCGAACATCTTGCGATGCGTCGCGATCCACGCCTTCACCGGCGCCGTCGCCTGGTCTTCATAGGGCGTCTCGTAGAGCCCGGTCGCATAGAGGCCTTCGACCGCCTCCTTGCCGAGCGTGACCACGTCCTGCACGTTGGCTGCGGCGGATGTCGCCCACACCGGATTGAAGTCCGTCTTGCGGCCTTCGGTCATCGCGCCGATCGTCTCGCGCACGATGGTTGCGAGAAACACGAGGTCGCAGCCGTCCGCCTTCATGCGCGCGACCTGCGAGGAAAACTCCGCGGCGCCGCGCTTGTAGCTCGTGACGCTGGCGGGTTTGATCTTCGCCTCGTCCATGTAGGCCATGAAGCCGTTGTAGATATTCTTCCCGAACTCGTCGTCCTGATACATGATGCAGGGCTTGGCCGCCTTGGTGCGCTTCATCATCTCGCGCATCGTCGCCTTGGTCGCCTCGGGGTAGGGCTGCGTCGTCGCGAATTTCAGCCGGTCCTGCGGCTGCGCAGGGTCCATCTGGTAGGTGAATTCGGCCGACGAGATCGGGAAGAGCTGGAAGACGCCTGCTGCAAGAACGTTCGGCTGCGGCGCGAGCGTCGTCGGCGAGCCGAGCGTGCCGACCATCGCGAACACCTTGTCGAGCTCGATCATCTTCTGCGTGGCGAGCACCGCCTTCTTCGGATCGTAGGCGACATCCTCCATCACCAGCCGCAGCTTGCGCCCGTTGATGCCGCCGGACCCGTTGATCTCCTCGACGGCCATCTTCATGCCGTTCGAACCGTTGACGCCATAGGCCTTGATCGGTCCGGACAGATCCTGATGCGTGCCGATCACGATCTCCGTGTCGGTCACGCCCTGGTTGGCGAATTTTGGCGTCTGGGCGTGCGCGCTCGCCGATGCGAGGCCAAGCGCGAGCGACGCGGCTAACATGCGCTGCATACTGATTTCCTCCTGAGCCGGCGGTTTGCCGCCTTGTGGAGGTCAAGTTTGCGCGGCCGCCTTGCAGTTGGCAATCGCAGCGAACGCCACGTTCAGTCGATCTCGCCGAACTCTTTCCCCGCCGCCGCCGGCTCCAATCGCAGCAGCCGCGAATCCGCCACCGCCGCCTGCCGGTGCTTCACCGCCTCGCGGTAGACGGGATCGCGCAGCATGTCGACGAAGGCCTGCACGCTGGGATATTCGGCGATGAAGGCGATGTCCCATTGCTCGCTGTCCTGCGGGCCGATCAGCATCATTTCCGGCTTGCCGATCCACACCTGCCTGCCGCCGAGCCCGCGAAACACCGGCCCGCTTTCCCGCGAATAGGATTTGTAGGCCTGCGCGCCCGACACGTCGCGCCCGTCGGGGTAGGCGGCCTTTTCGCGGAACTTCACGAGGTTGAGCATGTGGATCGGCCCGGGCCGGTCCATTTCGCGGAATTGGGCGAAGGTCGCCTTGGTGGGATCGAGATATTCGGTCACTTCTTCGCCTCCGCAAGAATACGTTCGATGCGCTGGTCAGGCACAAGCCACATCAGCGCAACGCCAGCATAGATGAGATTGGACAGGATCGGCGAGACGAAGGCGAGCGCGGCGGCGCTGGCGTAGAACACCGGCGAGGCCTTGCCTTTGAAGTCCGACCCCACGGCGCGCGCGAGCAGCGAATCCGGGCCCTGCGAGCGTATGATCGCGCGTTGCAGGATGAAATAGGCGATCGCCGGCGCGAGCAGCGCGACGCCGTAAAGCGCCGTCGGCCATTTGGAGAAGTGATTCTCGCCAAGCCAGGCGGTGGCGAAGGGAATGAGCGACAGCCAGAACAGGAGATGCATGTTCGCCCACAGGATGGCGCCGTTCACTTTCCCGACTGTCGCCAGCATGTGGTGATGGTTGTTCCAGTAAATCGCGACATAGACGAAGCTCAGCACATAGCTGAGGAAGACCGGGATGAGCTTGACGAGATCGCCGGGCTCCCCGCCGTGCGGAACTTTCAGCTCCAGCACCATGATGGTGATGATGATGGCGAGAACGCCGTCCGAGAAGGCGGCAAGTCTTTCCTTTTCCAAAGTTTAGCCTCGTTTTGCACCGGTGGTCGGCGCTCATGCTAGCTTGGCCGCGCGACGTCCGCCAATTTGGCATGGCCCGCCATTGCCTCGGACGCGCTTCTGGCTATAGTCCGCCCGCAAATTAAGGCCGCTTCGGCCCATTTCACGGGATGCTCATGAACTTCATCACACCCGCTTACGCCCAGGCCGCCGGCGGCTCCGCCGGAGGCGCGGAAATGATCATGCAGATGGCGCCCTTCGCCATCATCCTGGTCATCATGTACTTCCTGATCATCCGGCCGCAGCAGAAACGCGCGAAGGAAACGCAGGACATGCTGGGCGGAATCCGCCGCGGCGACACGGTCGTGACGGCCGGCGGCATCATCGGCAAGGTCACCAAGGTGACCGACGCCGCCGAGGTCGAAGTCGAGATCGCGCCCAACGTCCGTGTGCGCGTGGCGCGCTCCATGATCTCCGACGTGCGCGCCAAGGGCGAGCCCGTGAAGGAAACAGCGGCGTAACGCCGCCCCACGAACGAGACCCATGCTCCGCTTCGCCCCCTGGAAAGTCGCCTCCATCGTCGGCATGACGCTGATCGCGCTGCTGATCGTGATCCCGTCCATGCTCTCTCCGGAGACGCGCACGGCCTTGCAGCAGCGCCTGCCGTCCTGGCTGCCGATGAAGACGATCACGCTCGGCCTCGACCTGCAGGGCGGTTCGCACATTCTGCTCGAAGTGGATTCGCCCGCCGTCGTTCGTACGATGGTGGAGAACATGCGCGACGACGTGCGCCGCATCCTGCGCGAGGAGAAGGCGGGCGTTGTCGGCGGCATCGCGATGCAGGCGAGGGGCATTCAGTTCCGCCTGTCCAATCCGGCGGAAATCGACAAGATCACCCCGAAAATCCGCGCGCTCGGCCAGCAGACCGGCAATGCGCTGCTCGGCGGCGCGGGCGTGCAGGGCGTCGAGGTCAAGCCGACCGAAAACGGCGTCGTGCAGGTCGCGATCACCGATGCGGGCGTGACGGACAAGGTGCGCCGCGCGGTCGATCAATCCATCGAGGTTCTGCGCCGCCGCATCGACGGCTCCGGCATGAAGGAGCCGACGATCCAGCGCCAGGGCGCCGACCGCATTCTGGTGCAGGTGCCGGGCCTTCAGGACCCGCAACAGTTGAAAGAACTGCTCGGCACGACCGCCAAGCTCGAGTTCCGCCTCGTCGGCCAGCCAGGCGACAACCCGGCGGATATCGAAGAGCTGGAGCAGACCGAAGGCGGCAAGATTCCGGTCGAGAAGCAGGTGATGGTGCAAGGCGAGGATCTGACCGACGCCCAGCCCGGCTTCGACCAGCGCAACGGCGAGCCGGTCGTCAATTTCCGCTTCAACCTGCGCGGCGGCCAGAAATTCGCTGAGGTCACGACCCGCAACGTCGGCAAGCCCTTCGCCATCGTGCTCGACAACAAGGTGATCTCGGCGCCGCGCATCATCTCGCCGATCACGGGCGGCTCGGGCCAGATCTCCGGCCGCTTTACCGTGGAGCAGGCCAACAACCTCGCCATCCTGCTGCGCGCCGGCGCGCTGCCGGCCAAGCTGACGACCATCGAGGAGCGCACGGTCGGTCCAGGTCTTGGCCAGGATTCGATCGCAGCGGGCGAACGCGCGTCCTACGTCGGCGCGGCGCTGGTCGTCGCCTACATGCTCGTCACCTACGGCGTGTTCGGCATCTTCGCCAATATCGCGCTGTTCGTGCACATCCTGTTCATTTTCGCCGCGCTCGTTCTGCTCGGCGCGACGCTGACGCTGCCCGGCATCGCCGGCATCGTCTTCACCATCGGCATGGCGGTCGATTCCAACGTGCTGATCTACGAGCGCATCCGCGAGGAAAATCACATGGGCCGCTCGATCCTGTCGTCGCTGGACGCCGGCTTCAAGCGGGCCTTCGGCACGATCGTGGATTCCAACGTCACCATGTTCGTGGCCGCCGTGATCCTTTATTTCCTGGGCTCGGGGCCGGTGCGCGGCTTCGCCGTGTCGCTGGGCCTGGGCATCCTCACCACCATCGTCACCGCCGTCACCATGACGCGCATGATGATCGCGGTGTGGTACCGCTTCGCGCGGCCGACCAAGCTGCCGATCTGAGCGGGGAGACAGACACATGAAGCTCCTGCGCCTCACGCCCGAGAACACCAAATTCCCGTTCATGCGGTTCCGCCGCGTGAGCTATCCGTTCTCTGCCTTTCTCTCGATCTGCTCCGTCGCCCTGTTCATTTTCTGGGGCATGAATTTCGGCATCGACTTCGCCGGCGGCACGTTGATGGAACTGCGCGCCAAAAGCGGCACGGCCGACATCGCGCTGCTGCGCAATATCGCGGAACATCTCGGCGTCGGCGACGTCGGCGTGCAATCCTTCGGAAATACGTCGGACGTGACCCTGCGGTTCGGCGTGCAGCCGGGCGGCGATGCAGCGCAAGCGGCCGCCGTCGAAAAGGTGAAGACGGCCGTCGCCGACGGCTACGAAATCCGCCGCGTCGAGACGGTCGGCCCCTCTGTCTCGGCCGAGCTCGTCCAGTCCGGCACGCTCGGCGTCGTGCTGTCGATCATCGCCGTGCTCGCCTATCTCTGGTTCAGGTTCGAGTGGCAATTCGCCATATCCGCGGTCATCGCCACCATGCACGACCTCTTGCTGACGGTCGGCTTCTTCTCCTTCACGCAGCTCGAATTCAACACCACCTCGATCGCGGCCATTCTCACCATCGTGGGCTATTCGCTGAACGAAACCGTCGTCGTGCTCGACCGCATCAGGGAAATGATGCGCAAATACAAGAAAATGCCGACCGACCAATTGATCGACATTTCGATCAACGCGGTGCTGCCCAGAACCCTGATGACCGCGACCACCGTGCTGCTGGCGTTGCTCGCGCTGGTGATCTTCGGCGGCCAGGTGATCCGTTCCTTCTCGCTGGCCATGACCTGGGGCGTGTGCGTGGCGGTCTACTCCTCGATCTTCATCTGCTCGCCGATGATGATCTACCTCGGCCTGCGCACCGAGGGCGCCCGCAACGAGGCGGCGGCCAGGGACGATGCGGCCGCGGAGGCGGCGCGGTAGTCGGCGGTCGGCGCGGAGGTCCGTTCGTTGAAGCTGTGCTATTGCCCCGAGACCGACAGTCTCTACATCGAACTCGAGGCGCAGCCCGGCGCCGAGACGCGCGAGATCGCGGCCGGCCTCAACGTCGACTTCGACGCGAAAGGCGATGTGATCGGCATCGACATCGACCATGCCTTGCGCAAGCTCGACCTATCCTCGCTCGAGACGGTCGCGCTCCCTGTCGCGCGCGCAAGCTGAGATTGGCGAGGAAAGCGGAGAGAGCCCCATGATCGTAGCCATCGTCCGCTTCGCGCTGCCCGCGCCGGTCACGCTGGAGGAAGCCGCGCGCATGTTCGAGAGCAGCGCGCCGAAATACCGCGACCTGCCGGGCCTCGTGCGCAAATACTACATCCGCGCCGAGGACGGCCGTTCCGCTGGCGGCGTCTATCTCTGGGAGAGCAGGTCGGCGGCGGACGCCGTCTATAATGGCGAGTGGCGAGAGCGTGTGGCGAAGCTCTACGGGTCTCAGCCGCAGGTGGAATTTCTCGACTGCCCCGTTGTGGTCGACAATTCCGCCCCGACGGCGGCCTGAGCGCCAGAACGCATGTCCAACGCCACGCCCGCCGGCTTCCTGCCCGGCCGCCATTCGATCGACGCCTATGGCGAAGGCGGGTTCAAATTCGGCGGTATGTCGCACCGCGGATCGCTGCTGGCCCTCCCGTCCGGCCTCTATGCCTGGGAGGCCACAAGCGCCGGCGAAATCGACGAGGCCTCGCTCGCGCGCCTCTTCACGGAAGCGCCGGGAACGGTCGAGCATCTGCTCGTCGGGACTGGCGTCGACCTCGCGCCGCTGAAGCCCGCGCTCGTCCAGCGCCTGCGCGCCGCGAAAATCGTCGTCGAGCCTATGGCCACGGGCGCGGCGGCGCGTACATACAACATACTGATGGGCGAGGGGCGCCGTGTCGCCGCCGCGCTCATCGCCGTGTGACGCGCAACGGGACGATGACCGGAACCGCCGACGAAACCCGCGTCGAAAGCGACGCGACCGACGATCGCGCGCGAAAGATGGCGGAGAACTACCGCCATTGCGAGCAATTGCTGCGCCTGCACGACCGCGACCGCTGGCTCGCCTGCATGTTCGCGCCCGCCGCGCTTCGCCCGCGTCTGCACGCGCTCTACGCCTTCAGCCTCGAGGTGGCGCGCATTCGCGAGACGGTCACCGATCCCATGCCCGGCGAGATCCGTATGCAATGGTGGGTCGACGCAATCGAGGGCGAAGCGCGCGGCGACGTGCGCGCCCATCCGGTCGCCGCCGCCCTCATCGACACGATCCGCGCCTTCAGCCTGCCGCGCACGGCCTTCACCGATCTGATCGATGCGCGTCGCTTCGATCTCTACGACGAGCCGATGGCCGACGCGAAGGAACTGGAAACTTATTGCGGTCGCACCGCCTCGGCCCTGTTTCGCCTGGCCTCGATCATTCTGGCCGATGGGGGCGAGCCGGGCGGGGCGGAGGCGGCGGGCTATGCGGGCGTCGCCTATGCGCTGACGGGCCTGCTGCGTTCGTTTCCGTGGCTCGCCGCACGCGGGCAAATCTACGTTCCTGCGGAAATGCTCGAACGCCACGGGGTGACGCCCGCCGCGGCGCTGGTGCGGCCGGCAAAGCCGGGCCTCGTCGCGGTGCTGGCGGAGTTGCGGGCGCTGGCGCGACGCCGGCGCGACGAAGCGC
>JASGFP010000075.1:0-20231 GCA_047605445.1 Rhodoblastus sp.
GGGATGCCCGCGCCGCCGGCGCGGATGCGCTCGGCGAGCGTGCCCTGCGGATTGAATTCCAGCTCGAGTTCACCGGAAAGATATTGCTGCGCGAAAAGCTTGTTCTCGCCGACATAGGACGAAATCATCTTCTTGATCTGCCGGGTCTCGAGCAGCAGGCCGAGGCCGAAGCCGTCGGTGCCCGCGTTGTTGGAGACGGCCGTCAGGTTCTTTGCGCCGGTGTCCTTCAGCGCCTCGATCAGCACTTCGGGAATGCCGCACAGGCCGAAGCCGCCGCACATGATGGTCATGCCGTCCTTCACCAGGCCGGCGAGCGCGCTTTTGGCGTCCGAATAGACCTTCTGCATCCTCGTCCTCTCCGAGACCAAGCTTCTCCCGCCGCATGCCGCGTTTCGCGGTGCGGGCGCTCAGGCCTTTCTACAGGAGCAAGGGACACTTCGCCAAATGAAATGGTGCGACGCGATATGGCGCCGCGCCTGTTTATTCGGCGGCCTCGGCGGCAGGGGCGGGCGCCTCGGCGAGGGCAGCCGCGTTGCGGCCGCGCATCAGCCACTGGTCGATGAAGTCCATGTAATAATAGACGACCGGCGTGATGTAGAGGGTGAGCACCTGCGAGACCGCCAGGCCGCCGACGATGGAAATGCCGAGCGGCTGACGCAGTTCCGCGCCGGCGCCCGCGCCGATGGCGATGGGCACCGCGCCGAGCGCTGCGGCCAGTGTCGTCATGATGATCGGGCGGAAGCGGACGAGGGCCGCCTCGCGGATCGCCGTTTCGGCGTCGGCGCCCTCACGCCTTCGCACCAGCGCGAAGTCGATCATCATGATCGCGTTTTTCTTCACGATGCCGATGAGCAGCAGGATGCCGATGATGGCGACGACCGACAGGTCCATGCCGAACAGGCGCAGGAAGATCAGCGCGCCGAGACCGGCCGAGGGCAGGCCGGAGAGGATCGTGATCGGGTGGATGTAGCTCTCGTAAAGCACGCCGAGCAGGATGTAGATGGTCAGCACGGCGGCGAGCAGCAGCGCGCCCTGGCCTTTCAGCGATTGCTGGAACATCTGCGCCGTGCCCGAGAAGCTTGTCGAGACATGGGCGGGCAAGCCGACTTCGCGCTCGAGTTTCTGGATCGCCTCGACCGCCTGACCGATCGACACATCCGGCGCGAGGTTGAAGGACAGCGTCACCGCCGGCATCTGCGCCTGCCGATTGATGGTAAGAGGGCCGACGCTGCGCCGGATGGTCGCCACCTGATCGAGCGGGATCAGCGCCGCCTGCCCGCCCGCCGTCGCGGCGCCGGACGCAGAAAGCGCGCCGGCGGACGCATTGGCCGGGCGGATGTAGAGCCGGGCAAGCTGGTTCGGATCGCCCTGGAATTCGCGGCCCGCCTCCACGATGACCTGATAATCGGTCGCCTGCGTGTAGATGGTGGAGGCCTGATAAGTGCCGAAGGCGTTGTAGAGCGCCAAACGGATCTGGTCGGCGCTGATGCCATAGGCGGCCGCCTTTTCGCGGTCGATGTCGACGAAGGATTGCGGGTTGCGGATCTGCAGGTCGGTCGTCACGTCGCGCAGGCCGGGCAGGTCGGCCATGCGCGTCATCATCCGGTCCGAATTGGCGTAGAGCGCGTCGAGATCGGAGGATTGCAGCGTGTACTGGTAGTTGGACCGCGTGGCGCGGCCGGCGTTGAGGTTGAAATTCTGCACCGGCACGAAGGAAACGGTGAAGCCGGGAATGCCGCTGCCGGCCCGCCGCAGGCGGGAGATGACCGCCATCTGGTCGCCGCGCTCCTTCTTGGATTTCAGCGCGACGAAGATGCGGCCCTGATTGACGATATTGCCGAAGCCGATCGCGGAGCTGACGTAATCGACGGCAGGATCGGCGCGCACGATGTTGATCATCTTCAACTGAAGATCGGACATGGCGCCGATCGAAATGTCCGGCGCGGCCTCGGTCGAGCCGACGATGAAGCCGGTGTCCTCGATCGGGAAGAAGCCCTTGGGGATGTTGACATACATCCACGCGCTGATCGCGAATGTCGCGAAGGTGACCAGCAGCATCAGCGCCTTGGCTTTCAACACCCAGTCCAGCGTGACGCGATAGAAGCCGAGGACGCCGTCGAGCACGTAGTCCACGCCGCGCGAAAAGGCGTTCGGCTTTGCGTGATGGTCGATCGGCTTGAGCAGGCGCGCGCACAGCATGGGCGTCAGCGTCAGCGACACGAAGCCGGATACGAGAATGGCGACAGAGATCGTGACGGCGAATTCGCGGAAGATGCGGCCGACCACGCCGCCCATGAACAGGACGGGAATGAACACGGCGACCAGCGAAAACGTGATCGACAGAATTGTGAAACCGATCTCGCGCGCGCCCTTCAGCGCGGCCTCGAACGGCTTCATGCCCTCTTCGATGTGACGCACGATGTTTTCGAGCATCACGATGGCGTCGTCGACGACGAAGCCGACCGCCAGCGTGATCGCCAGCAGCGAGATGTTGTCGATCGAATAGCCGAACATGTACATGAAGGCGAAGGTGCCGACGATCGAAACCGGCAGGGCGAGGGTCGGAATCAGCGTCGCCGAAAGCGTCTTGAGGAACAGGAAGATCACCAGCACGACGAGCGCGATCGCGATCATCAGCGTTTCCTGCACGTCGTGGATGGATTCGCGGATCGACTTGGAGCGGTCGTTGATGACGGAGACCGACACGGACGCGGGCAGTTGCGACTGGTATTGCGGCAGACGTTCCTTCACCTGGTCGACCACGTCGACCGTGTTGGCGTCCGACTGGCGGTAGATTGCGAGAATGACAGCGCGCTCGTCGCCGAACCAGGCGGCGACCTGATCGTTGTCGACGCTGTTCCTGACGGTGGCGATCTCGTCCAGCCGCACCGGGGCGCCGTTGCGCCAGGCGACGACAAGCGGCTTGTAATATTCAGCCTTCTCGAGCTGGCCCGAGGCCTCGATGGTCACGTTCTGCCGGCGGCCGAGCTGGACGCCGACCGGCGCGTTGGAATTGGCGGCGGCGACCTGCTTGGCGACCTCGTCGAGCGTCAGATTGCGGGCGGCGGCCTTTTCCGGATCGACCTGCACGCGCACCGCGAATTTCTGCTGGCCGAAGATCTGCACCTGCGCGACGCCGGGGATCTGCGAGATCTGTTGGGCGAAATTCTGTTCGGCGTAGTCGTTGGTGACGTAGAGCGGCAATTCGTTCGACTTGAGCGCGATGAACATGACCGCGATGTCGGCGGGATTGACCTTCCTGAAGGTCGGCGGGGCCGGCAGGTTCTGCGGCAGCTTGCGCATGGCCGCCGAAATCGCCGATTGCACGTCGAGCGCGGCGCCGTCGATGTTGCGGTCGAGATCGAATTGCAGAACGATCGAGGTCGAGCCGCGGCCCGACTGCGAGGTCATGGTCGTGATGGCGGGAATGGTGGCGAACTGGCGTTCGAGCGGCGCCGCGACGGAGGCCGCCATCGTATCCGGGCTCGCGCCGGGCAGGCCGACGGTGACGGCGATGGTCGGGAAGTCCACGCGCGGCAGCGCCGCGACCGGAAGCTGGCGATAGCCGAACAGGCCGAAGATGACGAACGACATCATCAGCAATGTCGTCATCACGGGACGGCGGATGCAGAGTTCCGGCAGGGACATCGGCGGTCTCGGTCAGGACGCGGATTTGGCGTCGGGTTTGGCTTCGGGCTGGCGGATGATGATGTCGGCGCCGTCGCGCAGCAGGTTGGCGCCGTCGACGACGACCGCTTCGCCGGCCTTGACGCCGTCGAGAACGACCGTGCGTCCGCCCTGTTCGCGGCCGATCTTGACGACGCGAAGCGTCGCCTTGCCGCCGTCGGCGACGAAGACGTAATTGCCCTTCTGCCCGATCTGCACGGCCTCCCGCGGCACAGTCGTCAGGTTTTCGTCCATGCGCAGCCGCACCTTCAGGTCGCAGAGCTGGCCTGGCCAGAGAGCCTCGTCCGCATTTGGAAATTCGGCGCGCGCGATCAGCATGCCCGTGGCGGGGTCGATCGTATTGTCGAGAACGGCGACCTTGCCGTCGATCCAGCGCGTGAGGCCCTGCGGACGGGCGGCCACCGCGGCGCCTGAGCCCGTCATGGCCTGCCGCAGGTCGGGCAGGTAGCGCTGCGGAATCGACAAAGCGACGTAGATCGGCTGGATCTGGTTGATCGTCACCAGCACGCCGGTCTGCGTATTGTCATTGGCGCGCACCATATTGCCGGGGCGCAGCAAGAACGTGCCGACCTTGCCGGAGACCGGCGCCGTCAGCGTGTAATAGGAGAGCTGCACTTTCAGGTTCTCGATCGCGGCTTCGTCGCCCGCAATCAGAGCCTTCGTCGCCAGCGTGGCGGTTTTGGCGTTGTCGAGGTTGAGGACCGGCGTCGCCTTCTTGTCGACGAGCTCGGTGTAGCGCGCGACGTCGCGCTGGTTCTGCTCGAGCTGGGCCTGGTCGCGGGCGAGCTGCGCCTGCGCCTGCTTGAGCTGCGCGGATACCTGCCGCGAGTCGAGGCGCACCAGCACGTCGCCCTTCTTCACCGTCGCGCCGTCCGGCACGGCGATGGATTCGACCTGCGCGTCGACGCGGCTGCGCATCTGGATGGAGGCGATGGCCTGCACGGAGCCGATCGCCTCGATCTCGTAGGGCAGGGAGGCGAGAGCGGCTTGCCCGACAGTGACGCTGATCGGCGGACGTCGCGGCGCCTCCTGCGCGGCAGCGGGACCGGCGATAAGCAGGACCGCGCCGGCGAGGGCCGACAGGCTGAAGTGGGCTTTCATGATGTCCTCGAACCGCGGCGCGCGGCGTGCTTGCATACTACGCGGACAGCAAGCTTGACCATGGGTTTTGCTTGCTGCACTGCGGTGGCGTCCGCCACTGCTATCTGCGCGAAGCGGCGCTTTCGTGGCCGTCGACCGGGCAGGGGCTAGCGGCGGACAATGGAAGCGATGGAGACGCCGGCGGCGGCGAGCCAGGCGGCGATGGTCAGACTGCCGCCGGTCGGGGCGGCGAACGGAAAGAGCCGGGAATCGAGCCAGACGCGCGCGGATAGATCGCCGGCGAACAGGCACACGCCCAGAACCATCGCCCCGGCGGCGGCGACAAACCAGAATTCGTCGCGTCGCCCGCGACCCAGCGCCAGCAGGGCGAGCACGGCCGCGGCATGCACCATCAGCATCTGCGACACGCTGGCCAGCAGCGGATTTGCGTTGGCGTGCGCCGCGAGCGCGGCGGTCGCGACGCCGGCCGCGCCCATGAAAGCGGCGATGGCGGCGAGGAGGTAAGTCATGAACAGGGTCCGATCGGTCGGGCGGCGGCGCGCAATCTCGCATGCGCCGGCGCTGGCCGCCATGCCGCAATTCATTCGGCGGGCGTGGCCTTGGGGCCGCCGGCGCGGCGCGTGGCCCAGCGCCAGAATGTCACATGCCAGTCGGGCAGCATGAAAGTGCGTTCGATCAACGCGTAGAACACCAGCCCGACGCCGACGATCGCCGCAAATTCCACCAGCGCGAGTCCCGCGACCGCGGCCAGCGGCATTTGCGGATAGAGCTTCGCCGCGACAGCGCTGAACACCTGCGTCGTCTGCATGTGGACAAGATAGATCGAATAGCACGCGCCTCCGATCAGGCTGATCCACGGCCGCGAGCAGAAGCGCGCGAAGGAAGAGTGGCGCGCCCAGGCCGAGACGAACATCGCGAGCAGCGTCAGATAGACGAGGACGCGCAAGGCCATACCGTAGGGAAGATTGTCGTCCGGCGCGTTCGGAATGACGAGATAGCCCACCAGTCCCGTCCACCCGATCGCCGAGGCCGCCCATGCGGGCAGCGCAGCGGCGCGCGCCTCGATCCAGGGGCGAGCATCGGCCAGAAGGATGCCCAGCCAGAAGAATGCGAAGAACCGCAGGATGCTCTTGTCGACGAAGATCGGGCCGAATTTGGACGTGAGTTCCAGCGACAGCAGCGCCGCGCCAGCCAGCGTCAGCAAAGCGACCGCCACGCGAACCGCCGTGCTCTCGATACGGAACCAGAGCCAGAAGAGCAGCGGCGCGAGGATGTAGAACTGCACCTCGACTTCGAGCGACCAGCCCGGCGGGAAGAGCCGCGGATAGGAGCCCCAGATCAGCCCGTGCAGGTAGAAAATGCTGCCCAGCAAGCTGACGTCGAGCGAGCGCGGTTCGGCGTCGAAATGGTTGGCGCCTTCCGGCGCGTAGCCGGTGATCGTCAGCGCAAGCCATGTGCAGACGAGCAGAAGGATGTATGGCGGCTCGATGCGCAGCAGACGCCGCCAGAAATAGGATTTCAGAAAGGCCGGGCTCAGCGGCGGACGGTTCGATTTGCGCGCCTGCGTGGCGATGATGAAGCCGCTGATCGTGAAGAACAGGAACACGCCGAGGCCCGCGCGTTGCAGCAGGTCGGCGGCCCAATTGTCCTGCGCGGCCGCGCGCGCCGACGGAAAGAAGCGAACGCAGCGTTCGGCGACATGGCCGACGACGACGATAGCGATGGCGAAGAACCGCAAACCGTCGATTTCGGGCCGATAGGCGCCGCCGGACATGCGGCGCCGAAACCGTTCCGGAAATTCGCTGATTGCGTTCCAGGCGCCCTTGTGCGCTTCCATTCGATATTCCCGCGCCCTGACGAGAAGGCCGCAAGAGATTGCGTCGCGCCGGGTTAAAATATCGACCGCGGAAATGGGCGCGCATCCGTTGCCGGATTGTTAACCATGATGGCGTCTTATCGCGAGGCGGCGTTTCGCGCCGAGGGTCGAACGCGGTCCGCAGCCCGGCAGTTTCCGATGAGTCTTGCAGCCACCAGAGCGTTCGAGCCGAACCCCGCGCGCGAGAAACTCCTGCGCAGCGTGCTTTGGCTGATGCTGGCCCTGAGCTGCGTCTCGTTCATCGAGCCGTCGCCCTACGAGTTCTTCTTCTTTCTGCTCATTCCTGTTTCGCTGTTCGCGGGAATCGCGCTGACGCGCACGACGATCTTTCTGTTCTTCATGCTGTTCACGATCGTCGTGGCGCAGTTCTTCTCGCTCATTCCCTATATTCAGCACCGCGTGGTCGGCGACGGGCTCACCCCGTCGCTCTACACGATCTACACGGTCTATCTCTATTCGAGCGCCGTGCTGTTCGCCGTGATCTTCTCGCATAATTCGGTCGAGCGGGTGACGTTGGCGATCCGCGCGTATGCCTACAGCACGGTCTTCGCCGGCCTCTGGGGCATAATGTCGTTCCTGAACGTCGGCGGCCTCGGCGACCGTGAGCCGATCACCGGGCGCGTCGCCGGCCCCTTCAAGGATCCCAACGTGCTGGGCTCCTACTGCATCATGGGCGTTCTGTTCTTCGTGCAGGCTCTTCTGCTCGACAAGAAGCGTCCCGTGCTGAATCTGGCGGCGGCCGCGATCGCCTTCGTCGGCGGCGTGTTCTTCTCGATGTCACGCGGCTCCATCGGCGCGATGATGGTCGAACTCGTGTTTTTGCTGTGCATCACATGGGCGACATACGGCCGGCAGGTCCGCAGACGCATCGTCATCGGCGCCAGTATGTTCGTCGTCCTCGGGGCGATCGGCGTCGGCGCGATCGCAACCGATCCGGAAATGCTCGACAATGTGACGCAGCGCGCGAAGATCGAGCAGGAATACGACGGCGGCGTGACCGGGCGCTTCGGCAACCAGAAGCGTTCGATCAACATGCTGATCGAACGCCCCTTCGGCTTCGGGCCCTTCCGATTCCCGATCACCTTCTCGCTCCAGCCGCACAATTCCTACATCGGCGCATTCTCGGATGCAGGCTGGATCGGCGGGCTGGCGTTTCTGTTCATGGTTCTCAGCACGAGTTTCGTCGGTCTGCGCCTCGCCCTGACGCGTTCGCCGTTCCAAAGGGCCGCGCAGGTGGTGACGCCGGCCGCGCTCGGCTTTTTCCTCCAGGCATTGCAGATCGACATCGACCACTGGCGCTTCGTGTTTCTGATGATCGGCGCGATCTGGGGCATGGAATCCGCGCGACGCGGCCTCATTGCCGGCAGGTATCTGGTGTCGCCGGGTACGCCCGCGCCTGCGCAGGACTATCGCGACGGCGCTATGGCGACGGGGACGCGCAGCAGGTAGCGGCGGCCGGCAGGATTGCAGCCGACGTTCTGGATGCGCGCGAAATAGAGCCAGGCGGCATCGCCAGCATCGTCGAAATTCCGGCCCTTCGAATCGTGATCGATCAGCGATGGATACGCGTCGATCCAGCCGTCGCGGTTCGCCTCGTTCGCGCCGCAAGGGTCGTGCGGATTGTGCGCGGCGAGGAGGAGCGCGGGCTCGGACCAATGAAGCAGGTCTTTCGAGGTCGCGTAGTAAATTCCCGTCGTCGGGAATTTCCCGGGCGCGCGCGGCGCGTCCCACACCGCGACAAAGACGCCGCTCTCACGGTGACGGACGACCGCGCCGACGGGAAAGCCGAAGGGTGCGATCGGCTGGCATGACGCCTGCGCCGCGTGCGCGCCGCTCCTGTAGGGGTCGCTCCACGACACGGTGAAGCCGGCGCCGTCCCAGCCGCGCCAGCCGGCGGAGTCGAGGGGGTTGCGATTGCGGATGAGGCACGGGCCGGGGCTCTGGCCCTCCCATCCCGTCGTCGAGACCAGGGCGTAGACGTAGCCATCCTTGCCGAACATGTTCGACGGGTTGAAGAAGCCGCGATGGCGGCCTTGCCCGATATCCTGCGTGAACGGCGTGGCGGCGACGACGAGCGGTTTCGACGGCGCGAAATTCGCGCCGCCGTCGTCCGAGCGGAACGACAGCACACTGTTCCACCAGCAGGGCAGGTCGGCTGCGAACAGGCAGCGTCCGGGGTGATGGTCGGCGTGATATTCATCGTGGATCAGAGCCGCGACGCGCTTGCCGTCGGCGCTCCATGTCGCGGTGATGTAGCGCCGGCCATCGTAGGTCGCGGGATCGGCGTTCTGGGCGGAATGCAGCGCCACATGGCAGTCGATCTTCAGATGTGCGAAATCCGGACCCCGCAGCCGCCGCGCCTCGAAATGCAGGGCGAACATCACGATCGACCCGTCGGCGGCGCGATAGGCGCGCGGGTTGACGTCGGGCATGTCGACCGGCGCGCATTGGTCGCTCGCCGTGTCGAAAATCTTCTCGGCGCGCCCGCCGATGGTCAGTTTGAGTTCGGGAAGCGATTGCGCGCGCAGCGGCGCGACGGTGGCGAGGAGAGCGAGGGCGAAAGCCGCCGCTCGCGCCTCAATAGGCATTTTCCGCCTTGATGAGCGCGAAGGGGGTCGCGGCGAGAATGTAGAGATCGAGCAGCAGCGACCAGTTCTCGATGTAGTAGAGATCGCATTCCACGCGCTTCTGGATCTTTTCCGGCGTATCCGTCTCGCCGCGCCAGCCGTTGATCTGCGCCCAGCCGGTGATGCCGGGCTTGACGCGATGGCGCGCGAAATATCCGTCGACCACGAGTTCGTAAGGATGTTCGGCTGCCTTCGCCTGAAGCGCGTGCGGACGCGGGCCGACCAGCGACAGATTGCCCTTGAAGACGACGTTGAAGAGCTGCGGCAGTTCGTCGAGCGAGGTCTTGCGGATGAAGCGGCCGACACGCGTGACGCGCGGATCGTTGCGCGTCACCTGCTTGACGACGGCGTAGTCGAGCTGGTCGACATACATCGAGCGGAACTTGAAGACCTCGATCTCCTCGTTGTTGAAGCCGTGGCGCTTCTGACGGAAGAGAACAGGCCCCTTCGAATCGAGCTTCACCGCCAGCGCAATCGCCGCCATGACGGGCGTCAGCAGAACCAGGAGCAGGGCGCCGACGATGCGGTCGAACAGGCTCTTGACGACCACGTTCCAGTCGGTGATCGGCTTGTCGAAGACATCGAGCACCGGCACCGTGCCGATCCAGGAATAGGAGCGCGGCCGGAAACGCAGCTTGTTGGCGTGAGCGGCAAGGCGAATGTCGATCGGCAGCACCCAGAGCTTGCGCAGCATCTGCAGGATGCGTTCTTCGGCCGTGATCGGCAGCGTGAAGATGATGAGATCGATGCGGGTTCGCCGCGCGAAATCCACGAGATCGTCGACTGCGCCGAGCTTGGGGAAGCCGATGACGACATCGGGCGAACGATCGTCGGCGCGGTCGTCGAACACGCCGCAGATGCGCAGATCGGTGTGACGCTGCGCCGCGAGCGCGCGCAACACTTCCTCGCCCGCCGGCCCGCCGCCGACGATGACGGTGCGCCGCTCCAGACTGCCCGAGGCGATCATGCGGCGGACGACAATCGAAACGACGATGCGCTCGATCATCAGCAGAACGAAACCGACGACGAACCACGACATCAGCCAGATGCGCGAGTAGGACGCCAGATCGTGCTTGAGGAAGAAGATGGCCGCAAGCGCGAGCAGAAACGCGAACGACCAGCCCGCCGCCATGCGCAGCATCGCCCAGGCAGGGTCGCGGAAAGCGGGAATGGCGTTGACGCCAAGCGCCTGAAATGCGGCCAGCGCGATGCAGCCTATGGAGGCGGTCGCCACGACGACATCGGCGGAGAAATCGAAACCGAGATAGGCGACATGAACCGCAAGGCCTGCCGCGACCACTGTCAGAAATTCGAGCAGACGCACGAGGCCGGCGAGCACGACGGCGGAATAGGCCGGGCGCGGGCTCAGGCCGGCGAGCGACTCGGCGAGCGCGATGCGGCGGAACGCTTCCTGGCCTGCAGCGGTCGAAGCGGCCTTGTGCGGGTCTTCGCGCGGCGGTTCCGGCTGATTTCGGTCCGGATAATGGTCTGTCGCGTAGGCGCTCATGATTGCATCGCTATTCCGCCGCTTCGCGCAACGCAGGGGGGGCGCCGTCGCGGTTCGTGCGTCCCTTGCGCGCAAGCGCTTCGCGATAACCGTCCAATACACCCTCGACCATGTTGGAGAGCGTGAATTTGGCGCCGACGAAAGCGGCGAGACGGCGCGCGTCGAGGACGTTTTCGTCGCGCGTCGCGCGCAGCTTTTCGGAAACGGCTTCAGCGAGCGTCAACGGCCGGTCGCAGCGGATCAGTTCGCTGGCGTAGGGACCGAAGATTTCCGGAATGCCGCCGACATTGGTCGCCACCATCGGCACGCAGGCGCCTGCGGCCTCGAGCACGACATAGGGGAGCGATTCGGCGCGGCTCGGCACGACCAGGATCTGGCCGAGGCGGAAGGCCTCGCGCGCAGGCATGGCGCCGGCGAAGCGCACGGAGCCGGCAAATCCGGCCTGCGCCGCATGCGCCTGCAATTGTTCGCGATCCGGACCCGAACCGACGAGAACGAGCGTGGGACGCCGTCCGATCATGCGTTCGATCATCGGCAGGGAATCGATCAGCGTGTCGATCCCTTTCGCCGATCGCAATTCGCCGATGTAGAAGAGGTCGGCCGCATCGGAGACGGGCTCGACGGGAAGGAGTTCCGCCGGGCTCACGCCGTTGACGATGACGCGCTGGATCGCATCGACGTCGCCGACGCACTGCTGATAGCGGCGCCCGATGTAGGCGCTCTCGAACAGCAGCAAGTCGGTCGTGCGCGACAGCAAACGCTCGACCGCCATGTAGCCGGTATGGGCGAAAGAGCCAGGCTTGTAGTTGAAGGACCCGCCGTGCGGCGTATAGGCGCGCACCGGCGCTTCGTCGAAGGTCCAGAAGCCCGGCAGGCGGGCATAGGCGCCGCCCTTGGCGCCGTGTCCGTGAACGACATCGGGCGCCAAATCGGTCAGGCGCCGCGAAATGCGGGAGACGGCTGCGAGATCGGTCGCATGCGGCAGTCTATGCATGGGCGCCCGCAGAACGCCGAGAGCGAGGCGTGGCGCAAGTTCGCCCAGTACTTCATCGGCGCGTGCGCCGCCGGTCGAGGAATCGACGATCAAGCCGACCCGGTGTCCGCGCTCGACCTGTTCGCGCGTGAGATCGACGACATGACGAAAAAGGCCGCCGAGAGGCGCCCGGAGCACATGGACGATCTTGAGGCTCGCCGAACTGGAACTTGGCATTAACTCACTGGCCTCGCTACGCACGATGCGAGCCAGTCAACGCCAAAAGTTCAAAAGAACCGTTCACGAATCTGGATCGTGTCGCCGGGCTGGACGGGGTAGGCCATGTCAACGTCGCCGATCACCTGCTGGCCATCGATCACGCGGGTCATGCGGGCGGTGTATTGCGAGGCGCGCGGCGTATAGCCGCCGGCGATCGCGACCGCGGTCTGCACGGTCATGCCGTTAACATACGGATATTGCCCGGCGTTGGTCACTTCGCCGAGGATAAAGAACGGGCGGTAGGCCTCGACTTCGGCGGACA
Organism: Rhodoblastus sp.; assembly: GCA_047605445.1. GTDB lineage: Bacteria > Pseudomonadota > Alphaproteobacteria > Rhizobiales > Beijerinckiaceae > JAJXWB01. The sequence continues at coordinate 12,313 of JASGFP010000075.1, forward strand.
CGCGCGGCTCCCGCAGGAAGCCGGCCCGCAGGCGGGCTTCGACGGCATGCTGAATCTGCGCCGTCGTCATGCCGTTGACCGGAACCAGGCCGATCAGCGGCATGGAAATCTGGCCGCTGGCGTCGACGGAATAGGAATTGGACAGCGAGTCCTGGCCGAAAACGATGATGCGGAGGCGATCTCCCGAGCCGACAGCGTAGGGGCGATCCGCCATCGACATCAGCTCGCTCTGGTGGGGGCGGGTCGCGCAACCGCCGGTGAGCGCAACCAGGATCACACTGAAGGCAGCCGCCATACGACGCATTTGGTCACCGTGTCATTCGCTCGCGCGACGTGCGCCGCGCCCGCTCTTTTTATGCCCGCATGGTTAACAAACACTGACGGAAGACGATTAACGCGCCTTCAACCATAAGCGGCTTAAATTCCGGCCGGAGACAGGTTGGAGTAGAGCATGCGCGTCGAGTCGCCAGCACAGGGCCAGGTTCCGCCGCAGGCCCGGGGAGACGCCGAGATCGATCTCGGCGGGATAGGCGCCGCCTTGTGGCAACACCGCAAGCTTGTCGTCGGCGCGACGCTGCTCGCGCTCTGCGCTTCGACGGCCTTCGTCAATATCGTCAAGCCGCGCTACACGGCCGAGACCCGCGTGCTGCTGGAGCTTCAGTCCAGCTTCATGCCGGGCGAGGAGGTCAAGGGCGACGCGGCGGGCACGCTCGACGCGGAAGCCGTCGGCAGCCAGATCCAGCTCGTCACCTCGCGCGATGTCGCGCGCCGCGCCATCAAGCAGATCGGCCTGCTCGGCAATCCCGAATTCGATCCGATGAGCGGCGGGCTGGGCGCGGCGTCGCGCATCCTCGTTCTGCTGGGCGTCAAGCGCGATCCCTCGCAGATGTCGCCCGAGGACCGTGTCTTCGAGAATTATTACGACAAGCTGCAGGTGTTCTCGCCGACGAAGACGCGCGTGGTGAACATCGAATTCTCCTCGCGCGATCCCGATCTCGCGGCCAAGGCCGCCAATTCGATCGCCAGCGTCTACCTCGATTTCCAGCAGGACGCCAAGCGCGCCAATGCCCGTTCCGCCGCCGCCTCGCTCGGTTCGATCGTCGCGGAACTGAAGACCAAGGTCGCCGCCGCCGAATCGAAGGTCGAGGACTATCGCGCCGAGACGGGACTGCTCGTCGGCACCAACAATACGACGATCACCGCCCAGCAGCTCGGCGAAGTGAATACCGAACTCGCCCGCGCGCGCACCTCGCAGGCCGATGCGCAGGCCAAGGCGAAACTCATCCGCGAAATGCTGAAGCAGGGGCGCGTCGCCGAGATTCCCGACGTCGCCAACAACGATCTGGTGCGCCGCATCTCCGAACAGCGCGTGACGCTGAAGGCGCAACTCGCGCTCGAATCGCGCACGCTGCTGCCGGGTCATCCGCGCATCAAGGAACTGACCGCGCAACTCGCCGACCTCGACAGCGAGATGCGCGCCGCCGCCGACAAAGCCGCGCGCACGCTGGACAATGACGGCAAGATCGCCGGCCAGCGCCTGCAGAACCTGCAGACGTCTCTCGACCAGCAGAAGAAAGTTGTCGGTTCTCTCAGCGCCGACGAGGTCAAGCTGCGCGAACTCGAGCGCACCTCCAAGGCGCTCAAGGACGATCTGGAAGCCGCGACCACGAAATACCAGCAGGCGCTCGCCCGCGAGAATTCGAAATCGACGCCCGCCGACGCGCGCATCATCTCGCGCGCCATCGCGCCGCAGGTCCCGTCCTTCCCGAAGAAGCTGCCGATCATCGGCTTTTCGACGCTTGCCGCGCTCTTCCTGTCGATGGCGGCGGTTGTCGCGCGCGAATTGCTGAAAGACGGTCCTGCGCCGCGCGCCGTTCCGGCGCCGATGACGCCGCAGGTGGAGAGCGTCGCCGAGACATCCGGCGAGGCGGCGGAGCCGCGCATTCTTCCTCTGGAGCCGGCGCCGGCCGCGTTGCTCGGCCAGTCGCAAAGCTTTGCGCAATCGGTGGTGGACGCCGCAGGCGAAGCGCCCGCTCTGGCTCTGTCCGTCTGCGAAGGCGACAACGACGACGGTTTTGCGCTGGCGTCGGCCCGTGCGCTGGCGCGGCGCGGGCGCACGATCCTCGTGGCGCTCGACGAAGCCGCCCGCATGCCGCAGGCGAGCGGCGCGGGCCTTGCCGAACTTCTCTCGGGCCGCGCGACCTTCGACGAGACAATCCATCGCGACCAGATCTCGCGCCTGCATTTCCTCGGCGCGGGCTCAGGCGCGCGCGGCGGCGCCGATGCGCTGCTCTCGGCGCTCGATGCGCTGATGGAGGCTTACGATTTCGTCCTCGTCGCCGGCTCGGCCGCGCTCGATCTCGACGACGCCTACGCGCTCGCGCATCTGGCCAGGCGCTGCGCCGTCTACGCGAGCGATCCGCATTCGGCGGCAAGCCTCGCCGATGCGCTGGAAAAACACGGACTGCCGCGGCCGGCGATCTTCGGCGCGGAAGATGCGCGCGCCGATCAGAGCGCTGCGTGAGGCTTCACGCAGCGATTCCGGTTTTTCCTTTAAGTCTCTGAGGCGGAATCGCTTCTACGCCGGGCCTGCGCGCATCTGCTCCACGAAGGACAGAGCCCAGGGCGTCTTCTTCACCCACCGCTTCGCCGAGAGCCGCGCGCGCTCCATGGGCGCCCAGGCGGCGCCGCGCGCGGTGCAGGGCAGGATGAGGTCGGCCAGCGCGATCTCCTCGTCGCAGATCGCATTCTTGTAGCGGGATTCACCGATGCCAAGGTCGAAACGCTCGAAGCCGCGCCGGCCGAGATCGCGGATGATGTGGCGCAGCAGGAGTTCGGCCGGGCTCGACCGCGCGACCTGCGGATCGATGTTGAAGGAATTTACGAACCCGTGCCAGCCGCGCCCGCGCGGCATGCCGCCGTAGGTCGCGACGATGCGGTCGCCGACGCTCAGCGCGTAGAATTCGAGCGCCGTCGCGCCGCCGCATCGGCCGCTGGACATGGCGTCGAGAAAGGCGCGGACGGCGGCGTGGGCGAAACCCGGGTCGCGGTTCGTGCGGCTGAAGCGCAGCGTCTTCTGGTCGACGAAGGCTTCGAGGATCGTATGGGCGCGGTCGATATCGGTCGCGCGCTCGTAGGTCAGTGGGCCGAGTTCGGCGAGCTTGCGCTCCTTGGCGCGCAGTTTCTTGCGCGTGGCCGACGAGTCGATGCGCTTCAGAAACGCTTCGGCGTCCTTGCCGATCGTGGCGCCATAGGCCGAACTCGGGCTCGGGCGACCGTCGGGCGCAGCAAAGGGATTTAGCGCGCCGTTCCATTCGACCGGCTGGTTGAGCAGAACGAAACAATCGACGCCGGCCGCCGAAACGCGTGCCGCGCCGCGCAGAAGATCGCCGGCGTCCTCGGACGACAGGGCGAAGCCCGGCCGCATCAGCGGCAGGTTGAGATTGGAATGCTTTCCGCCGGCGAACATGGCGATGCGGGCGGGCCCGCGGCGCAGGACAGCGAGCGGCAAGATGATGGAGGGCCGCTCCTGCGCGTCATAGCCGACGACGACGAGCGGCGAGGCGCCCGAACGCTGCGCAAGATACTCATACCAGGGCAGGACGAAGCCGAGCGTCTGATAGGCGGAGCCGGTCGAAAACGCCTCGATCTCGCGCCAGCCGCGCAGGGCAGGCCAGGGCCGCTCGAAGACCTCCACGCGCGCAAGCCGCGCCGGCGCGATCTCGACGCGCGAGGACATCGTCTCCCCGACGGCTGTGGCGTGTCCGGTCATCAAAATCCACCTTCTCCGCCGACGCTAGCAACAAATGGTCAAGGAGAACTTGCCATGGTGGGGAACGAGGATTTCCCATGAGCATCAAGCGCGACGCGATCGATCTGGGCTTGCGCATGTTCGGCGCGACCGGGCTGCACCGGCTGGCCGCCCGCTATACGCAGGGGCGCGGCGCGATCTTGATGTTCCACCGCGTACGCGCGGCGCCGCAGGCAGGCTTTGCGCCCAATGCCGGGCTGGAGATCACGCCGGAATTTCTGGACCAGTTGCTGACGCGCCTGAAAGCGCAAGGCTATGCGCTCGTCTCGATGGATGAGGCGGTCGCGCGCATTCGCGCCGGCGGCGAGGAGAGGCCGTTCGTCGCGCTGACCTTCGACGACGGCTATCGCGACACTGCCGACGTGGCGCTGCCGATCCTCGAGAAGCATGAGGCGCCGTTCACGGTTTTCGCCACGACAGGCTTCGCCGAGCGCACTGCGCGCATGTGGTGGGTGGAGATGGAGGAAGCGATTGCGGCGCTGCCAGCCGTGCGCATCGAGGCGGTGGGCCGATTGTTCGATCTTCCCGCCGCGACGCCCGAACAGAAGCAGGCGGCGTTTGAAGCGCTCTACTGGCCATTGCGCGCCGGCCCGGAAGACGAACTCCTGCGCGTGGCCGGGGCGCTTGCGGACGAGGCGGGCGTCGAGCGCATCGACCTCGTCGATGAGCTGTGCCTCAACTGGTGCGGACTCAGGAAGCTCGCAAGGCATCCGCTGGTCACGATCGGCGCGCATACGCTGACGCATCCGATGCTTGCGAAACATCCCGACGCCGTCGCGCGCCGCGAGATTTTCGAGAGCAAGACGATCATCGAGCGTGAGACTGGCGTTCAGGTGAAACATTTCGCCTATCCGGTCGGCGATCCCGGCTCGGCGGCGCTCCGCGAATTCGTGCTGGCGCGGCAGGCGGGCTTCGAGAGCGCGGTGACGACGCGGCCGGGCATGATATTTCCCGAGCATTCCGGCCATCTGACGGCGCTGCCGCGCCTCTCGGTCAACGGCAACCATCAGTCGCTGGCGACGCTCGACATCCTTCTGTCGGGCGCGCCGTTCATGTTGTGGAACAGGGGGCGAAAACTGAGCGTGGCGTAAGGAGGACTGCTAGCGGCCGAATACCGTCATTGCGAGGAGCGAAGCGGCTCGTCGTCCACCGCGGACACCCCGCTCCCCTCACCGATCCTCGCGCGCCATCCACGCCACCACCGGCAACAGGGGCACGATCCAGATCATGCCGAGGACGGCGTAGAGGAACGGTTGCAGCCAGGCGGAGGCTTCCTGTATCGGGCGCGACTGGGCCAGCGCCATGGCGACCAGCGCGTAGACGATGACGTAGGCGACCATGAACAGCGCGCCGATCAGCTTGCGGACCCGCATGGGCATGGCGGTCACTCCACCATCATGTGCGGCTCTTCGGCGAGCCGGCGGACGAAGCGATTGTTTGCGTCTACGAGAATGACCTTGGGCTGGAGAGGCTTGTCGGCGAGTTCGAAGCCCATGACGATGATCTGTTCGCCTTCGGCGATCAGATGGGCGGCGGCGCCGTTCATGCACATGTCGCCCGAGCCGCGCGCGCCGGCGATGACATAGGTTTCGAGACGCGATCCCGATGTGTTGGACACGACCAGAACTTTCTCGCCCGGCCACAAGCCGACCATGTCCAGCAAGTCCGCGTCGATCGTGATCGAGCCGACATAATGCAGATTGGCCTCGGTGACCGTCGCATTGTGAATCTTGGAACGCATCACCCAGCGCATCGGGCACCCTTTCCGGCGATGGACGCGGCCGCCGCCGGGCCTTATCAATCGCCCGCCGCCCGAAGGCAAGCGGCGTCCGAAAGAAGGCCGATGACCGACTGGATCAATTTTCCCTCTGCGACCGGCGCCGGCCGCATGGCCGCGGCGCCCGACCGCGCCGGCGTGGCGCGCTGGCTGTGGTGCGTGGCGGGGCTGGTCTTTCTGATGGTGGTCGTCGGCGGCGCGACGCGGCTGACCGAATCCGGCCTGTCGATCACCGAATGGAAGCCGGTGACGGGCGTCATCCCGCCGCTGTCGCATGCCGAATGGCTCGCCGCATTCGAGAAATACAAGCAGATCCCGCAATATCGGGAACTCTTTCCCGACATGGACGTCGGGCGCTTCCAGACGATCTATTTCTGGGAGTGGAGCCATCGGCTGCTCGGCCGGCTGATCGGCGTCGTTTTTGCGCTCGGCCTCCTCTGGTTCTGGCTGCGCGGCGCGCTGACGGCGCGGCTGAAGTGGCAATTGTCCGGCGTGCTGGCGCTCGGCGCGCTCCAGGGCGCGGTCGGCTGGTGGATGGTGGCGTCGGGCCTCGTCAACCGCGTGGAAGTCGCGCAGGAGCGGCTGGCGATCCATCTGCTGCTGGCCAGCGTGACCTTCGCCGCGCTGGTCTGGATCGCGGGCGGTCTATCCGCGCCGCGGCGTGCGGAGGAAGCCTCGACGGCGGCGAAAGTCTTCGGCGTTCTCCTTCTTCTCCTTACGCTGAAGCAGATTTTCCTCGGCGGGCTGGTCGCCGGGCTGCGGGCGGGGCTGACCTACAACACCTGGCCGCTGATGGACGGCCGTTTCATTCCTCCGTTCGGACATCTCTTCAAGAACGATCCCTGGTGGATGAATTTCTTCGACAATGTGACGACGGTGCAGTTCGACCACCGCATGGCGGCCTATGCGCTGCTGGCGCTGGCGCTGCTGAATGCGCTTTTCGCGCGCCAGACCGGGGTGATGCGGCGCGGCTGGGCGCTCGTCGCGCTGGTTGCGTGTCAGGCCGGGCTCGGCATCGCGACGCTTCTCTACAGCGTGCCGCTGCCGGTCGCGCTGGCGCATCAGGCTTTCGCCATGCTGGTGCTGGGCATGGCCGCCGCCAATGTGCGGGCGGCGTTTCCGGCGCGCGTCTGAGGACTCGCGGTCCGGTTATTTCTTCCGGCTCGCCCGGAAGAATTTCCATTCCTCGATGCGCCTGCCATTCGGCAGGACGCAGATGCCGATCTGGCCCTTTTTCGTGGTGACGATCTCCAGCTTGCCACCTCGCTGCACGCAATAGACCGAAGCGGGATTGGCGATCACGCGCTGGATGGGCAGAGGTTGTGACGCCAGCGCGCCCCCGAGCAGCAAGGCCGCGATCATGCCGCTTCTCCGCATTTCTCCGGTCGATGCTTGCGCACGGCGGAGGCTGGAAATTGCGCGAGCTTGTTCGCCGGGCGGACGGGACGCGCAACGAGTTCACCGCCGCAATTGGGGCAGGTCATGCCGAGCTTCGTCTCAGCGCAGTCTCTGCACCAGGTGCATTCGAAGGAGCAGATCAGCGCCTCGCGCGAATCCGGCGGCAGGTCGCGGTCGCAGCATTCGCAGTTCGGACGCAGTTCGAGCATGGCGGGCCTCAGCGCTTCGGCGATCTTACCAGCCTGACATAATAGTTCAGCCCGCGCGAATGCATGTCGTAGGTCCCGTCGCGGAAGTCGACGGTGATGGTCGGGGCCCGCGCTGCAGCGCTTCCAGACGAGGCCGGTCGTGCGGCCGGTGACTTTGTCCTCGTCGAGCGTGAAGCGCGCGGGATCGCGGCAGGGCTGCGCCCGCGCGTGCGAGCAGAGGATGAGGACGAGGGCGAAAAGGAGAGTCGGATGAATCGTTTGCGGGCGCATGTTACGAAAGAGATTCATCGAGATCGGCGCCCTCTCCCCGCGTGCGGAGAGAGGGTTGGGCTGAGGGGCCGGGCGCTATCAAGATTGCTGATCGCGGCCAGGCCCCTCATCCGGCGCGTCGCGCCACCTTCTCCCCGTTTCAGGGGAGAAGGAGATAACGAGCGAGACTGTTATCAACCCGCAGCGGCGAGCGCCTGATCGAGATCGGCGATCAGATCGGCGACATCCTCGATGCCGACGGAGATGCGCACGACATCCGGGCCCGCGCCGGCGATGATCTTCTGCTCGTCGGTCAGCTGGCGATGCGTCGTGGACGCGGGATGGATGACCAGCGAGCGTGTGTCGCCGACATTGGCGAGATGCGAGAAGAGCTTCAGGTTCTTCACCAGCGCGAGGCCAGCGTCGTAGCCGCCCTTGAGGCCGAAGGTGAAGACCGCGCCCGCGCCCTTGGGGC
>JASGFP010000076.1:0-20212 GCA_047605445.1 Rhodoblastus sp.
GCGAGCGCGGCCGCCCATTTCTTGATCGGATAGTTCAGCGCCAGCGTCTGCGACAGCGCGAGCAGGCGGCGCAGGCCGACGAAGAAAATGCCGGCGACCAGCGTCATCTGGACGCCAGCGATCGTGATGATGTGAAAGATTCCGGCCTCGCGGATCAGTTCGCGCGCCTCGCGCGACAGGTGATCGCGCTTGCCTGCGACCATGGCGGCCGCGATGGCGCCGACGTCGCCGGGCATGCGTTCGGTGACGCGCTGCACGAGGGCGTTGCGGAAGCGGTCGACGGCGGCCGATATCTGCAGGGAAAGCGGCGCGGGTTCCGGAGCCGCTATCGCCTCGATCCGCCCGAGCGCATTGCCGACGGCGCCGATCCGCATGAAATACGCGTCGCGCGCGAAATCGTAGCCGCCGGGCAGCGCGGCGCGCGAGGGGGGCAGCAGGCGGGCCTTCAGCGCTATATGCGCGCCGGCCTCGAAGTCCGGCGCGCGGTTGGTCGTCAGCCGGACGCGATGGGGCATCGCGTCGGCCTCCATATCCTGCGCGGAGGTCAGCCGCACGGTGAAGCGCGCGCCGGCGCGACGCAGGTCGACCTGCTCGACGAAGCCGGTGATTTCCACGACCATCGGGCGCGCGACGACGGGCGCGGCCACGCGCCATATGCGCAGGCCCTGTGCGACAAAGCCTGCGGCGAGCGCCGCGAAAACGGCAGCGATCGCGAAAGCCGAGCGACGCGCGCGCAGGACGAAGGCGAGCGCCGACAAAAGCAAAAGCGCGACGACCGACGCGATCAGCGACGGCTCGCGGCCAGCGGTCAGCGACAGGATCGCGCCTGCGCCGGCGGCGACCGGCAACCAGAGCGCGGGACGGCGGAAGGCATATTCTTCCTCGATCGCGGCGGCCAGCCTTGCGCGCAGCGCCTGCCATGGCGCGGCAAGCCGCGCGCCGAAGCCCGCAAAGGCTTCGCGCCCCTCCTGCGCCTGACCTACGGCGACCTTCGCCACGCCCCGACCCGCAAACGATTACGTTACAAAATCCGCCCGGCCCGCCCCTTTTGGCCCGGACCCGCCCATGTTACAGGGGCGCCCTTCGCCGTAAAGCGGCGAGACCAGCGATTTCCCCCGAATAGCGCCGCAGCGGCGCCCTCGTCCCGCAGGCCCGCCATGTCTTCCCCCGTCGTCACACGCTTTGCTCCCTCGCCCACGGGCTTCCTGCACATCGGCGGCGGCCGCACGGCGCTGTTCAACTGGCTTTATGCGCGCAAGGCTGGCGGCAAGATGCTGCTGCGCATCGAGGACACCGACCGCGAGCGTTCGACCGAGGCCGCGATCAAGGAAATCATCGACGGTCTCGATTGGCTGGGGCTGAAGTGGGACGGCGAGGTCATCTACCAGTTCGCCCGCGCGCCGCGTCACGCCGAGGTCGCCGCCGAACTGATGGCCAGAGGCGCAGCCTATCATTGCTACGCGACGGCTGAAGAGCTGACGCAGATGCGCGAGACGGCGCGCGCGGAAGGCCGACCGCCGCGCTACGACGGACGCTGGCGCGACGCGACGCCCGATCAGGTCGCCGCGGCGGTGGCGGAAGGCCGCAAGCCGGTCGTTCGCCTCAAGGCGCCGCAGGCCGGCGAAACCGTGATCGAGGATGCGGTGCAGGGCCGCGTCGTGTTTCCGAACAAGGATCTCGACGATCTCGTGCTGCTGCGCTCCGACGGCACGCCGACCTACATGCTCGCGGTCGTCGTGGACGATCACGACATGGGCGTCACGCAGATCATTCGCGGCGACGATCATCTTACGAACGCCGCGCGACAGACGCATATCTATCAGGCGATGGGCTGGGACGTTCCGGCCTGGGCGCATATCCCGCTTATCCACGGCGCCGACGGCGCCAAACTCTCCAAGCGGCACGGCGCGCTCGGCGTCGACGCCTATCGGGCGATGGGCTACCTGCCCGCCGCGCTGCGCAATTATCTCGTGCGGCTCGGCTGGTCGCAGGGCGACCGCGAATTCTTCACGACCGACGAGATGATCGAGGCTTTCGATCTCGCCCAGGTGCATCGCTCGCCGGCGCGCTTCGATTTCGTGAAGCTCGAGAACATGAACGGCCACTACATGCGCGCGGCCGACGATGCCGAGCTGACGCAGGCGCTGATCGACACCCTGCCCTACCTGCCGCGCGGGCCCGAAAAGCTCGCCGCTCTGGACGATAAAAAGCGCGCGCAACTGCTCGCCGCCATGCCGGGCCTGAAGGAGCGCGCCAAGACGCTCGTCCAGCTTTCCGACAGCGCCGACTATCTGTTCGACCAGCGTCCGTTGAAGATGGAACCGAAAGCCGGCGAGCTGATCGCGAAAGGCCGCGCGCATCTGGCGGCGCTGCATCCGCGCCTCGCCGCGCTGAGCGAATGGACCGCCGCCGCGACGGAAGCAGCGGTGCGCGCGCAGGCGGAAGAAAGCGGCGCCAAGCTCGGCGACCTCGCGCAGCCGCTGCGCGCGGCGCTGACGGGCAAGACGACCTCGCCCGGCATTTTCGACGTGCTGCAGACGCTCGGCCGCGACGAAAGCCTCGGCCGGATCGCCGATCAGATCACGACGTGACGGCGGCGGCCTGCGCCGGCTCGCGCGCGCCCTGGCGATAGAGATACAGCGTCGCCAGCAGACCGCAGACGGCGGCAGCGCACTGCGGTTCGAGGAGGGGTATTGCGTCAGGATCGCGGATCGAGGTCCGCCGCGATCATGCGCGTCCTGCCCGGCTCGCCGACAGCGAGCAGCACGCCAGTGCAATCGCCAACGCCTGCAGCAAGCAGGCCTCCCCGATTCCCTGATTTTCCATGACATTAGGCGCCGCCCCCGCCAGTGGCAGGCCACGCGTCCCAATTAGATCAAAGTCGCGTGGCGCCGCGCTTGACGCGGGTTCCGGATGGGATAGCTTGCGTTGCGACGCACAATGCCGGCTCCGGACCGCATTCGCCCGACATGTGGGCGGAACGGCGATCGGGCGACCGGCCATCCCAGAGGCAGTTTCCATGACCGATACAACGGGCACGATCACAGTCGGCGACGCGAAATTCGACGCCAAGGTCAAAGCCGGGACTATCGGGCCGTCCGTGATCGACATCGGCGCGCTCTATGGCAAGACGGGCCTGTTCACCTACGACCCCGGCTTCACGTCGACGGCGAGCTGCGAATCCCAGATCACCTACATCGACGGCGACGAGGGCGTTCTGCTGCATCGCGGCTATCCGATCGAGCAGCTCGCCGAAAACGGGGATTTTCTGGAGACCTGCTATCTGCTGCTGTACGGAGAACTGCCGACCGCCGCGCAGAAGGCCGATTTCGACTATCGCGTGACGCGCCACACGATGGTGCACGAGCAGATGGCCCGCTTCTTCCAGGGCTTCCGCCGCGACGCGCATCCGATGGCCGTGATGGTCGCTTCCGTCGGCGCGATGTCGGCCTTCTATCACGACTCGACCGACATTTCCGATCCGCACCAGCGCATGATCGCCTCGATGCGCATGATCGCGAAAGTGCCGACGCTCGCCGCGATGGCCTACAAATACGTTATCGGCCAGCCGTTCGTGTATCCGCAGAACGACCTCGACTACACATCGAACTTCCTGCGCATGTGCTTCGCGGTGCCGTGCGAGGACTACAAGGTCAATCCGATCCTGTCGCGCGCGCTCGACCGCATCTTCATCCTGCACGCGGACCACGAGCAGAACGCCTCGACCTCGACGGTGCGTCTGGCGGGCTCCTCCGGCGCCAATCCCTTCGCCTGCATCGCGGCCGGCATCGCCTGCCTGTGGGGTCCCGCGCACGGCGGCGCGAACGAAGCTGCGCTGAAGATGCTGAGCGAGATCGGCTCGGTCGACAACATTCCGAAATATGTCGCCAAGGCCAAGGACAAGAACGATCCGTTCCGGCTGATGGGCTTCGGCCACCGCGTCTACAAGAACTACGATCCGCGCGCGAAAATCATGCAGAAGACCTGCCATGAGGTGCTGCGCGAACTCGGCATCAAGGACGATCCGCTGCTCGACGTCGCCGTGGAGCTCGAGCGCATCGCGCTGCACGACGAATATTTCATCGAGAAGAAGCTCTATCCGAATATCGACTTCTATTCGGGCATCACGCTGAAGGCGATGGGCTTCCCGACCTCGATGTTCACCGTGCTGTTCGCGGTGGCGCGCACGGTCGGCTGGATCGCACAGTGGAGCGAGATGATCGAGGATCCGCACCAGAAGATCGGTCGCCCGCGCCAGCTCTACATCGGTTCGCCGAAGCGCGATTATGTGCCCGTCAGCAAGCGCTGACGGACGCAGATACAATTCACTCTGTCGAACGGCCGCTCCGGGCGGCCGTTTTTTTTGCAGACCGGCGAAAAACCGTTGCGCATCTGCCACACATCCGCGCCACATGAAAGACGCCGCGTCGTCACATTTCCGTAAGGATTGCGCTGTGAGCCCCGCAGCGCACGGCATTTCGCCCGGCACGTCGGGATTATTGTCGCTGGCGTAAGAAATCGATTCGTTCCCGCCGATAGAGAATGTCATCTACAATCAATAATCCTGAAGCATCGACCACGGCGCGAAACACGCAACAGGAGCTATTGATTATGCATATGATCCGGAAGGCGGCCCTTGCTTCCGCCGCAATGTTGACGGCCTCCGGCGGGGCCCTGGCGGCAGATCTACCGACCCGCAAGGCCGCGCCCGTCCAGTATGTGAAAATCTGCGACGCCTACGGCGCCGGATTCTTCTATATCCCCGGCACCGACACCTGCCTGCGTATCGGCGGCGCGGTGCGGTCGGAGATCGCCATCTCCAACACGCCCTATCGCATCAACACGCCGAACCTGAACGTCGCGGGCGGCGTCACCAACACGACTTTCGCGGCGATCGCCGCCGGCCTCGGCAATGTTCCCGGCCTCATCCCCGGCGCCTCGCGCGACGCGGTCGGATGGAACGCGGAAGGCCGCATCGAACTCGACGCCCGCACGCAATCGCCGTGGGGCACGGTGCGCAGCTTCCTGCGCGTCGTCTCCTATTTCGGCTCCGGCGCGACGGCGAACACGGGCGCGCTCTCCAACACCCTTCTCGGCCTGCCCGCGCTCGGCACGCAGGCGGCGCGCGAGTCGGTCATTCTCGACAAGGGCTTCATTCAGTTCGCCGGCTTCACGATGGGCCGCGTGCAGTCCTTCTTCGACTTCTTCGCCAACGCCATCGGCTACACCGGCCTGCGCGGCTCGGTGCAGACGGTCAACGGGCTTGGCTACACCGCCGTTCTCGGCGGCGGTTTCACTGCGACGCTCGCCATCGAGGATTCCGTTTCGCATCGCGCGCCCGGCGGCAATGTCGTCGCCCTGAACACGCCGATCGCGGTTGGCGCGCCCGTCTCGCAATATCTCGGCACGCGCATGCCCGACGTCGTCGGCAATCTTCGCCTCGACCAGCCCTGGGGCGCGGTTCAGTTGTCCGGCGCCGTGCATCAGGTCAACGTCGGGCTGTTCAACACCGGCGGCCTCGTCTTCCCCGTCGTCCCGCCCGTGAGCGCGATGACGCTTTCGCGCACCGAAAAGCTGGGCTTTGCAGTTCAGGCCGGCGTGAAATTCAATCTGGACATGCTCGCCAAGGGTGACGTGCTGTGGCTGCAGGCGACGTTCGCGCGCGGCGCCATGGGCTATGTCGACGGCAACGATCTGTCCTACAACGGCGGCGTCTACTCGACGACGGGCTATGGCATCGGCGCCGGGCGCATCTCCTCCGGCAACGGCTGGCACGGCGGTTCGCTCGAAGCCGATTGCGTGTGGACCTATTCGGGAAGCTGCGAATTCGGACAGGCATTCGCGGTGGTCGGCGCGTTCCGCCACTTCTGGACGCCCTCGCTCAGCTCGACGCTCACGGGCAATTACTATCAGGTCAACTACTCGAACAACGCCCTCAACCCGGCGCCGGGCGCGGCCGCGCTCGGCTCGGCGAACTTCGGCGTCGGCGTGACCAACTACAAGGAAATCCAGCTTGCGACCGGCCTGATCTGGAATCCGATCAAGAATTTCGAAGTCGGCACGGAATTCACCTGGCAGCATGGCGTGACCAGCCGCCCGGTCGGCCTTGCTTCCGACGCCGCGCTGCTTGCGCGCGGCCTGCCCGCATTCAAGAGCCAGGCCGATCTCTACCGGCTGCGACTGCGTGCGGCGCGCGCTTTCTGAAGCGCCGCTCGAACGCTTACCTCCAGAACTCAGCCCGGCTTCGCGCCGGGCTTTTTTCTTGCGGCTTCCAGCACGTTGCGCGCCGCGGCCATGCTCGGGGTCTCGCCGCCGAGCGGCGTGAGCACGCGATCAATGTCCCTGAACGCCGCGAGTTGCCGGTCGCGCTGCGCGCCGTGCGTGAACAGGACCGCCAGCGCATTGGCGAGCGCTGCCTCGGTGCAGTCGCGCTGGATGAACTCGGGCACGACATTCTCGCCGAGCACGAGATTGGATAGAACGATGGACGGCACGTCGATGAAATGTTTGGCCAGCTCCTCGACGCGCGACACTTTGTAAGCGACCACCATCGGCACGCCCGACAGAGCGAGTTCGAGCGTGACCGTGCCGGATGCGACGAGCGCCGCGCGCGCGCGGCGAAAAGCGGCAAGTTTCGCCTGGTCGCCGAGCACGACCTGCGGCTTGTAAGGCCACGAGCGCAATTCCTCGCGAATAGCGTCTTCCAGATGCGCGACGGCCGGCAGGATAACCTCCATCCGTCTGCCGTGCTGCGCGACGCGATGCAGAACCTGACCGAAGACCGGCATGAGACGTTCGATCTCCGAACGGCGCGAGCCGGGCATCAACAGGAACACCGCCGGATCGCTTTCGCGCTGGCGCGCTTCTTCGACATTCGGACGAAGCTCATCGAGATGCTCGACGAGCGGATGGCCGACAAAAACACAGGGCGGGCCGCCGAGTTTTTCATGCGCGGCGGGCTCGAACGGGAAGAGCGCCAGTACGCGGTCGACATAGGCGCGCATGGCGGGCGCCCTGCCCGGCCGCCACGCCCAGACCGATGGGCTGACGTAGTCGACGATGGGAATGGCCGGCGCCAGCGCGCGCACCTTCTTCGCGACGCGGTGGGTGAAGTCGGGACTGTCGATGATGACGAGCGCGTCGGGCTCCGCGGCGACGATCGCGCGCGCCGTCTCATCAATGCGTCGTAGCAGGCGCGGCAGATGGGCGATGACGGATGTGAAGCCCATGACCGCGATGTCTTCGAGCGGAAACAGACTCGCGAGGCCCTCGCGGATCATCGCTTCGCCGCCGACGCCGTCGATCCGCGCATTCGGCGCGAGCCGGCGCAGCGCCTGCATCAGCTTGGCGCCGAGCAGATCGCCGGATTTTTCGCCCGCGACGAGAAAGAGCTTCATTCGTCCGCGCCCGCGCCGCGGCGCGGGCGACACAGCGGACGATCGCCGCCTTCGCGCAGGAAGGCGACGAGATGCGCGACATGGGGATCGCCGCCCAGCAATGCTTCGAGTTCGTCGATACGCGCGGCGAACGGAGCGTCGCTCTCGAAGATCATGCGATAGGCCGCCTGCAGATTGGCGATCGTCTCACGCGAGAAATTGCGGCGGCGAAGTCCGACGAGATTGAGACCGGCGAGATGCGCGCGATTGCCGAAGGCGAGCCCGTAAGGAACGAGATCGCCTTCGAGACCCGTGACGCCGCCGATGAAGGCATGCGCGCCGACGCGCGAAAACTGATGCACGGCGACGCCGCCGCTGAGAATCGCGAAGTCGCCGATGCGGACATGTCCGGCGATCATCACGTTGTTCGACAGGATGACGTCATTGCCGATGAAACTGTCATGACCGACATGCGCCTGCGCGAGCAGGACGCAATTGTCGGCGATGATCGTCTGCATCGCCCCGCCAGCCGTGCCGGGGTTGGCGGTGACGCCTTCGCGGATGATGCAATCCTGCCCGATCCCGAGCGATGAGTCCTCGCCGCGATATTTCAGATCCTGCGGCGGATGGCCGAGCGCGGCGAAGGGATAGATTTTCGTGCGCGCGCCGATTGTGGTGCGTCCGGCGAGCGAGACATGCGAGACGAGTTCGACGCCATCGGCCAGCTCGACATGGTCGCCGACGATGCAGAACGGCCCGATCTTCACGCCGCGCCCGAGCCGCGCGCCCGGCGCGACGACGGACGAGGGATGAATCTCGGCGGCCACGCCGCGCGTCTCAGGCGGTCGGCGGCGCGAGCATCGCGCTGATCTCGGCCTCGCAGACAAGTTGTCCGTCGACCATGGCGCGGCCGGAATACCACCACATGTTGCGACGCTGGTTGAGCTTCTTCATGTGATATTCGAGCCGGTCGCCCGGCAGCACGGGCTTGCGAAACTTCGCCTTGTCGATGGTCATGAAATAGACGAGCGAGGGCTTCTCGCCCTTGCCGTGCGCCTGGATGCAAATGGCGCCGGCCGTCTGCGCCATGCCCTCGATGATGAGCACGCCGGGATGCACGGGCCTTTCAGGAAAATGCCCCTGAAACTGCGGCTCATTGATCGTGACGTTCTTGATGCCGACGCAGGATTCATCGCCGTCGATGTCGACGATGCGATCGACGAGCAGGAAGGGATAGCGGTGCGGCAGCGAAGCCAGGATTTTCTGGATGTCGAAGGCTTCGAGTTTCTTCACCGTCTCGCTCGTCACGTTGTCTTCTCCCTGCGCGCGCGGCGATCCGCGGCGGCGTTCTTCAGAAATCGGCGCAGATCCTGCGCCGGCGTTCCACCAACGCTGGCGCCCGCGGGCACGTCGCGCATGACGCCGGATTGCGCCGCGATTCTGGCGCCGGCGCCGATGTGAAGATGGCCGGCGATGCCGGTCTGGCCACCGACCATCACGAAGTCGCCGAGTTCGGTGGAGCCGGCAATGCCGACCTGCGCGACGATGATGCAATGGCGGCCGACGACGACGTTGTGGGCGATCTGCACGAGGTTGTCGATCTTGGTTCCCTCGCCCACAATCGTGTCGCGCGTCGCGCCGCGGTCGAGCGCGCAATTGGCGCCGATCTCGACATTGTCCTGAATGATGACGCGGCCGATCTGCGGCGCCTTGAGATGGCCGTGCGGGCCGAGCGCGAAGCCGAAGCCGTCCTGCCCCACGCGCACGCCAGGGTGAAGGATGACGCGGTCGCCGACGAGCGCGTGCGTGAGCGTCGCGCCGGCGCCGATGACGCAATCGCGGCCGATGCGCACGCCAGCGCCGACGACGGAATTGGCGCCGATCAGCGTACCCGAGCCGATCTCGGCGCCCGCGCCGACAACGGCGCCGGGCTCGACGTCGACGCCGGGCTCGAGCCGCGCCAGCGCATGGACCTGCGCCTGCGGCGACACGCCTTTGGCGAAGATTGGCGCGGCGCGCAGACTGTCGGGTACGAGACGCGTCGCGATCCGCGCGAAGGCGCGATAGGGATCGTCCACGATCAGCGCGGCGGCGCCCACAGGCGCGCGCTCGAAAGCGCTCGCCCGCAGCAGGCAGGCGCCCGCGCGCGTGCGGGCGAGTTCGTCGGCGTAGCGGGGGTTGTCGTAGAAGGCGAGGTCGCGCGCGCCGGCGCGTTCCAGCGCAGCCAGACCCTCGACGCGGCGGGCGGCGAATTGCGAGTCGAATTGCGCATTCACGAGCGCGGCGACATCGCCGACCGTCGGCGCATTCGTGAGGGAAAAGAAGAAGGGTTCGCTCATTCGCTCCGCACGGCCGGTCCGCCCCTGCGCGGGCGCCTCATCCCTTATAGCCGCGCGCCTTTCGAGCGCCAATGCATTCGGACCCGGCGCACCAGGCCCGCAAAACAAGAGCGGCCCCGAAAGGGGCCGCTCGAGATTGCGTTTCGCGTGGGATCAGAAGCTGCCGCCGCCGGAGAAGCGGAAGAACTGCGTCTGGTCGTATTTCGACTTGCTGAGCGCCTTGGCGAAGTCGAAGCGGATCGGGCCCATCGGCGAATCCCACAACAGCGAGGCGCCGACAGACGAGCGGATCTTGCGGGTGTCGCCGCCGACCTGCAGGCAGGAACCGGGGCCGAACCAGGGGCTCGAATAGGCGGGAACGCAGCCCGTCGCCCCGATGATCGGCGCGGTGATCGGATCCGAACCGTAGAGCAGCAGGTCCTGCTGCGTCGTGAAGTTCGTCTTGCCCGCGTAGCCCCAGACCGTGCCGGCGTCGGCGAAGACGGCGCCCTTCAGGCCCAGTTCGCGCGGCATGCCGAAGATCGGGAACTGCGTTTCGAGCGAGGCGCCGATATAGCGCGTGCCGCCGAGCGAATTGCCCTTGTAGTTGAAGGGGTTCGACGTATCGCGCGGGCCGATGCCGCCCGGCGCGAAACCGCGGACCAGCGAGGGGCCGGGGTTGAACTGGTCGGTCACGCGCAGCTTGTAGCCGCCATAGCCTTCCATGATGCCGCCCTGCACGCGCGCAAAGGCCACGACATTGTCGAGGATTTCCTTGTAGTAGCGCGCGTCGCCGGTGGCGCGGAAGAAGCGCGGGTCGCCGCCGGCGCCGGCCACGTCCATGTTGAGGGCGGCGTAGATGCCGTCCGTCGGCTTCTTCGGATTGTCGAGCGTCGAATAGGCGATCGTGTAGCCGAACATCGAGGTTAGCGTCGTGCCCTGCTGCGCCTTGATCGCGATCGAGGCTTCGCCGTTGGTGGCGCAGTTCACGAAGATGCTGGCCGGCCAGAATCCTGTCGGGCCGGGCGTGATGCCGGGGATCGGATAGGAGCAGTCGTCGTACGGATGCTTCAGATCGTTCGGGATCGACAGATAGGTCGAATAGATCGAGTAGCGCGGCGCGAAGGTGAGTTCGTCCGTGATCGGGAACGCCGCGCGCAGCGTGCCGCCCGCCGTCGTCGTATTGTAGACGCTGTAGCGGGACGTCGTGTTCTTCTTCACGTAGAGGTCGAAGCCAACCGCCACGCGCGTGTCGAGGAAGTAGGGCTCGGTGAAGTTGAACTCGAGGCCCTTGGTGCGCTGGCCGATGGTCGCGGCGGCGCGGACATACTGGCCACGGCCCATGAAGTTGGACTCGCTGACCGAGACTTCCGCGATGAAGCCGTCAGACGTCGAATAGCCGCCCGACACCGAGAAGTTGCCGGTGGGCTGGTCCTCGACCTCCACATTGATGACCACGCGGTCGGGCGCAGCGCCCGGCTCGTTGGTGATGCGGACCTTCTTGAAATAGCCGAGGTTGTTCAGACGGCGCTCGGCGCGGTCGATGAGAACGCGGTTGTAGGCGTCGCCCTCGCCGATTTCGAACTCGCGGCGGATGACGTAGTCGCGCGTGCGGGTGTTGCCGCGCACGTTGATGCGCTCGATGTAAACGCGCGGGCCTTCGTCGATCACAAAGTCGATGCCGACCGTCTGGGCCGCGGCGTTGCGGTTGCCGCGCGGGCGGACCTGCGCGAAGGCGTAGCCGCGGCGCGCCAGCGACTTGGTCAGCGCCTCGACGGATTTCTCGACGAGATCGCCGTTATAGACCTCGCCGGCCGACAGGCGGACCAGCGGCATCAGGGATTCGCCAGGCACATCGGCGAGATGCGACTGCACGGCGACGTTGGAGACGCGATACTGCGGACCTTCGTTCACCGTGATGTTGACGATGTAGCCGCCCTGCGCCGCATCGAAATGCGCCTCGTTGCTGACGACCTGGAAGTCGGCGTAGCCGTTCTTCAGATAGTAGCGGCGGATCAGTTCGAGATCGGACGAGATTCGGTCGGGATCGTAGACGTCGGTGTTCTTGAGGAACGACAGGAAGTTCATTTCCGTCGTCTGCATCAGGCCGACGAGCTTGCCGGTCGAATAGGCCTGGTTGCCCGAGAAATTGATGACCTTCACGCCGGTCTTGTCGCCCTCGTCGATCGTGTAGACGACGTCGATGCGGCCGTTCGGCAGATTGACCGTGCGGTAGCTGACCTTGGCGGCGGCGCGGCCGGAGCGGCGGTAGATTTCCCTGATTCGCTCGACGTCGGCGGCGGCGACCGACGGGCTGAAGGGGCCGCGCGAGCGCAGCTGCATTTCGGGACGGAGCTGGTCGCCCTTGACCTTGCTGTTGCCCTCGAACGCGACGTTGTTGATGACGTTGTTTTCAGAGACGTTGACGACGACGTTCGAGCCGCTGCGGCTCACGCGCACCGAGGAGAACAGGCCGCTGGCGCGCAGCGCCTTCTCGCCGGCCGCCACGCCGGCGGCGTCCGTGCTCGTGAAATAGGAGCGGACCACTTCGGCGTCGACGCGGCTGTTGCCGTGCACCGTAACCGACTGAGCGTAGGCCAGACTCGAAGCCACGAGCCCCACGACCAGCGACCCGACCATGGCCAGGCGGGTCCATATTCCGTGCGCACGATGCATTACGCCGATCCCTGTGTTCTTCGCGGCCCCGAAAGGCCTGCACTCAACCTACCGCCCCGGGGGCGGCCGCCCTGCCCGCTTTCACTGGCGCGCAGGCCGCTTCAATCTTGAAAGGCCGAGCCTTTTTCAGGCTCGACCGCAGGTTGCTTCTAACCGGTTTACGTTAACCTGCAAATGCCGATCAACCCATTATCGGGCCTTTTTGGCCCGGCGTGGCCGACGCGACACAAACATGGTCAGCGGATGGTTAACCGCGCAGGATCCACTTCAGGATCGGCGGTCCGAGGCGGGCGATGTCATTGTACGTCGCCAGCACCATCAGCCCGCCCACGACGGCGATTCCGATGCGGAAACCGATTTCCTGGGCGCGTTCGTTGAGCGCGCGGCCCCGGATCGCCTCGACCAGATAGAACATCAGGTGTCCACCGTCGAGCAGCGGAACCGGCGCGAGATTGAGCAGGCCGATGGAGATCGACAGGATCGCCACCAGATTGAGCAGCGCCGCGACCCCGAGCTTGGCCATTTCACCCGACACCTGCACGATTCCCGCGGGGCCGGAGAGCTGGTCCGGGCTCTCCTTGCCGATCGCGAGGCCGCCGAGATAGCCGGCCGTCTGGCGCACGACGAACCAGGTTTCCTGGGTGGCCAGCTTGAGCGATTCGCCCAGGCCGTATTTCTCGGTCCGCCAGTCCTCCGGCTTGCCGCCGGCCTGGACGCCGAGCAGGCCGACGCGCGTCTTGCCCAGCGAGGATTCCACTTCCTTGAGGCGCGGCGTGGCCGTGAGCGAGACGCCCTTGCCGGCGCGATCCACCAGGAATGTCAGCGCCTTGTCCGGCGAGGTCGTGACGATGCGCTGCAATTCGTTGAAACTGCCGATCTTCTGGCCGTCGATCTCGAGCACGAGGTCGCCGGGCAGGAAGCCGGCGACTTCCGCCGCGCTGCCGGCGGCGACGCTGTCGACGCGCGGCGTCAGAACCGAGCGGCCGTAGGCGAAGAACACGCCGCAGAAGATGACGATGGCCAGGATGAAATTGGCGATTGGGCCGGCGGCGACGGTGGCGGATCTCTTCCAGATCGGCTGGGCGGCGAAGGTCACCGCCTTTTCAGCCGCCGGCATGGCCTCGACGGCAGCGTCGTCGGTCATGCTGGCGCCGTTGGCGTCGCCGTGGAACTTGACGTAGCCGCCGAGCGGCAGGGCCGCCACGCGCCAGCGCGTGCCGTGACGGTCGACGAAGGCGAAGAGTTCCGGCCCGAAGCCGATGGAGAAGGCGTCGACCTTGATGCCGCAGCGGCGGCCGACCCAGAAATGCCCGAGTTCGTGGAAGAAGACCACGACGGTCAGGACCACGATGAACGGGATCGCATAGAGCCCGACCGAGTACAACGCATCCAACATATGGCCTCCGGCTCGCCGCATTTCATCGTCGGGCCGCGGCGCGACGAGGGCGAAATGGTTACTGAACCGTTACCATGCCGGATAGAGCTTTAGCGGCCAAGGAGGCCCGGGAACTTTCTCTGACAATATGGTCAACGGCCAGCGCCTCCTCGATGGAGGCCGGCTCGCGCGCATTGCCTTCGCGCACCGCCCGCTCGCAGGCTTCGCCGGCAATACGGGCAATTTGAGGGAATGAAATCTCGCCCGCCAGGAAGGCGGCGACCGCAATCTCGTTGGCGGCGTTGAGCACGGTCGGCATGGCCCCGCCCTGCCGCAGCGCCTCCATGGCGACGCCCAGCGCCGGAAAACGGTTCAGATCCGGCCGGTCGAAGGTCAAGGTGGCGACTTCGGCGAGGTCGAGCCGCTTGGCGTTGGTCTGCAGCCGGTCGGGCCACGCCAGGCAATGGGCGATCGGCACGCGCATGTCGGGCGCGTAGAGGCTCGCCGTCACCGAGCCGTCGGCGAAGGCCACCAGTCCGTGGACGATGGATTGCGGATGGACCAGCACGTCGAGCCGGTCGGCGGGCACACCGAACAGGTGATGCGCCTCGATCAGCTCCAGCCCCTTGTTCATCATCGAGGCGGAATCGATGGTGATCTTCTGACCCATCGACCAGTTGGGATGTTTCAGCGCCTGTTCGCGCGTGGCGGCGGCGATCTGTTCGGCGCTCCAGGTGCGGAACGGGCCGCCCGAGGCGGTGATGATGAGTTTCTCGACGCTTTTCGCGTCGGCGCCGCCGAGCGCCTGCCACAACGCGTCATGCTCGCTGTCGAGCGGCAGGATGGTCGCCTTGGTCTCGGCCACCTTGCGCATGAAGGGGTGGCCCGCGCAGACGAGGCATTCCTTGTTGGCGAGCGCGATGGTGCGGCCTTCCGCGAGCGCGGCGTAGGTCGGCTCGACGCCCGCCGCGCCGGAGATGGCGCCGACGACGATGTCGGCCGGCCGCAAGGCGGCTTCCACCACCGCTTTCGCGCCGGCGGCGGGCTCGACCTTGCTGCCCGAAAGCGCGGCTTTCAGGTCGCCGTAAAGATTTTCGTCGCGGATGGCGGCAAAACGCGCGCCGACGCGGATGGCGAGTTCGGCCAGCGCCGCCACATCGCGGCCGCCGGCGACCGCCTCGACGCAGAAGGACTGCGGCGCCTGCTCCACAATGTCGATCGTCGAACGGCCGATCGAACCGGTGGCGCCGAGCAGAACGATCCTGCGCTGCGTTTCTAGAGCCATACGAACAAACCTTCGGCGACCGTCGCGGAGCCGCGCACGACGCTCAGCAGCGCGACGAACAGCGCGGCGGCGACAAATCCGTCGAGACGATCCATGACGCCGCCGTGGCCGGGGATGAGTTGGCTCGAATCCTTCACGCCGAAGCGGCGCTTCACGGAGGATTCGAGAAGATCGCCGGCCTGCGCGGCGGCGCCCGCTGCAAGGCCGACAAGAATCAGCGGCAGCACGGCGACGGGCCCCGCCGGCTTGATCGCGGCGACGGCCAGGCCGAGCAGCGCGCCGCTGAAAATGCCGACCAGCGTGCCCGACCAGGTCTTGCCGGCCGACACGCGCGGCCAGAGTTTCGGGCCCCCGATCAGGCGCCCGCCGAAATAGGCCATGACGTCCGTCCCCCACACGACTGCGAACAGCCAGAGTATCGCCCTGAGATTATAGGGCGGTTCGAGGATGGCGAGGAACGGCGGCCGGATGATCGCGATCGAGACGATAAGCGCGCCTGCGTAGAAGACGCCCGCGCCCGCCCACAGCCGCAGACCGGGGGCAGCCATCGCGCCGACCCCAAGCGCGCCTGCGATGAGAACGAAGAGCGCAATGTCGGGCCCGTTCTGCGCCGCGAAGGCGCAGGCGACCGCCAATGCCGCGCCGCCCAACACGACGCGCGGCAGCCGGCGTTCCTCGCCGACGAGTTTCTGCCATTCCCAGTTCATCGCGATGGCGGCGGCCAGCCAGAACAGGACGAAGGGCGCCCCGCCCCACACCAGCGCGCCGACGGCGGCGGCGACCATGACGAGCGCCGAGATCACGCGCGTGCGCAGGTCGGAGAAGTTCGGGCCTTTCGGCGCGGCCATGCCGGCGGGCGTATCGGTCACGAAGCCGTCTTCTGCACAGGCCGGACAGCGTCGACGCCGCCGAAACGCCGCTCGCGCCGGGCAAATTCGTCAAGCGCGGATTCGAGCGCCGCGCGGTCGAAGTCTGGCCAGAGCGTCGGCGTGAACACGAATTCGGAATAGGCCGCCTGCCACGGCAGGAAGTTGGAAATCCGCAACTCGCCTGACGTGCGGATGATGAGGTCGGGGTCGGGAATGTCCGACGTATACAGCTTGCGCTCGAAAGCTTCCGCGTCGATCTGCTGCGGCGAGAGCCTGCCCGCCGCGACGTCTTCGGCCAGCGCGCGCGCGGCGGCGACGATCTCCTGCCGGCCGCCATAGTTGAAGGCGATGACGAGAACCAGACCCGTGTTGCCGCGCGTGACGTCCTCGGCCTCGCTCAGCAGCGGGCCGATGTCGGCGGGCAGTCCCTCGCGCGCGCCGATGACGCGGATGCGCACGTTATTGGCATGGAGTTCGGCGAGATCGTTGCGGATGAAGCGCTTGAGCAGACCCATCAGCCCGCTGACTTCGTCGGCCGGGCGCGACCAGTTTTCCGCCGAGAAGGAATAGACCGTCAGCCAGCAAATCCCGAGGTCGATGGCGTTGCGCACGGTGCGGCGCAAAGCCTCGACGCCGCGGCGATGGCCCTCGAAGCGCGGCAGCTTGCGGCTCGCCGCCCAGCGCCCGTTGCCGTCCATGATGATGGCGACATGGCGCGGCGCCTTTTCACGCACGACCGCCGACGGCCCGGAGGCCGCCCCGCCCGCTTCGCGATTTTCGCCCTCGCTCATCTCGTCTCCCGTGTCGCGGGACCGGCGTCATGCAGGCCCTAGACCTGCATGATTTCCTTTTCCTTGGTCGCCAGCGCCTGGTCGACCTCGACGATGGCCGCGTCGGTCGCCTTCTGCACCTCGGTCGCGTGACGCTTCTCGTCGTCCTCGCTGATGACCTTGTCCTTGAGCTGCTTCTTGAGCGTGTCGATGCCGTCGCGGCGGATGTGGCGGATCGCGACGCGCGCTTCCTCGGAATATTTGTGCGCGACCTTTACCAGCTCCTTGCGGCGCTGCTCGTTCAGTTCGGGCATTCTCACGCGCAAAATCTGGCCTTCGACGGTCGGCGTCAGGCCGAGGTTGGCGGCGCGGATCGCCTTGTCGGTGGCGATCACCATCGCCTTGTCCCAGACCTGAATCTGGATCATGCGCGGCTCGGGTATCGAGATGGTGGCGACCTGATTGAGCGGCATGGACTGGCCATATGCCTCGACATGCACGGGCTCGACCAGGCTGGCGGCCGCGCGGCCGGTGCGCAGGCCGCCGAATTCGTGCTTGAGCGAGGCGATGGACGCCTGCATGCGCCGCTTGAGGTCGTTGAGATCGAAAGTCGCGGACATGTCCTCACCTGTAAATCGGGCGCCGGTTCGCGGCGCAAAAGCGGCGCGCCGGTCAGCCGGCCGCCGGCGTAACCAGCGTGAAGCGCCCCCTGCCCTCCCAGGCGCTCGTAATCGCGCCGGGCTCGGCCAATGCAAAGACGATTATCGGAATACGGTTCTCGCGGGCAAGGGCGAAGGCGGCCGTATCCATGACGGCGAGGCGCTTTTCGATGGCTTCGTCATGCGTCAGCGTGTCGTAGCGCGTCGCATTGGGGTCCTTTTTGGGATCGGCGGTGTAGATTCCGTCGACCTGCGTCGCCTTCATGATGGCGTCGCAGGAAAGTTCGGCGGCGCGCAGCGCAGCGCCCGTGTCGGTTGTGAAAAAGGGATTGCCGGTGCCGCCGCCCAGAATGATGACTCGCTGCTTGGCGAGATGGGCAAGCGCGGCCTGGCGCGAATAGGGCTGGCAGATCGAGGGCATGGCCACCGCCGACAGCGTGCGCGCGGGCTGGCCCTGCGCTTCCACGGCCTGTTCCAGCGCCAGCGCGTTCATGACGGTCGCCAGCATGCCGATGGAATCGCCGCGGGCGCGCTCGATGCCCTTGTCGGCGCCCTGCAGGCCGCGGAAAAAATTGCCGCCGCCGACGACCACGGCCACCTGGGCGCCGGCCTGCGCAGCGCTGGCGAGATCCTTGGCGATACGCGTGACGGTCGCCGGCTCCAACCCGTGCGACTGGCCGCCCTGCAACGCCTCGCCGGACAGTTTGACCAGCACGCGCTTGAAACGGGGGGACGTAGTCATCTCTCGCCTGCCTGGAGTCGAATCGCCGCCGCCCGACAAGACCGAGCGGCGCGCTTTCATAGGGTTTGCAGGGAAAAGCGGCAAGACGCGCGCGCGACGCCGGAGGCCACGCAAATATTCAAGCCGCGCAAATGAAAAGGAGGAGCGGCATGGGGGTCGCCGCTCCTCCGCTCATTCTCGCGTTCCGGCGGCGAACCGTCGGTCCTATGCGTCGTCCCGGCCAGAAACAACGCTTCGGCGCGCGAATGAACTCGTATGCGTTCCGTTGTTCCGGCTGGAGGACCGGAATGGCCCGGACGCGAATTCTGCGCCTTAGTTCGAACGGTTGACCGTCCGAACATCGCCACATTGCATCGGGCGAAGCTTGTTCGTGAGTGCCGTCAGTCATTTGAGAGACATGACCAAGGTCATGAAATTCGAGAGATTCCAGTTCCAGACAATAAAAAACGCCGCCCGCGATGCGGACGGCGTCTGTTCTGCCGGATATGACGGCCGAGCGAGCCCGTGGGCCCGCTTCCCGGATTTTCAGCCTTTGGCGGCCGCCGCGACTTCGGCGGCGAAATCGTCGACCGCCTTTTCGATGCCCTCGCCGAGGCCGTAGCGCACGAAGCCCTTGATGGCGATCGGCGCGCCGGCCTTGCCTTCATGGTCCTTCACGGCCTGCGCCACCGTCTTGCCGGCGTGGTCGGCATGGATCGAGACCTGATCGACCAGCGTCACTTCCTTGAAATAGGTCTTGAGGCCGGATTCGACGATCTTTTCCAGCACATGCGCGGGCTTGCCGGCGTTCTTGTCGGCGAGCACGGCCTTCTCGCGTTCGATCACGGCCGGATCGACGCTGGCCGCGTCGAGCGCAACGGGCGAAGCCGCCGCCACATGCATGGCGAGCTGACGCGCCAGCGGCGCGAGAACGGCCGGGTCGCCCTTCGATTCCAGCGCGACGAGCACGGCGATCTTGCCGAGGCCGTCGGCGATCGGCGCATGCACGTACTGGCCGATCACGCCGTCGTTGACCGACAGCATGGCGGCGCGGCGCAGCGTCATGTTCTCGCCGATTGTGGCGATGGCGTTGGAGATGGCGTCGGCCACCGAGCCGGAGCCGCCGGGATAATGCTGCTTCGACAGCGCGTCGACTTCCGTGACGCCCTTCTCGAGCGCGACTGCGGCGATGGAGCGGACGAGCGCCTGGAATTCCTCGTTGCGGGCGACGAAGTCGGTCTCGGAATTGACTTCCACGACGACGCCGCCCTTGTCGCGCACTAGAGCGGCGACGAGGCCTTCGGCGGCGACGCGCCCGGACTTCTTGGCGGCCTTGCTGAGGCCCTTCTTGCGCAGCCAGTCGACGGCCGCCTCGATATCGCCGCCGACTTCGGTCAGCGCGACCTTGCAATCCATCATGCCCGCGCCGGTCTTTTCGCGCAGGTCCTTCACCATGCCGGCAGAGATCGTGGCCATGGAGATACTCCTAGAATAGAGGGAGCCCGCGCCGGAAGGCGCGGGCGAATGGACCGCGAGCCTTCAGGCTCGCAACTTCGGCGGGCTGAAGGCCCGCGGTCCGTTTGAAATCAGGCGGCCAGGAAGCCGCGCGCCTGACCGATCCAGCCGTCGCGCTCGATGCGGCCGTTGAGCTTGAGGTCGGCGTCCAGCTTGGCGGCGTCCTCCGGCTTCATCGCGGCGATCTGCCAGAAGTGGAAGACGCCGCCGTCGTTGAGCTTCTTGACGATCTGCGGGCCGACGCCGGTCAGCTTGGCGAGATCGTCGGGCGCGCCGCGCGGGGCGGACAGAATCTCGAAGGCTTCGGTCGGCTCGTCGCCGGAATCGGCCACGGCCGCCGGCGCCGGCAGTTCTTCCGCGGCAGGCTCATCGGACGCGCCGAGATCGACGCCCGAGGCGCCCTGACCGCGGCCGATGCCGTCGATGGCGGCGCGGGCGACCAGATCGCAATAAAACGCGATGGCGCGGCCGGCGTCGTCGTTGGCCGGGATCGGATAGGCGATGCCGTCGGGATCGCAGTTCGTGTCGAGGATGGCGGCGACCGGGATGTTGAGGCGGTTCGCCTCCTTGATCGCGAGCTGCTCCTTGTTGGTGTCGATCACGAAGATCAGATCCGGCAGGCCGCCCATGTCCTTGATGCCGCCGAGC
>JASGFP010000077.1:0-20078 GCA_047605445.1 Rhodoblastus sp.
CGCGCCGCCCGACAGCGCGAGCCCGCTGGTGCAGCCGCGCGCCAGCCGCGCGCCGAAGCCAGACAGCACGCCGCCCGCAAGCGCCAGGCCGAGCCGCCCGCCCGCGCCGAACCGCATCGCGCCATCGACGCGCACGCGGAAGCGGCCCGACGCATAGGCCGACAGCAGCGCGCCGATCATCACGCCAAGCAATTCCCATGTGATCCACGTGGCGAGCGGATTGCCCTCGAGCATTGGTCCGAAATAGCCGTTGGCGCGCGCCGCCGCCGGGGCCGCGTGGCCGCCGATCCACGCGGTTGCGCCTGTCACCGCGCCGCTGGCGCCGAGCCCGTGGCCGGTGAAGAGATAGGTGGCGAACAGCACGGCGCCGAGCGCGGAGCCTGCAACGAGCGGCGGCCAGAATGGACGAATGGATGAGGTCATGTCCGATCCTCGTTGAGGCGAAGGCCGCCGCTTACTGCGGCAGGCCGACGACGGGATTGCCGAGATTGGTCCATTCGTTCATCGAGCCCGCATACATTTTCGCATTCTTCTGCCCCATGATCTCGCTCGCCACGAACCATGCGCCGGAAGCGAAATGGCCGGTATTGCAATAGGCGATGGAAGGCTTCGAGGCGTCGATGCCCTGCGTCTTGTAGATCGCCGTATATTGCTTCTCGCCGAGAAACTGCTGCGAGGGTCCGACCGATCTGGCGATGGCCTCGGTCGGCAGCGCCTTGGCGCCTTCCACATGGCCGCCGGCCTTCACCACCGGGCTCTTGGCGATGCCGAAATATTGCGCCAGCGGGCGCCCGTCGACGAGCTGCGCCGCACCGGTCTTCATCGCGGCCTTCACGTCGTCGGTGGTGGCGAGAATGTCGGTGCGTTCGGCCGTCGCCTTCCAGTCGCCGGCCTTCGTCGCGACAGGATCGGTCGAGACGGGCAGGCCCGCGGCGAGCCAGGCGTTCAGGCCGCCGTTCATGACGGCGATCCTGTCGTCGCCGAAATATTTGAGCTGGAAGTAGAGTCGCGTCGCCATGTCGAGCGAGGAGACGGTGTCGGCGGTCGCCACGATCACGATCGGCTTGCCCTGATCGACGCCGGCGGCGTCCATGACCTTCTCGAAAGACTCTTTCGTCGGCATCATCGATTTCAGCTTCACGCCCTCGACAACGCGCTCCTCGCGGATGGCGGCGAAATCGACGAAGCGCGCATTGGCGATATGGCCGCCCGCCTCCACGAGCATCTTGGCGCCGGTCTTCTTGTCGACGACGAATTTCGGCTGTGCGACGAGGCGGTCCCTGTCCTCGCCGACGTCGATCACCTGCACCTTGTCGAGATTCTCCGACAGCCATTGCGCGCTGACCAGCGGGCCGGGCAGGGTCTGCGCGAAAGCCGGCGCGCCGGACCACACGGCGCCGGCGAGAACGGCGAAGGCCGCGAGCGGACGCCATATCGAGCGTGTGTTGGTCATGGGTGGATTTCCTTCCCGTTGATTGTCGGGCTGACGCCGGCGGTTGATGTATATAATAATTTGAATATACGAATATGCAACCGGGTTCGCCGGATTTTCGCCTGCGCGCGCGTTCGGGGGATGATAGACGCGGGCCGGCGGGCGTGAATAGACGTACGACGTCGCGCACCGCGTGTGGTCGGAGGGGAATGGCAAGTCTCGCGCGCTTTCTGGCAGGTCTTCTGGTCCTGCTTGCCTGTATGCACGGCGCGCGCGCCGCCGAGCCGTCGCCCGTGCGCATCGGCGTGCTCGCCTATCGCGGCGCGGAGGAGGCCGAGCGCACCTGGCAATCGACCTTCGATCATCTCGCGCGGTCCCTGCCGCAATAC
This sequence comes from Rhodoblastus sp., assembly GCA_047605445.1. Classification (GTDB taxonomy): domain Bacteria; phylum Pseudomonadota; class Alphaproteobacteria; order Rhizobiales; family Beijerinckiaceae; genus JAJXWB01. Next base: position 1,822 of record JASGFP010000077.1, read on the forward strand.
AGGTTTCAGCTGGTGAGCGGCACGGCCGCCTTTCTGACCGCGGCGGTGGCGGCGCATCGGCTCGATTTCCTCATCACCAATCCCGGCCATTATCTCGAACTGAAGGTCGATTATTCGGCGAGCGCGCTGGCGACCGAACAGGACATCGAAGGCCCGCCGCCGTCCGAAGCGGTCGGCGCGACCGTCTTCGTGCTGGACGACCATCCCGAAATCCAGTCGCTCGCCGATCTGCGCAACCTGCGGGTCGCCGCCGTGGCGCCCGATGCTTTCGGCTACCGGGCGGCGGCGCGCGAAATCATCGAGCGCGGCGTCGATCCCGCGCGCGACATGCGGCAGGTCTTCGTCGGTTTCCCCGTCGACGAAGTCATGCGCGCGGTGCGCGACGGCCGCGCAGACGCCGGAATCATCCGCTCCTGCGCGCTCGAAAAGTTGCTGGCGGAGCGCGCAATCGCCAGGGATGAATTCCGTGTGATCGGCCGCAGGCCGTCGGGCGCGCTCGCCTGCCAGGTCTCGACACGGCTCTATCCCGGCTGGCCCTTCGTGAAAGTGGCGCAGACGGCGGCCCCGCTGGCGCGCGAGGTGGCGCAGGCCCTGTTCGCCATGCAGCCGGGGCAGGACGAGAAGGCCTGGGCCGCGCCCGACGATTACGCCAGCGTGCAGGATCTCTACCGCGCGCTGAAGGTTGGGCCTTACGCGCCCTTCACGCGGCTGGGCCTCGCCGATTTCATCGTCGCGCACGGCTATTGGGCCGCGCTGATCGCGCTTGCGCTCGTGTGGTGGCTGACCCATGTCGCACGCGTTTCCTACCTCGTCCGCAAGCGCACGCGCGAATTGCAGCTTGCGCACGAGGCGGCGCGCGCGCGCGGCGAGCAGATGGAGCACACGGTCCGCCTGTCGCTGATGGGAGAGATGGCGAGTTCGCTCGCGCACGAGATCAACCAGCCGCTCGCCGCCATCCTCACCTATGCGCGCGGCTGCGAGCGTCGCATCGATGCCGGCGCCGATCCGCAGGGCTTGCGCGATGCGGTGCAGCGCATCGCCGTTCAGGCCGAGCGGGCCGGCGACATCGTGCGCCGCATGAAGGATTTTGTGCGCAAGAATCCGGCCCCGCAGGTGCCGATGGATCCGGCGTCCGCGTTGCACGATGCGCTCGCGCTGTTCGAGCCGACGGCGACGGCGGCCGGCGTGATCGTGGAGGCCGACATTCCCGACAGCCTGCCCGCCGTGCGCGCCGACCGCCTGCAACTGGAAGAGGTCGTGATCAATCTCCTGCAGAATGCGCTGGAGGCCGTGGCCGCGCAGGACGACAGGGAAGTCGCGCTTCGGGTGCGCGTGAAGGACGGCCGTCTCGACATCAGCGTGAGCGACAACGGGCCGGGTCTCGCGCCGGGCGCCGCCGAACGCCTGTTCGATCCCTTCTTCACGACCAAGACGAACGGCCTCGGCCTCGGCCTGTCGCTCAGCCGCACCATCGCAGAGGCGCATGGCGGCGGTCTCTCCGTGGATGCAGGCGCGAATGGCGCGACCGTCTTTCGCTTCTATCTGCCGCTGATCGAGGAACCCGCCGGTGTCTGAACGCGCGCCCATCATCTACGTCGTCGATGACGATCCCGCCGTGCGCGACGCCGTCGGATTTCTCGTCGGCTCCGTCGGCTACGATCATCTCGCCTGCGCTTCGGGCGCGGAATTGCTCGCGCGCTTCGACAATGGCCGGCCGTCGTGCATCGTGCTCGACGTGCGGCTGCCGGGCGTGAGCGGCCTCGAGATCCAGCGCGAATTGCACCGCCGCAAGGCGCCCGCCGGAATCGTCTTCATCACCGGCCACGGCGACGTGCCCAAGGCCGTGCGCGCGATGCGGCACGGCGCAATCGACTTTCTCGAGAAGCCTTTCGACGATCAGGTGCTGCTCGACCGCATCAGCGATGCGCTGGCCGCGAGCCGCGCGGCGCTGTCGCAACTCGGGCGGCGCGAGGCTCTCGAGCGCAAGCTCGGCGCGCTGACCGAACGCGAGCGCGAGGTTCTGTCGCTGGTGATCGCCGGCAAGACGAGCAAGGCGATCGCCGCCGATCTCGATATCTCGGCCAAGACAGTCGAGAACCATCGCCACAATCTGATGACGAAAGCCGGCGTGAGCTCGGTCGCGCAACTGATCGCCTGGGCGGCCGACGCTTCCGACGCCGGGTAGGGGTTTTCACCCATCCGTTCCCGGCGCCGTCCCCGATAGCGGCTCGCATCCGGCGCGCTATTGTGGCTGCGTAACCGGGCGCTTGCGACAGACCCGGAACGCGGGAACGGAAACGCGGGCGACGGGGATATGCCCTTTTGGCCCGAGGATGCCTCGACGCATCATCCAGACACGCGCGAACATGCAGGCGCCGACGCGAGCATGCGCGGAGACAGGATGCGACGAGGTTCCGATATCGGCCCGGGAGCGACGGCCGAAGCCGCCAATCCGGCGCGGCTGCGCAAGGCGCCCGAAAATTTTCTGGGGCCCGACCAGATCGCCGCCGTCAGCGGCGGCCGTCGCGATTTTCTGCGCGGCGTCTTCGCGGCCGCCGCAGCGCTCGGCGCCGGCGCGGCGACGGCTCAGGAAGCGCCGAAGGGCGACGACCTCATACTCAAGCCCCAGCCCTGGGCGACGACGCTCGGGCAGCCGGTCGCCGCCACGCCCTACGGCATGCCCTCGAAATACGAAGGCGGCCTGATCCGACGGCAGAGCCCCGGCCTCACGCAGGTGGCGGGCGCGTCGGTCTCCTTCATGCCTCTGCAGGGCATGTTCGGCATCATCACGCCTTCGGGCCTGCATTTCGAACGCCATCATCAGGGTTGGTATGACATCGACCCCAACAAGCATCGCTTCATGGTCAACGGCTCGTCGCCGGACTTCCTGAAGAAGGCGAAGGTCTACACGCTCGACGATCTCATGCGCTTTCCGTCCGTGTCGCGCATGCATTTCATCGAATGCGGCGCCAACACCGGCATGGAATGGGGCAATGTCGCCGTGCCGACCGTGCAATATACGCACGGCATGTTGTCATGCAGCGAATATACCGGCGTTCCCTTGCGCACGCTGCTCGAGGATTGTGGCGTCGACTGGAAGAAGGCGAAATTCGTGCTCGCCGAAGGCGGCGACGGCTCGGCGATGACGCGCACGATCCCGATCGAACTCGTGACATCGGGCGAAGTGATCGTCGCCTATGGCATGAACGGCGAAATGCTGCGGCCGGAGAACGGATATCCGCTGCGCCTCGTCGTGCCCGGCGTGCAGGGCGTGTCCTGGGTCAAATGGCTGCGCCGCATCGAGGTCGGCGACCAGCCTTACGCGACCAAGGACGAGGCGGTGCACTATATCGATCTCATGCCGGACGGGCAGCACCGCCAATACACGTCGATCCAGGAAGCCAAATCCGTCATCACCTCGCCGTCGGGCGGCCAGACGCTGCTCGACAAGGGCTTCTACAACGTCACAGGCCTCGCGTGGTCGGGACGCGGCAGGATCAAGCGCGTCGACGTGTCCTTCGATGGCGGAATCAACTGGGTCGAGGCGAGCCTGCAGGGGCCGTCGCTGCCGAAATGTCTCACGCGCTTCAACGTCGCATGGAACTGGGACGGCAGGCCGGCGATCCTGCAATCGCGCGCCACCGACGAGACGGGCTATGTGCAGCCCGGCTACCGCGCCTTGCGCGAGGTGCGCGGAACGCGCTCCATCTATCACAACAACGCCATCCAGTCGTGGAAGGTCGTCGAGAGCGGTGACGTCGGCAATGTTCAGGTTCTCTAAGACCGCATTCGCGCTCGCAGCGCTGCTCGCCGCCGCTTCGCCCGCGCGCGCGCTCGACGATTTCGGCCTCGGCCGCGCGGCTACGCCCGACGAAGTGAAGGCGTGGGACATCGACGTGCGGCCGGATTTCGCCGGCCTGCCGAAAGGTTCGGGCAGCGTCTCTGACGGCGAGACGATATGGGAGAGCAAGTGCGCTTCGTGTCACGGCACGTTCGGCGAAAGCAACAAGGTGTTCATGCCGCTGATCGGCGGCGTGACCAAGGACGACGTCAAGACCGGCCACGTCGCCTCGTTGATGCGTCCCGATTTTCCCGGCCGCACGACCTTCATGAAGGTGGCCACCGTCTCGACCATCTTCGATTACATCCGCCGCGCCATGCCGTGGAACGCGCCCAAGAGTCTCAGCAACGATCAGGTCTATGCGGTGCTCGCCTATCTGCTCAATCTCTCGGAAATCGTGCCCGACGATTTCGTGTTGAACGAGGAGACGATCAAGGACGTGCAGAAGCTGATGCCGAACCGCAACGGCATGACCTACGATCACGACATGTGGACGAGTACGGTCTTCGCCGGCAAGCCGGAGAAGCCGGACACGCATGCGGCCGCCTGCATGAAGAATTGCAAGGAGAAGGTCGAGATCTCGTCCGTGCTGCCGGATTATGCGCTGCCATCGCACGGCAATATCGCCGATCAGAACCGGCGCGTCGGTCCGGTGCGCGGCCAGACGACGGGCCCGTCGGCAGCCGATGCGCCCGCAAGACATCCTGCGATGGAAATAGCCGAAACCTCCGGCTGCCTCGCCTGCCACGCCGTCGACTCGAAGCTCGTCGGCCCGAGCTACGTCGAGGTCGCGCAGAAATACAAGGGTCAGGACGTCGCCGCGAAACTCGCGAAGAAGATTCGCGACGGCGGCGAGGGCGTGTGGGGCGATATGGCGATGCCGCCGCAGCCTGATATAAAGGACGAGGATATCAAGACGCTCGTGACGTGGATTCTCGAAGGCGCGCCGGGCAAGTGACACCGCAAGCGAATACACCGAAAATGTGGAGGGCTCATTCCATGCTGAACCAGACAAGCCGACGCCAGCTCTTGAAGAATGGCGGATTGTTCGGATTGATCGCCGCCTTCGGCGCCGCGATCGCGCCGCGCCTCGCCTTCGCGGCGTGGAACAAGGCGGCCTTCGACGGCAAGACTCTCGCCGATACCTACAAGGCGATGGGCGCCGAAGGTCCGAAGGAGAGCGGCGAAGTGCAGCTTCTCGCCTCCGACATCGCCGAGAACGGCGCGGTCGTGCCGCTGCAGGCCGTCAGCAAGCTGCCGAACACGACGCAGATTTCCTTCCTCGTCGAGAAGAATCCCAACATGCTCGCGGCGAGCTTCGACATCACGCCCGACATGGTCGCCGACGTGACGACGCGCATCAAGATGGGCCAGACGTCCAACGTCATCGCGCTCGTGAAGGCCGACGGCAAGTTCTACACCGCGACCAAGGAAATCAAGGTCACGCTCGGCGGCTGCGGCGGCTGATCAGGCGACGAAGGAGACATACATGGGCAATCCGATGAAGATCCGCGCCGCCTCCAAGGATGGCGTGACCGAAGTGAAGGTTCTGATGAACCACGAGATGGAAACGGGCTTCCGCAAGGATTCGGCCGGCAACGTCGTGCCGGCCTGGTTCATCTCGGAAGTCGTCGCCAAGCTCAACGGCAAGGACGTGATGACCGCGCAATGGGGGCCGTCGGTCTCCAAGAACCCCTACCTCGCCTTCAAGATCAAGGGCGGCAAAGCTGGCGACAAGATCGCCGTGACCTGGACCGACAGCAAGGGCGACACGCGCACCGACGAAGCGACCGTGACCTAGCGCGCCTCGAAGCGGCATGGAATCATTCGGTCGTCGGCTTCGCTTCGCTCGCAATGACGCAGCTTGTTTCCGCGTAATGTCGGACCATCGAGCTGCACGGTCAGCGGGTGCGTCCTCGGCGTGAGCGATGTGTCGAGACAAATAATGCGCAAGCGATCCGGGACGCCGGATCGCCGCTCGGGAGGGGAATGATGAGAGGGTTGAATTTCGCAATGGCCGCGCTTGCCGCGACCGCGCTGCTCGGCGCAGCCGGCGCCTTCGCAGAAGGCGACAAGTCGATCGAGGGCATCGAGAAATATCGCGAGGCGTTGAAGGACGGCAACCCGGCCGAATTGTTCGAGGCAAGCGGCGAAGAGCTTTGGAAGAAGCCCGCCGGACCGAAGAACGTCTCGCTGGAAAAATGCGATCTCGGCCTCGGCGCAGGCGTGGTCGCCGGCGCCTATGCGCAACTGCCGCGCTACTTCAAGGACACCGACAAGGTGCAGGACGCAGAAAGCCGCGTGCTGACCTGCATGACGAACCTGCAGGGCGTCGACGTCTCGAAATATATAAACGCCAACTGGGGTTCGCCGGAGAAGGACGAGCTCAACGCCATCGCCACATTCATCTCCGGCATGTCGAAGGACAAGCCGGTGAAGGTGAGCCTCGCACACCCGAAGGAACAGGCGATGTTCAATCTGGGCAGGCGCATGTTTTATTATCAGGGCGGGCCGCACGATTTCGCTTGCGCTACCTGCCATGGTCAGGAAGGCGTGCGCATCCGCCTGCAGGAATTGCCGAATATTCCCACGCCAAAGGGCGCAGCGTCGGGATGGACGTCGTGGCCCGCCTATCGCGTCAGCGCGGGCCAGATGTGGGGTATGCAATGGCGCCTCGCCGATTGCTTCCGCCAGCAGCGTTTCCCCGAGCCGATCTACGGATCGGACGCGACTGTCGCGCTGTCGATGTTCATGGCCGCGACGTCCAACGGCGCGATCATGCAGACGCCCGGCATCAAGCGGTAAGGAGAGGGACATGAAGAAGACATTTCTCACTCTCGCCGTTCTCGCCGCCGGCGCGCCGGCCTTCGCCGCAGACACCAACTGGGGCGCAGGCGCAGACGACGCCGCCTTCAAGGCGATGGTGCAGTCGAGCTTCCGCGACAAGGGCATAGCGAAACTCTCGCGCCTCGACCAGGACGCGACGCAGGCCTTCTGCTCCGACCCGAAGCACGCCGACGACAAGGACTCGGCCAAGATGCGCGAGAAGATCGAGGCCGAGAACATGGCGTCGATCAAATGGCCCTCCGACGGCAAGTATCTCGGCGACTGGAAGGAGGGCGAGAAGATCGCGCAAAGCGGCCGCGGCCTCACCTCCACCGACAAGGCCGACGCGCCCAACGGAGGCAATTGCTACAATTGCCATCAGATTTCGCCGAAGGAAATTTCCTACGGCACGATCGGCCCGAGTCTGCTCGGCTACGGCAAGCTGCGGCCAAACAACGAAGAGACGCTCAAATACACCTGGGCGCGCATCTACAATTCCAAGGCCACCAACGCCTGCTCCAACATGCCGCGGGCAGGGCACATGGGCATCATCACGGAAAAGCAGATTCAGGATCTGATGGCCCTGCTGCTCGATCCGCAATCGCCCGTCAATCAGTAAGCGCACAGGCCGACAGATGGATCGTCGTGAATTCCTCACAATGCTCGGCGTGGCGGGCGCCGCGGGCATGGCGCCTGCGGCGGGCTTCGCCCAGGCGCAGAAGAACGCCGAGAAGATTTACGATGCGCCGCCTTTCGGCAATGTCTCGCTGCTGCATATGACCGATTGCCACGCGCAGCTTCTGCCCGTCTATTTCCGCGAGCCCAATCTCAACATCGGCGTCGCGGGCATGGCGGGCAAAGCGCCGCATGTCGTGGGCGAAGCGTTTCTCAAATATTTTGACATTCCCGACGACCCGTTGCTGAGGCACGCCTTCACCTACCTCGACTTCGCGCGCTATGCGGGCGTCTATGGCAAGGTCGGCGGCTTCGCCCATCTTGCGACGCTGGTGAAGCGCATCCGCGCGCAGCGCCCCGGCGCGCTGCTGCTCGACGGCGGCGACACCTGGCACGGCTCCGGCCTCGCGTTGTGGAGCAAGGGGCAGGACATGGTCGACGCCGCCAAGCTGCTTGGCGTCGACATGATGACCTTGCACTTCGAGAGCACCTACGGGCAGGAGCGCGTGCTCGAAGTCGCGAACGGCGATTTCGCCGGCAAGATCGACATCGTCGCGCAGAACATCAAGACGGCCGATTTCGGCGATCCCGTGTTCAAGCCCTATGCGATCCGCAACGTCAACGGCGTGAAAGTCGCTGTCATCGGACAGGCCTTTCCCTATACGCTGATCGCCCATCCCCGCTACATCGCGCCCGACTGGACCTTCGGCATCCAGGAAGAGAACATGCAGAAGACCGTCGACGCCGCGCGCGGCGAAGGCGCTTCCGTCGTCGTCGTTCTCTCGCACAACGGCATGGACGTCGATCTCAAGATGGCCTCGCGCGTCACTGGCGTCGACGCCATTCTCGGCGGCCACACGCACGACGGCGTGCCGCGTCCGACCATCGTCGCCAATGCAAGCGGCAAGACGCTCGTCATGAACGGCGGCTCCAACGGCAAGTTCCTCAGCGTGCTCGATCTCGATGTGAAGAACGGCAAGGTTTCCGATTTCCGCTACAGGCTGCTGCCGGTCTTCGCCAACCTGCTTCCGCCCGACGCCGACATGCAGGCGCTGATCAAGGCCAAGCGCGCCCCCCACGAGGAAAAGCTCGACGAGACGCTGGCGGTGAGCGAAGGGCTTCTCTACCGGCGCGGCAATTTCAACGGCAGTTTCGACCAGATCATCCTCGACGCCCTGATGCAGGAGAAGGACGCCGAAATCGCGCTCTCGCCTGGTTTCCGCTGGGGCACGACGATCCTGCCGGGCGAGCCGATCCGCATGGAGAACCTGCTCGACCAGACCGCGATCACCTATCCCTGGACCACGGTCACGCAGATGACCGGCGCGCAGATCAAGGGCGTGCTCGAGGACGTCTGCGACAATCTCTTCAACGCCGATCCCTATTATCAGCAGGGCGGCGACATGGTGCGCGTCGGCGGCATGTCCTATTCCTGCGATCCGACCGCCACTATCGGTTCGCGCATCGCCGACATGGCGCTGAACGGCAAGCCGGTCGAAGCGGACAAGACATACAAGGTGGCGGGCTGGGCGCCGGTCGCCGAAGCCGCGCGCGACGCCGGCGGCGAGCCGATCTGGGAACTCGTGGCGCGCAATCTTCGCGCGAAGAAGACGATCAGGCCGCCGGTTCTCAACATGCCCACGCTCAAGAATGTCGAAGGCAATCCGGGCATGGCCGCCTGACCTCGACAGAAGGAGGCTCACATGAACGCATTTCGTAACGCCCTGCAGCGGATCGGGCTCGGTCTCCTCCTGCTCGTCGGCGCGACGCCGGCCTTCGCCGGCGACAAGGTCGTCTATCACATCGACAACGCGGCGGAGCAGGCGCTCAAAGGTCTGCGCAACATCCGCAACCATCTCGATGTCGCGCCGGATACGAAGATCGTCGTCGTCACCCATGCCGACGGCATCGACTTCCTGTTCGACGGGGCGAAAGATCCAAAGAGCGGCGCCGAATACGCGCCGCTGATCTCCGGCCTCAAGGCTAAGGGCGTCACTTTCGAGGTGTGCGAGATCACCATGAAGCGGCGCAATATCGGCAAGGACAAGTTCGTGATGGACGCGGATTTCACGCCGTCGGGCGTCGTGCGCCTCGGCGAATTGCAGTTCCGCGAACACTACGCCTACATCAAGCCCTGACATGATCGACTGGCTGATCGATCACATCGGGGACCAGTGGGTTCTCGCGCTCGGCGGCCTGATCATTGGCGTTCTGTTCGGCGCCTTCGCGCAATATTCGCGCTTCTGCCTGCGCGCCGCCACGCTCGAGATCGCGCATGGGGTGCTCGGCGAGCGCATGGCCATATGGCTCTTCACATTCTCGACCGCGCTCATCGTCACGCAGGCGCTTATCCTGCTCGGCCTGTTCGACACCGGCGCGGTGCGCCAGCTCAACAACACCGGCAGCCTGTCGGGCGCGATCATCGGCGGCCTCATGTTCGGCTGCGGCATGGTTCTCACGCGCGCCTGCGCCAGCCGGATGCTGGTGCTGTCGGCGACGGGCAATCTGCGCGCGCTGCTGTCGGGCCTCGTCTTCGCCGTCGTCGCGCAGATGTCGCGCGACGGCCTGCTGTCGCCTGCGCGCGCGGCGGTCAACGGCTGGTGGACGATCGACGCGTCCGCGCGCGACCTGCTCGCCATGTTCCACATCGGCAACGCGGGCGGTCTCCTCTTCGCGGTCTTGTGGCTGATCGCGGGCGTGGTCATCGCCATCCGCGCGAAGACGCGGCTCGCCTATGTAGCCGCCGCCATCGGCGTCGGGCTCACCGTCGGCGCCGCCTGGTGGTTCAATTTCCACATGGCCGCCGTCTCGTTTGAAATGGCTCCCGTCCACGCCATCAGCTTCACCTCGCCCTCGGCGGACATGCTGATGTATGTGCTCGCGCCCCCCGGCCAGAAGGTCAGTTTCGACCTCGGCCTCATCCCCGGCGTTTTCCTCGGCGCCTTCATGTCCGGTGCGCTCGGCGGCGATCTGAAGCTCGAGGGCTTTCACGACGGCTCGTCCATGCGGCGCTACATCGCCGGCGGTTGCCTCATGGGCTTCGGCGGCGTTCTGGCCGGCGGCTGCGCGGTCGGCGCTGGCGTGTCCGGCGCCTCGGTTTTCGCGCTGACCTCGTGGATCGTTCTCTGGTCCATGTGGATCGGCGCCGTCGTCACGGACCGGCTGGTCGACCAGCGAAAGGAGAAGCGCGCCCTTGCGATTGCATGACCTCGCCCTCGCCGCGCTTCTGGCGCTCTGCGCATCGGCGGCATCAGCCGAAGATTCCGCGATCGTGGAAGGCCGCGCGCTCCTCAAGGAGCACAATTGCAACGGCAATTGCCACCAAAGTCATTCCGACGACAACGAGGCGCTGAGCCTCTACACGCGCGAGGACCGCAAGGCGCGCGACCGCGCCGCGCTCGACCGCTACGTCAAGCTCTGCGTCGACAATGTCGGCGTGATGGCCTTTCCGGAAGAGGTCGAGAAAATGTCGTCGGCGCTCAACGCCGATTTCTACAAATACAAGTAGACAAAGCGAGGCGCAGATGGCGATCACGCGGCGAGGCGTTCTGACGGGGGCGGCGGCGGCCGGGTTTCCGCTCACCCAATACAATCTCTGCATGCCCGCTTTCGCCGGCGACGACGACGTGATTCCCGGGCCGCCGGTCAAGGATCAGCCGATCCGGAAGCTGAGCGAACACGTCTACATGGTCGAGGCGCCCGATGGTTTTCCAACGCCGGAAAATCAGGGCTTGATGTCGAACATCGTCTTCGTCGTCGGCAAAACGGGCGTCGTCGTCATCGACAGCGGCGCCTCGCTGCAGATCGCGCGCATGAGCATCCGCCAGTTGCAGGGCGTGACGAAGGCCCCGGTGATCGGCGTCTTCAACACGCATTATCACGGCGATCACTGGCTCGGAAACCACGGCTTCGTCGAGGCCTACGGCAAGGAATTGCCGATCTACGCCATGGCGGGAACGCGCACGGCGATCGAGGGCGGCACGGGAACGTCCTGGCGCGATTCCATGCTCAAATGGACGAACCAGGCGAGCGCCGGCACGCGCATTGTTCCGCCGGGCACGGATATCGAACACGGCTTCACGCTGCCGCTTGGCGACGCGACATTGCGCATCCATCATTACGGAACCGCGCACACGCCCTTCGACATCGCCATAGAGATTCCCGAAGACAAGGTCATGTGCGTCGGCGACATATTGATGGACCGCCGCATCGCCAACATGGAGGACGGCTCCTATCAGGGCACGCTCGACGCGATCGACGCGCTGGCGAAGAACAGCGCAACGGCGATCTGGGTCCCCCAGCACGGCGACGCCGGCGTGAAGGTTCTCGACTGGCAGCGCTCGCTGTTTCAGGGCATCTACGAAGCCTGCACGAAAGCGGTGAAGGAAGGCATACCTCTCGAAGGCGCACTGGCGGTGGCGATGAAGGATCCGCGCGTCGCGGACAAGGCGGCCGAGACGAAGGGCTGGCCCAACAACATCGGAAAGTACGTGAGTATTGCCTATCTCGAGGCGGAGCAGGCGCAGTTCTGAGCGGCAGAGAGATGTGATCCGCCGGGCATGACGCAACTCGAAACCTCATCCTGAGGAGCCCGCCTTCGCGTCCGGCCTCCGGCCTGCGCAAGGATATTGCGGCTCGCAAGCAGCGATTGGCGCGCGGCGCGCGGCTGCGCTATTCTCCCGGCGATACAACATCCGGATCGCCGATGCCGCCCGACGCCTTGACCAGCCGCGAGATCGCGCAGCGATGCTGAACGGCCTTCCCGCCGATCTCGGCCGCATCATCGGACTCACGCTCGAACTGGCGACGCTGACGACGATCATTCTTCTCGTCGTCGCCACGCCGCTCGCCTGGTGGCTGGCGCGGTCGCGCGCGCGCTGGAAAGAAATCGTCGCGGCTTTCGTCTCACTGCCCATCGTGCTGCCGCCGACCGTGCTCGGCTTCTACCTTCTCGTCGCGCTGGGGCCTCAGGGGCCGGGCGGCGCTTTGGCGGGCCTGTGGGGCGCGCGCACGCTCGCCTTCACTTTCGGCGGCCTCGTCATCGGCTCCATCGTCTATTCGCTGCCCTTCGTCGTGCAGCCCGTCCGCAACGCCTTCGAGGCGATGGGCGACCGGCCGCTGGAGGCGGCCGCCACATTGCGCGCTTCGCCCTGGCGCGCTTTCTGGACCGTGGCGCTGCCGATGGCGAGCCCCGGCCTTCTCACCGGCGCCATCCTCGGCTTTGCGCATACGATCGGCGAATTCGGAGTCGTGCTGATGATCGGCGGCAATATCCCCGGCCGCACGCGCGTTCTGTCGACCGCCATCTTCGACTATGTCGAGAATTCGCAATGGCGCGAGGCCAACATTCTGGCCGGCGGCATGGTGGTCTTCGCGTTTGCTGTCGTGCTGGCGATGATCCTGATCGAAAAGCGCGTCGCCGGAGTGCGCGCGTGATGGGGGCGGGGCTTCAGGCGCGCTTTCGCGGGAACATCGGCGCCTTCATGCTCGACGCCGATTTCACGGCGCCTGCGCCCGGCGTCACGGCTCTGTTCGGCCCCTCGGGCTGCGGCAAGACGAGCGTGCTGCGCTGCCTTGCCGGCCTCACGCGCATCGCCGACGGATCCTGCGCCATCGGCGGCGAGATCTGGCAAGACGGCGCGCAATTCGTGGCCACGCATCGCCGCGCCATCGGCTATGTCTTTCAGGAGGCGAGCCTGTTTCCACACATGTCGGTCGCGCGAAATCTGCTCTACGGCGCGCCGAAAGAGCCCGCGTCGCGCGCCATCGGTTATGACGAGGTGATCGACCTCTTCGGGCTCGCACGCCTGCTCGGCCGTTCGCCGGGCCATCTGTCAGGCGGCGAACGCCAGCGTGTCGCGCTCGGCCGCGCGCTGCTCAGCCAGCCGCGCCTGCTCTTGATGGACGAGCCGCTGTCGGCGCTCGACGCCAGCGCCAAGGACGAGATCCTGCCTTACCTCGAAAGGCTGCACGCGCAGCTTGCGCTGCCCGTCGTCTATGTCACGCACGACATGCGCGAGGTCGAGCGTCTCGCCGATCATCTCGTGCTGATGGAAAAGGGCCGTGTCGTCGCCGCGGGCCCGCTCGCCGACCTGCAGAGCGATCCCGCGCTGCCCTTCGCGCGCTCGCGCGAGGCTGCGGTGACGCTCGACGCTGTCGTGTGCGGGCATGATGCGCGCTACGGCCTGCTCGACCTCGAGGTCGACGGCGGTCGGTTTCTCACGCCTGCGCCGCCATCCCCAATCGGCGAACGCCGCAGGCTGCGTGTGACGGCGGGCGACGTCAGCCTCGCCACGGCAACGCCCGGCCCCAGTTCCATCGTCAACATTCTTCGCGCGAAAATCCTGCACGCGCGCGTGACCGGCGAAGCGGAGATGATCGTCGTGCTCGCCCTCGGCGAGGACGGCGCCGGCGCGCGCCTGCTCGCGCGCGTCACACGGCGCTCGTGGGAGTCGCTTCAGCTTGCCGGGAACATGCCCGTCTACGCGCAGGTCAAGGGCGTTGCGCTCGCGCGGGGCGGCGCGCCGGACTGAACTCAGCCGATGATCGCCACCGCCCGCGTCCAGCCGGCGGATGCGCGCTCGATCTTCACCGGGAAACACGAAACCGTGAATCCGGTCGCGGGCAACACTTCGAGATTGTGCAGTTTCTCGATGTGGCAATAGCCGATGTGACGGCCGGCCTTGTGGCCTTCCCAGATCAGGCTGGCGTCATGCGTCTGCGCGAATTTCTTCGCCGTGTGCACAAAGGGCGCGTCCCAGCTCCAGCCGTCGATGCCGGTCAGCCGCACGCCGCGCTCCAGCAGATACATGGTCGCCTCGTAGCCCATGCCGCAGCCCGACGTCACATAATCGGCCTGTCCGTATTTCAGCCCCGCGCTGGTGTTCACCACCACGATGTCGAGCGGCTGCAACTCATGGCCGATGCGTTTCAGCTCCGCTTCCACGTCGGCGGCGGTGGCGACATAGCCGTCGGGCAGATGCCGGAAGTCGAGCTTCACGCCGGGCTGAAAGCACCATTCGAGCGGCACTTCGTCGATCGTCCAGGCGCGCTGGCCGCGATTCATCGTGGGATGGAAATGCCACGGCGCGTCGAGATGGGTGCCGTTGTGGGTGGAGAGCTGAACGCGCTCGACCGCCCACCCTTCGCCGTCCGGCAGGTCTTCCGCCTTCAGGCCGGGGAAGTAGGGCAGGATCTGCGGCAGGCTCTGCTTGTGGGCGATATACTCGATCTTCGGATCGAGGCCTGGCGGATCGGCGGGCACGTCGTTTTGCAGGGGAACGGAGAGATCGATGATCTGGCGCGGCATGTTTCCTCCGTGGCGTTGTTTGCCGCGAGCCTAGCAGCATTCGCCCGCGTCGCCAGCGGGTCAGCGATGCAGCAGCGCGGAAACGGCGGGCGCGGCGCTCACGACCGCCATAGCGACGAGGCAGGCGAGCGCAATGCGGCGATAAGCCTGGTCGGAGCCGGCCGCAAACAGGCGGGAGCCGATCGTGTTGCCGATCCAGAAGCCCGGCAGCGACAACGCCGCCAGCACGAGCGTGTCGCGGGTGATGAGGCCGAGCGCCAGCGCGCTCACAAGCCCGACGAAGATGGTGATCTGGAACACGATCAGCATAGAGGCGCGGATCGCTTCCCGGCTGAGCGGGGAGGACATGAAATAGGCGACCACCGGCGGTCCCGGTATGGAGGCGAGCCCGTTGAAAAGCCCGGCGACGAGGCCGTAGAGCGTGGCGCGCAGGGCGCCGAACGGCCTGCCGGTCTCGCCCGCCCGCGCGACGCCGAAGACCGCCGCCAGTGTGAAAAGGGCTATGGCGATCCGCGCGGCTTCGGCGGGAATGTGCTTGAGCAGATAGACGCCGGCGGGCGTGCCGAGCGCGGCGGCGATCGATATGCGCCGGATCGACGGCCAGTCGGCGGCCGTCATTGCGCGCCGCGCGCCGAAGACGCCGCCGACCGCCACCACGCACATGGCGACCGGCACCGCCCGGGCGGGCGCCATCAGCAGGCCGAGCATCGGCACGGCCGCAAGCGCGAAGCCGAAGCCGGTCAGTCCACGTAACACCGCCGCGGCGAAGACGATCGCCATTGTGCCGGCTGCGAGCGCCAGCGTAATGCCCGGCATGGAGCGTTTCCTTTTTCTGACATTTACAAGCGCAGGCCTATGGGCCACAAGCGCCGCGGCCGGCGTTGCGGCCGATACGGGTTCCACCATGCGCATCGATGGACGCGACTATCGCACGATCTGGCTCGACGCCGATGAGCGGCGCGTGCACGTCATCGACCAGACGCTGCTGCCCCACCGGCTGGAGACGCGCATTCTAGCGAGCAGCGACGAAGCCGCCCGCGCCATTGCTGTCATGATCGTGCGCGGCGCGCCGCTGATCGGCGTGACCGGCGCCTATGGCTTCGCGCTGGCGATGGCCGAGGATTCCACCGATGCGGGTGTGAATGGCGCCTATGAAAAGCTGCTGGCGACGCGCCCCACCGCCTCCAACCTGCGCTGGGCGCTCGACCGCGTGCGCGCCGTCCTGCGCGCTGCGTCTCGCAGCGATCGCATTGCGTTGGCCTATGCGGAAGCCGCGCGGATCGCGGAGGAGGACGTGGCCGCCTGCGCCGCCATCGGCGATCACGGCGCGAAGGTCATTGCGGAAATGGCGGCGCGCAAAGGCCGCCGGCTGAACATCCTCACCCATTGCAACGCCGGCTGGCTCGCGGCGGTCGACTGGGGCACGGCGCTCGCGCCGATCTACAAGGCGGTGCGCGCGGGCGTGGACCTGCATGTGTGGGTGGACGAGACGCGCCCGCGCAACCAGGGCGCGAGCCTCACCGCTTTCGAACTGCTCGGCGAAGGTGTGGCCCATACGGTGATCGCCGACAATGCCGGCGGCCATCTGATGCAGCACGGGCTGGTCGACATGTGCATGGTCGGCTCCGACCGCACGACGCGCACGGGCGACGTCTGCAACAAGATCGGCACCTATCTGAAAGCGCTCGCCGCGCACGACAATGGCGTGCCCTTCTACGCGGCGCTGCCGTCCTCCACGATCGACTGGCGCATATCTGATGGCGTGAAGGATATTCCCATCGAGCAGCGCAGCGCGCGCGAGGTGACGCATATCAGCGGGCGCGCAGCCGATGGCGCGATCGTCGAGATTCAACTGACGCCTGACGGCTCGCCCGCGCGCAACGACGCCTTCGACGTCACGCCCGCCCGGCTGGTGACGGGCATCGTCGCCGAGCGCGGCGTTTGCGCGGCGAGCGCGGAAGGATTGCAGGCGCTCTATCCCGATCTCGCGGCCTAGCGCGCCGTCAGCGTCTCGATCAGCCAGGTCGCCCAGATCGCGGGCGCGAGAAACGCGCCGAACGGCAGGCGTTCGCTCCATTGCGGCGCGCGGCCCGACAGGCGCGGCGCGACGAGGAAGACGGCGAGCGCCGACAGCGCAGCGATTTCGATGGCGGCCGGCAGCAGGCTCCAGCCGACCCACGCGCCGCCGGCGAAGCCGAGTTTCACGTCGCCGAGCCCGAGCCCGTCGTGGCCGCGCGCCGCGCGATAGACGAAGCGCACGAGCAGCAGCACGCAGCCGAGCGCCGCGCCCCGCAGAAGCGCCTCGCCCGCAGCGCTCCACGCCTCGCCGGCATCGGAAGTTGCGGCCGCTTGCACGAGAGCCAGCGCAAGGATCGCCGCATTCATCCAGTCGGGAATGATCATCTCGCGCCAGTCGACGATCGCGACGGCCAGCGCCAGCGCGAACAGCGCGGCGCCGAACAGTCCGGCGACCTCGGGCGCGGCGGCGAAGCTGGCCGCGCAGCCGGCGACGAGCAGGGCGAGCGTCGCGAAGGGCAGGCGGGTTCCCGAGAGCGGCGGCCTTTCGCCGCTCAATGGATCAGGCGCGGCGTGCGCGCCGAGACGGCGCCGGGCGGCTCGTCGGACCGCACGCGCGAACCCGTCATCTTCGCCCGCAGCTCGGAGGCGATGACCGAGGCCTCGACGGGGTCGCGGATGATCTGCGGCTTGATGAAGACGATCAACTCCGTCCGCTTGCCGCCCTTGGTCTGCTGGGTGAACAGGTCGCCGACGAGCGGCACCTGATCGAGTACGGGAATGCCGTTGCGCCCGCGCGAATAGCTGTCGCTGATGAGGCCGGCGAGCAGCACCGTCTGCCCGCTCACTACATTGATCGTGCTCTTCACCTTGCGCTCGGAGATCGTCGGCGTCAGCGTCTGCGTCGTGCCGTCGGCGTTCGGCACGGAACTGATCTCCTGCTCGACGTCGAGCGTTACGCTGCCGCTCGACGTGATGCGCGGCAGCACCCGCAGGATGATGCCGGTGTTCTTGTAGTCGACCGTGCTGACGACCGTGTTGCTGGTGCTGAGTACGGTGGCGTTGCCCGTCTGCACCGGCACCTGGTCGCCCACCTGCAGGGTGGCGGGCTGGTTGTCGACCACGACGAGAGAGGGATTGGAGAGCACCTTCACGTCGGTATAGCCGTGCAGGGCGTTGATGATGAGGCGCGGGTTCGCCTGCGAGCCGGCGAGGAAATTGAAGCCCGGGAAAGCCGAGGCGAGCGGCGCGGTGATCGCCGTGTTGACGAGCGAGCCGCGGTCCGCGTGGATGCCGACGTCGCTGCTCTGCAGGAAGAACTGGACGCCGTAGTTCAGCTTGTCGTTGAGCGTCACTTCCGCGATCGTCAGTTCGATCGCCACCTG
Organism: Rhodoblastus sp.; assembly: GCA_047605445.1. Taxonomy (GTDB): domain Bacteria; phylum Pseudomonadota; class Alphaproteobacteria; order Rhizobiales; family Beijerinckiaceae; genus JAJXWB01. The sequence goes on from JASGFP010000077.1 coordinate 19,874, forward strand.
GCCGCGCGGCCGGTCGAGCTGGATCAGCGCACGCTCTATCGTCTTGTAATTGGCCTGGTTGGCGTAGATCAGAATCGAATTGTTGGCGGTGTCGGCGGTGATCCGCACGCCCGGCAGCAGGGCGTTCTCGCTGTCGCCGCGCCCGCCCGATCGACCGAGCCCGCCGCCCAGACCTCCGCCGCCCAGACCTCCGCCGCCCAAGCCG